>JAYFPG010000087.1:0-2794 GCA_034928085.1 Paludibacter sp.
TCTGGTCTTGGAGGCACCTCTACCCGCGGACATAAAGGCGCGAAATCGCGTTCAGGTTATTCTAAAAAAGTAGGATTTGAAGGCGGTCAGATGCCGATTCAACGTCGCTTGCCGAAGTTTGGGTTTAAAAGTCTGGATAAAACTGTTTTCAAACCAATCAACCTTGAAACACTTGAGTCATTGGCTCAGTCAGCCAGTCTGACCAAAGTGGGTCTGGATGATTTGCGTAAACATGGTTTTATCGGAAAAACCGACAAAGTGAAGATTCTGGGTAAAGGTGCGCTGACTACCAAATTAGATGTAGAAGCTAACGCTTTCTCAAAGTCAGCTGAAGAAGCAATCACGGCATTAGGAGGTACAGTTGTAAAATTATAAGCGCGGGATGTATTCTACGTGTTTGATAAATAAAATATACACATGAAAAAGCTCATAGAGACAATCAAAAATATCTGGAAGATCGAAGATCTCCGCAGCAGGCTCTTAACAACCTTCTTGTTTGTTATGATCTATCGTTTCGGTTCATTTGTCGTTCTTCCCGGTATCGACCCAGCAGCGTTAACCGCTTTAAAAGCACAAACCAGTGGTGGGTTGATGGCTTTGTTGGATATGTTCTCGGGTGGTGCGTTTGCTAATGCCTCGATATTTGCATTGGGTATCATGCCCTACATTTCGGCATCTATCGCGGTACAGTTGCTGACAATCATGGTGCCGTATTTCCAAAAAATGCAACGTGAAGGGGAAAGTGGTCGTCGTAAAATGAACCAGATTACCCGTTATCTTACCGTTGCAATTTTGATTTTACAGGGTCCTTCATACCTGATTAACTTAGGTGTGCAACTTCAACAGGCAGGTTCAACTTTACCAGGTGGCATTTGGTTTACCATTACATCGACCGTTATCCTGACTGCTGGTTCCATGTTTGTGATGTGGTTAGGTGAGCGTATTACAGATAAAGGGGTAGGAAATGGAATTTCATTCATCATCCTTATCGGTATTATCTCCCGTTTCCCGGGTGCAGTGATTAAAGAATTTGCTTCCCGTTTCGTTGATTCAGGAGGTGGTTTGGTTATGTTCCTGCTCGAAATCATTTTCCTGCTGGTTGTAATTGCTGCTTCTATCATGTTAGTACAGGGAACCAGAAAGATTACCGTACAATATGCGAAAAGAGTGGTTGGAAATAAACAATACGGCGGTGTACGTCAGTACATTCCATTGAAAATCAATGCTGCAGGTGTAATGCCGATCATCTTCGCCCAGGCGATTATGTTTATCCCGCTTACATTGGCTGGTTTTGCAAATTCTGAAGCTGTCAGTGGTTTTGTTGGTGCATTTATGAATAATACGGGATTCTGGTATAATTTGGTGTTTGCTACCCTGATTATCCTGTTTACCTATTTTTATACAGCAATCACCATCAATCCAACGCAAATGGCAGAAGATTTGAAAAGGAATAACGGTTTCATCCCGGGTTGTAAACCAGGTAAACATACTGCCGAATTCCTTGATGAGGTGATGTCACGCATTACACTTCCCGGATCTATCTTCTTAGCTATTGTTGCAATTCTTCCTGCTTTTGCTTCCCTGATGGGAATCAACATGGAGTTTGCGCAGTTCTTCGGAGGTACATCTTTGCTGATTTTGGTTGGTGTGGTACTGGATACGTTGCAACAAATTGAAAGTCACTTATTGATGCGTCACTACGATGGTCTGTTAAAATCAGGCCGTATCAAAGGGCGTACCGGTAATGTGTCGGCATATTAAATTTATTATCTGTTTAGTTTCTTGAAAACAGGAAATTTAAATTGATAAATAGAAAATATAACAGATGATCTTTCTAAAAACTGACGAAGAAATTGAACTGCTTCGCATCAGTAACCAGATAGTCGCCAAAACGTTGGCTGAAATTGCAAAACTGATTGCGCCGGGTGTTAGCACGGCACAGTTAGATAAAGTTGCTGAAGAATTCATCAGAGATAATGGTGCTGTTCCGGGTTTTCTCGGATACGGAGGTTTTCCAAAGTCAATCTGTACATCAGTAAACGACCAGGTTGTGCATGGGATACCATCTGAAAAGGTGATTCTGAAAGAAGGAGATATAATCTCTGTGGATTGCGGTGCGTATATCAACGGTTTTCATGGTGACAGTGCATATACTTTTCCGGTGGGAGAAGTAAAACCCGAAATCATGGATTTGCTGAGAACAACCAAAGAATCCCTTTTCCTGGGCATCGAACAGGCTGTTGAAGGGAAACGAATGGGAGATATCGGATCGGCTATTCAGTCATATTGCGAGGCTAAAGGTTATTCAGTGGTTAGGGAAATGATTGGTCACGGAGTTGGACGCAACCTGCACGAATCGCCCGAAGTGCCGAACTACGGACGAAAAGGGAATGGTACCATGCTGAAAACAGGAATGACCATCGCCATCGAGCCGATGATCAACCAAGGTAAACGTCAGTTGGTGTTTGAAAACGATGGATGGACTACCCGAACAATCGACAGAATGCCCTCGGCACATTTCGAACATTCGGTAGCAGTGAGGAAAGGTAAAGCAGACATATTGTCAACATTTGAATATATAGAACAAGTTTTAGGGACAAAAGCAATTTAAACAGATATGGCCAAACAAACAGCAATAGAACAGGATGGTGTTATCATCGAAGCGTTGTCGAACGCGATGTTCCGTGTAGAACTGGAAAACGGTCACGTGATAACCGCCCATATCTCCGGCAAGATGCGTATGCACTATATCAAAATCCTGCCCGGTGATAAGGTGAAGGTTGAAATGTCTCCT
>JAYFPG010000008.1:0-70300 GCA_034928085.1 Paludibacter sp.
TGGTTACAAATCAGACGGTATCGTTCCGATGAGCGAATTCCGCTATAATCCTGATTTGAAAATCGGCGACAAGGTTGAAGTGTATATCGAAAGCCAGGAAGACAAAAAAGGACAGCTTATCCTTTCTCACAAACAAGCACGCGCTACCCGCTCATGGGATCGCGTAAACGAAGCACTGGAATCTCAGGAAATCGTGAAAGGTTTCGTAAAATGCCGCACAAAAGGTGGTATGATTGTCGACATCTTCGGTATAGAAGCATTCTTACCAGGATCTCAAATCGACGTGAAACCAATCCGCGATTACGATGTATTCGTGAACAAAACCATGGAATTCAAGGTGATTAAAATCAACCATGAATTTAAAAACGTGGTAGTATCGCACAAAGCGCTTATTGAAGCTGAACTCGAAAACCAGAAGAAAGAAATCATCGGCAAACTGCAGAAAGGTCAGATCCTGGAAGGTACTGTTAAAAACATTACTTCTTATGGTGTATTCATCGACCTGGGTGGCGTTGACGGATTGATACACATCACTGACTTGTCATGGGGTCGTGTTTCTCATCCGGAAGAAATCGTAACACTTGATCAGAAAATCAACGTGGTTATTCTTGATTTCGATGACGAAAAGAAACGTATCGCTTTAGGTCTGAAACAACTTTCTGCTCATCCGTGGGATGCACTGAGTGCTGACCTGAAGGTGGGTGATAAAGTGAAGGGTAAAGTAGTTGTGATGGCTGACTATGGTGCATTCGTTGAGATTGCTCCGGGCGTGGAAGGTTTGATTCACGTATCTGAAATGAGTTGGTCTCAGCACCTGCGTTCTGCTCAGGACTTCCTGAAAGTAGGCGACGAAGTTGAAACAGTAATCCTGACATTAGACCGCGAAGAACGTAAAATGTCACTGGGTATCAAACAACTGAAATCAGACCCATGGGAAAATATCGAAGAAAAATATGCCATCGGCACCAAACACACTGCTAAAGTTCGCAACTTCACTAACTTCGGTGTATTTGTTGAAATCGAAGAAGGTGTTGACGGATTGATCCATATTTCTGACTTGTCATGGACCAAGAAAGTAAAACATCCATCTGAATTTACACAGATTGGAAGTGAAATCGATGTTCAGGTACTCGAAATCGACAAAGCAAACCGTCGCTTGAGCCTTGGCCACAAACAAATCGAAGAAAATCCATGGGATGTACTGGAAACCATGTTCACTGTTGACAGCATCCACGAAGGTGTGATTGTTGAAATGATGGACAAAGGCGCCGTAATTTCTCTGCCTTATGGTGTGGAAGGTTTCGCAACTCCGAAACACTTGGTTAAAGAAGACGGTTCACAGGCTCAGGTTGATGAAAAATTATCTTTCAAGGTAATTGAATTCAACAAAGACGCGAAACGCATTATTCTTTCACACAGCCGCATCCACGAAGATGCCAAACGTGCAGAAAAAGCTCCGGCAGAATCTGCAGGCGAAGCACCAAAGAAAGCTGCTGCCAGAAAACCAAAGAAAGAGGAAAGCACACCTGCTCAGAACATCGAAAAAACTACTTTAGGCGATATCCAGTCATTAGCTGACCTGAAAGATCAGTTAGTAAGCGCTGCTGCCGAGAAGATGGAAAAAGCAGAAAAAGCAAAAAAAGCTGCCAAAGCAAAAGCTGAAGAAGTAGCTGAAGAGGCTGCCGAAGAAGCTCCTAAGAAATCAACAAAAAAAGCAAAGAAAGACGAAGAAGCTGAAGAAGCAACTGAAGCTTAATAGCATATGTAGGTTGATTTGCTTATCGAAAGCAGTTTAGCATAAAAGAAACAGGGTAAATCTAAATTGATTTACCCTGTTTCATTTGTTGTATATTGAATCCTTCTTATTTGAATACTAAGGTAGTCAGCACAGGAAAATGATCGGATGGCATACGTGCCTGAGATTGTATCAGTGTAGCTTCTTTAGGAAAGTTTGACGAAGAAATAATTTGTTGGTTATCTGTTCTTGCACGGTAAGTATCGGTTAGCACACCATACCGGTTCACTTTAAAATGATCGGTAACAAAAATATGATCTATACGCTTGTCCGTTACGAGATTGGAGTCAAAGTTATTAAACGTTCCATTCATAGCGTAATTAATTTCAGCCGAAGAATAGACATCATTCAGCAAACTGGATGTATTCAGCAATAAATAAGCTTCATTGAACTGATCCACATTGAAATCACCCATCAGGATAACCGGCTCTCCGTTACACATCGATACAATTCTGTCGAGCACAAGCTTCGCACTTTGCTGTCTGGCAATCACACCGATATGATCGAAATGTAAATTAAATAGCCAAAAGCTTTTGCAACCTTCCTTTATTTCAAATTTGCCCCAGGTGCAAATACGCGGCAATGCGGCATCCCACCCTTTATTGGGATGATCAGTTTTGTCCGACAACCAGAATGTGCCGAAGTCCAGCAAATTAAACTTGTTTCTTTTGTAAAATATGGGCGAAAATTCCCCTTTGTCCTGACCATTATCCCGCCCCACACCAACATAATCATATTCGGACAACGCATTCAGCATGTCATCGAGCTGACCTTTCAATACCTCCTGACTACCGAAAATATCAAAATCATGGAACTGAATTAACTGACAAACCACCGGTCCACGCTGTTTCCAGCCATTTCCGTTCTTCTCATCCCCCTTGTTATCATTCCGGATGTTGTAGGTAGCAACGTTTATTTGCTGAGCATAGGTTATCAACACATTGTTTAACGACAGCAGAAAAAATAAAATGATGTATCTCATAAATATAAAAATTGAATTGTTTGTAATGTTGCAAAGCAACACAAAGTTAAAAATTTAATGCTTTAGCCGGAAAATAATAATAAATTTTATGATTTTCTGACAAGGTTTTTTCCCAGAATTGGCGCTAAATAGAATCAATATCAGGCATACACGACCAACAAAAAACAATATACGGATAAACATTCAGTTTGTTTTTTTTGTTTTGAAATGAAAACTTATTTATTTCCCCAGAAAAATCTGATATGTTGAATACAAATCCGGACACCGCAAGCAGCAACTTCACCCTTTGGCAGGAACTCAAAAACGCTATCAAAGGAACAGATGCTGATTACACTAAAATAAGCCTTAAAAGAGCTATTTTTTTATTGGCTATTCCCATGATGCTCGAATTAATCATGGAATCTACATTTGCCATCGTCGACATCTATTTCATTGGAAGTTTAGGTGCATCGGCTGTTGCAACTGTTGGTCTCACTGAAACTTACTTATACCTGCTATATTCTCTGGCAATGGGATTATCTATGGCAATTACCGCCATTATCGCCCGAAGAACAGGAGAAAAGAACAAGGAAGAAAGTGGCAAAGCAGCTGTACAGGCAATTTTCCTGGGTCTGTTAGTTTCGGTTCCTTTTGCCATTGGAGGCATTTTTTATGCGAAAGAACTTCTTGGTTTGATGGGGGCCGATGCCTGGGCAATTGAACATGGGTATAAATACACACAGTGGATGCTTGGTACTAATGCAGTTATCATTCTCTTATTTGTCATCAATGCAATTTTCAGGGGAGCCGGCGATGCTGCAATTGCGATGAAAATCCTTTGGATTGCCAATGGAGTGAACATCATTTTAGATCCGATTCTGATCAACGGGTGGGGTTTCATCCCGGCTTACGGAATTGAAGGTGCCGGAATCGCGACCACTATCGGACGTGGCATAGGAGTAATCGGACAGATATGGGTCTTATTGAAAGGCAACAAACACATAAAAGTCGGTGTACAACAAATCGTTTGGGATGCAAAGGTACTCTTGAACATCATCCGGACTTCTTTAGGCGGAATCGGACAAAATATTGTCGCGATGACCTCCTGGATATTTCTGATGCGCATCTTGTCGGATGTGGGAAGTGAAGCCGTTGCCGGGTCTACCATAGCATTACGCATCATGATGTTTACCATGATGCCGGCCTGGGGCATGTCGAACGCGGCTGCAACGCTGGTCGGACAGAACTTAGGCGCCGGGAGCCCGGAAAGAGCAGAGTCATCAGTATGGAAAATCGGCGGGTATAATATGATTTTCTTAGGATTCGTTTCCGTTTTCTATTTCATCTTCAACAAAGAACTCATGGTTTTTTTCACCACCGATGCGGATGTAATCAGAATTGGGTCGGAATGGTTGAGAATACTTTCCTATTCTTTCCTTGTTTACGGCTGGTGGATGGTTTCGGTTCAGGCATTTAACGGCGCCGGCGATACCCGCACGCCAACACTGATTAACGTTGTGTTCTTCTGGATGATACAGATTCCTTTGTCCTATTACCTGGCGATTCACCTCGACTGGCAACATTCGGGTGTTTTCTGGGGTGTGTTTATCTCTGAGACATCTGTGGGTTTATTTACCTTGTGGTTATTTTCAAGAGGAAAATGGAAAACAACAACAGTATAAAATCAACATTAAATCATTATAATACAAACAATTAAAATCAATCTATCATGTCAACAGTTAGTACTTACCTCAATTTCACGAGAGATACAGAAGTAGCGTTCGACTTCTACAAAACCGTTTTTAACACTGAATACATTCGTCCTCCCATGCGATTTGGTGATATACCCGCGCAGGAAGGCGCACCGGAAATACCCGAATCCGACCGGGAACTGATCATGCACGCCGAGTTGCCTATTCTGGGCGGTCACATGCTGATGGGTACTGATGCCCCTGAATCTATGGGCTTCACACTTCATCAGGGAAATAACGTTTATATCATGTTACAACCCGACACCAGAGAAGAAACCAAACGTCTTTTTGATGCACTTGCAGCCGGGGGTATTGTAGAACAGGAACTTCAGGATATGTTCTGGGGAGACTATTACGGAAGTTGTAAAGATAAATTCGGTGTGCAGTGGATGTTTAATTGTACAGAAAAGAAGTAAACCATGAACAAAAACATCTATCCCTGCCTCTGGTTTGACGGAAATGCACCCGAGACAGCCAGATTTTACTGTTCTGTGTTCAGCAATGCAAAAATTACCGCGGAAAATCCCTTGGTAACAATGCTTGAACTATCCGGACAGAAGTTGATGCTACTAAACGGCAGACCTCATTTCACCATCAATCCGTCCATTTCTTTCTTTGTTGTATGCGAAACTGAAGAGGAAATCGACATAACATGGAAGGGCTTGCTGGATGGCGATTCAGTAATGATGGAGCTCGATAAATACCCATGGAGTACAAAATACGGATGGATAAAGGACAAATACGGCGTTAACTGGCAATTGTCATATGGCAAACAACAGGAGATTGAACAAAAATTCACTCCCGTGCTTATGTTTAGCGATATTCAACATGGACACGCAGCTGAAGCAGTTCACTACTACACCTCGATATTTCCTCATTCAAAAATTACAGGCATTTTAAAATATGCCAATGAAGATGATGAAGTCTCGGGAACAGTAAAACATGCTCAATTTTCCTTAGACAATTATCTATTTATGGCTATGGACAGTTCTTTTCCTCATGGTTTTAGTTTCAACGAAGCCATTTCAATGGTTGTAAACTGCGACACCCAGGAAGAAATTGATCATTACTGGAATAAACTATCGGCAGTGCCTGAGGCAGAGCAGTGTGGCTGGTTAAAAGATAAATACGGCGTTTCCTGGCAGATTGTACCAACCATACTCGAAGAACTGATGAGCGATCCGGCGCATTCAAAACGCGTTGTAAATGCTTTTATGAAGATGAAAAAATTCGATATTGAAGCATTGATTAAAGCCTGAATGATACAATAATAATTACCATATAAGGCATATAAGTTACATATAAGATATTTCTGAATTAGTGTGTTCCTCTAACGAATTCAAGCATCGTTACCATAGGGTTAAGTTCGTTGGAAAAAGAATATGGAAAAGCAGATGCCGATGTTCCGCGTGATGTGTTCGGGGAATCAGACATCCTGAAGTTAATGTTGGCTCCTTTCATCAAATCCCCATGTTTAAAATAATTCAGTGGGTATTTCCTGTTATTCAATCGGATATCATTCACATAAACATGCTTTTTGCAGTTATTATCAGCCTTAATCTGAATTTTCTTACCATTTTCCAGGTACAGGGTTACTTTCTTAAACAAGGGTGAACCGATGATATATTCATCCGAACCCGGACAAACCGGATAGAAACCCAGGGCGGAAAAGACATACCAGGCAGAAGTCTGACCGTTATCTTCATCCCCACAATAGCCGTCGGGATTTGGGGTGTACAACTTATCCATCACTTTTCGAATCCAGTATTGACCTTTCCATGGCTGACCGGCGTAATTATACAGATATAGCATGTGCTGAATGGGCTGATTACCATGTGCATACTGACCCATGTTCATGATCTGCATTTCTCGTATTTCATGGATAACGCTTCTGTAATAACTTTCATCAAAAATTGGTGGCATAATAAACACGCTGTCGAGCAGACCTACAAACTTTTGATTTCCTCCCATCAAATCAATCAGACCCTGCACATCATGAAATACCGACCAGGTATAATGCCAGCTATTCCCTTCGGTGAATGCATCGCCCCATTTAACAGGGTTAAATGGGGACTGGAATGTTCCATCCTCATTCTTACCCCGCATCAGCCTGGTTGATGGATCAAACAAATGCTTATAGTTCATAGCCCTTTTCGCGAAAACCGACAACTCTTCCTGCGGACGACCAAGCTTCTTGCCTAACTGGTATATTGTCCAGTCCGCATACGCGTACTCAAGTGTCCTGGCTGCATTTTCATTGATTCCCACGTCGTAAGGCACATATCCCAGTTTGTTGTAATACTGATGTCCCAATCGCCCTGTCGATCTTGATGTTGGATGTACATTCTCTGTTCCATGCAGTATGGCTTCATATAGTTTTTCTATGTCATACCCTCTTAAGCCTTTCAGATAAGCATCCGCGACAACCGATGCTGAGTTGTTGCCAACCATGCAATCGCGGTGACCCGGACTCGCCCATTCAGGCAGAAATCCGCTTTCAAGATAAGTGTTCACCAATCCCTCCTGAATTTGCTTATTAACAGATGGATACATCAGGTTCAGAAAAGGAAAAAGGGAACGGAAAGTATCCCAGAAACCGGTATCTGTGTACATGTAGCCGGGCAGTACCTTGCCATTATACGGACTATAATGAACCACCTTACCATTTTCATCATATTCATAAAATTTGCGGGGAAACAAAACAGAGCGGTACAAACAAGAGTAGAAAGTCCGTAAATTATCCAAATTGTCGTCTTCTACTTCAATCTTCGACAACACTTCGTTCCATACATTCCGTCCTTCCTGCCTGATAGCTTCAAAATCACGCTGACCCAGTTCATTCAGGTTCAATTCAGCCTGCGCATGACTGATAAATGAAGAAGCCACGCGTGCGTGCACCACTTCTCCTTTTTTAGTTGCAAAACCGATGATTGCCCCGGCATGGTTATCTTCAACCGACAGCCTTCCCGACTCAATATTACCACTGTTTACTGTAGAAGTATAATTAAAGGGTTTATCAAACACAAGCACAAAATAATTTTTGAAATTCTCCGGCACTCCCCCATTGTTGCGGGTTGTATATCCGATTATTTTATTTTCCTCCGGAATAATTTTTACATACGAACCCCTGTCATAAGCATCTACTACCACATAAGCATGTTCCGTTTCAGGAAAAGCAAACCGGAACATGACTGCTCTTTCAGTCGGCGTAAACTCCGTAACCACATCATAATCTGCAAGATAAACCTTGTAGTAATTCGGTTGGGCTGTTTCCGCTTTATGAGAAAACCAGCTTGCACGATCATTTTCATTGAAAATGGGTTTGCCTGTTACCGGCATGATGGCAAACTGACCGTAATCATTAATCCAGGGACTGGGTTGATGAGTTTGTTTAAAACCCCTGATTTTGTCGGCATCGTAGGAGTAAACCCAGCCATCACCCATTTTACCGGTCTGCGGAGTCCAGAAATTCATCCCCCAGGGACGGGCAACAGCAGGATATGTATTGCCATTTGACAAGGACTGTTTCGACTGGGTTCCAACCAGTATACTGACATAATCGATGTATTTTGTCGGATTTTTAGCAGAAATATTACCTACACTGAAATAAAAACACAAGATAAAATAAAACCATTTTCTCATAAAAACTACTTTTTGGCATTCAACATTTTTATAAATAATCCACCTGCAGCTGCACTACCTTGAACTTGCAAACAAGCAACTGACTCATATTTATCATTCAGATCTTTTCCATCTCCATCCTTAAATAATTCATATAAAGGCACCACATAACTACAAAAACTATCCTTATCATCAGAAAGCGCAGCCAACCACAGCGTTTTACATCCTACAGTAAACAAATCATTATCATCAGAAAAATATGCTGATGGAAAAACATGCTTATCATACAAATTTAACATTTTCGGAATCCACGCTTCCGGAAAAACAGATATATTGAGTATTTCCTGCCAAATCAGGTGATGACTGTTTAAACCGATAGCTGTTGCTCCATTCAATTGCTTAATTCGTAAATTAACCAGTTTATTTACCTTTTGCTGGTAAAATTCCGCCTTATCATTATCACCTGATTTCTTTAGTATTTTCGCATAAGAAGCTAATGCAAGAATCAATTTTTCAGATTGTTGACGATCTTCCGAAGATAATTTACAACAAGAGGTTTCTGTTTTATTCAACAGAAATGACGCACAGGCATCCAATAATTTATCATGCTGCGCAACTAACTTTAGATCTCCGTCACTAAATGCGACAGAAGCACAAAGCAACAACAAATCAGCTGCATCATCAACTCCAATTTCTTTATTCGAAGTTAAGTGCTCCTCAGCTTCTTTTATATATGGTTGAAGCATACCCTTCAACACATCAGCATTATAATATAAAAACATGGGAGCTGACAAATAGAGCGATTCGATTGTTGAAGGCTGGATCATGACTTGTAGTGCATGGCGATAAGCAACAGAGCATATTGTTGCATATTTTCGGCAAGCCACGCGGGTTGCATCCAACTGAAGCTGATAATCGAAAAGTTTACACTTTCTAACGGTGGTTTTAAACAGGTCAAATGATTCAGTAAGTTGAGACATAAAATCCGTTTGAGGATCCTCATTCCGGGCAAGATGAAACCTCATTTTTGAGAAATTATTTATACCAGGGTTTTCATAAGCGACCATAATATTCCCGGATGATTTTATAACCAGTCCATGATCTTTAATTATTGCCAAAGAACTATTGCTGTTTTCACCCTTTATTACATGTTCCCGCATTTGATCGGAAACAAATTCGAAACGCAGCTTATTGCCATGACCAATAGAATAATTAGTATTTTCCTTTTCTGAGACAAAGTAAAAATCTCCGTTCTTTTTATATAAACTTTCAATGCTGGTTTTCTCCGGAATTGTAAACTCTCGTTTTCCCGTTTTCATAAAGATAAGGTTATTGTACTCAAAACTCTCACTGACCACAACAAGAGAAGAATCATGAGGACAACAAGCAGAAGCAGCCTCAAAATAAAGTTGTACCCTATGAGGCCTTCCGTCATTGGTTTGAATTTTATAAGAAATGTGGTTTACCGGTCTGTAAAATAAATCTGGTTCATGTAACAACATGGGAGAAGAAAAGACAAGCAACAAATCAATGCCATCACAACTAAACAAATATGATGTTTGCGTTGCTCCGATATCTACAAAATGCTGCACAGGAGTAGCATCAAACAGAGATAATCCCGTTGAAGCGCTTGCCAGGCTGTCATTGGCAATCGAAATTTCCTTTTGAGTAACCCCCATAAACCTAAACACCTTATCGTCAACCTTGACAGCACCAATCAGCGGAAATAATTTCCCGTTACTAAACTTCAAACTGCTTTCGAATAGTTTTTCCGTTGTTGACCATACACCCGGAAAACCATGCATGGTGATAACCGGTACAGCCGGATAAATAAAACCACTTTTCGATTCTTTATCATACCTGAAATCATGACAAGAAACAAGGAATCCTGCCAAAAGGCCTAATAAAAGAAAGTACAACTTCATACCGGTCACCTTTTTAATAATTTCTGCTTGTATTTATTGCTTATTTACATGCTTTAATTTTGAATAAATGATTTCTTCCATTAGTTTATAGCAAGTTAAATTCGGATGCACACCATCATCAGCATATTTCTTTGGCAATCCACCCTCTTCATCTGCTAATACTGAGAAATAATCAACATAACAAATCCTGTTTTTCTTGCAGTATTCCTGCATCTGCATGTTCAGTGAAGCAATCTGCTCAACAGCATTCACTTCCTGTCTCCAGGGGTATTTTTTCACCGGCAACACAGAACACAGAAAAACTTTAATTTTATGCGATTTAGCCAGTTCGCACATGGAAATAAGATTTCCCATGATGTTTTCTATGCTGATATAGCCATTGTTTTGGGCGATATCGTTTGTCCCTGCCAAAATAACAACTGCTTTTGGCTTGATATTAATCACGTCCTGGCGAAAACGCACCAGCATTTCAGAAGTGGTTTGTCCGCCTATACCACGACCTAAGTACTTGTTGGATGTAAAAAAAACCGGATCAGCATTAAACCAGCTTTCGGTAATTGAATTGCCAATAAAGACAGCACGAACAGGTTCATTAAGCGGTTTGTTAGCCTGCTCATAGCGACCAAAATTTGCCCAATCATTTTGAGCCTGTAAAACAAGAATCTGCAATAGAAAAACACCCAATAAAACACCTGTTTTCATAAAAGAATAAAAAAAGTACACCTCAACCTTGCGGGTCAAGGTGTACTCAGATGAATAATCAATTATCAATTTACAACTTTTGTAAACGTGCTACCAGTTTTCACGATATAAATACCGCGTGGAAACATGACTGAAACTTTGTCAGATGCTGCTTTCACAAGTTTCACAGATTTTCCGGTCAGGTCGAATACCTGAACATCCATTGGCGCTTTCAATACGACATGAATGAAACCATTAGTTGAGTATACCTGCGCATTCAATTTATCTCCCAGTGGATTTAAGCCCGTTGTAAAGGTTTTTAATATGGGGAACCCGTCATCAGGCATTTGCCAAATATTGGTGAAGTCCCAGCCCATAGATGTTTCATAGATATCTTTACTCTTGAACACAGCAATATCTCTTTTCTGTTGTTCTGTTGCTTTAGGTAAGAATCCGGGCTCTTCGGGAGCATTACAAACAAAGACCACATCATTACGGGCAAAGAGGTTTGTTGCTTCTTTCAGTACAAGCGTACCGGAAGCACGGGCAATAAATTCACTTACTGTTCCTCCAGATACTGACGTTGGAAGTGAGGCCAGGTTACTGACAGATACGTTGCCGTCTTCGATTAATCCAATAATACCACCGGCATTATATCTTGCCTGATCGGTAAGTGCAATTATTTCACCGGTATAATAAACTTTATCAATTAATGAAGAAGAAGCCACGCCCATGATACCACCCACCTGAGAAGAACGGGTCTTAATCGTTGCATCCACGTAGCAATTCTGAACAGTTGTCAGATTTCCTCCGTCAGTTCCGCCGATGATACCTCCAACATGGTCAATACCTTCAACATATCCGGTAACATAAACCTTTTGTATAGTTGTACCAACGCCTTTACCAACAACACCTCCCACATCACCTTCGCCTACTACATTTACATTTTCAAGTCCGACATTTTCAATCACAGCATTTCTGGTATAACCGAACAACCCCTGACGTTTGTCACCTGGGCGATTCATGGTGAGGTTACGTACCACATGACCATCACCATTAAACTTACCGATGTATGGATTGTTGCTGTCCGTACCGATTGGCGAGAAGTTTGTGTATACAGCCAAATCAACATCTGCTTTCAATACATAATTTTCATACAAATCGTCCCGCATGTTATTAAATTGTTCTGCGGTATGAATTTCAGCATAATAGGTAGGGTCGTACACTTTAACCTCCACTTTCTTTTCTCCTGCATTCATATATGATGTTGCTGCTGAAGTTAATAAAGCGTCGATTGTTCCCCGGGCAAGCCCTTTGTATTTTGCCACTCCTTCGGTAACAGTAACTGAAGCTACATCATTATTTGAAGAAGCATAATTTACAGCTTGTCCGTGAGAACCATAAGCTTCAATTTCAAATTCTTCATCTAATAATAGCTTTCTTGGCTGATCATTCAGTGCGTAAACGTGTGCATTCACTTTAGCTGTTTGCCATTTCAGCACCGGGAAAATACCACTATCACCTACTCCGTCTTTTGGAAGCATTTTCCAGATATCGTCGAAATCCCAACCAAGTGTTGTCTGATAGAAAGTCTGCTCTTTGGCTGCTTCAAGCGTAACATCCTTTCCTTCGATTGAAGCAGGGTCAGTGTCTTCAGCAAGATATACCATCGATCCATCGATTTCTTTCATCTTATGCAAACCATGGTTATTCGATAAAACTATTTTGGTAACAATTGATGGTGCGATTTCAGATACTATACGCACAGGACCAACACCCGGAGCGATTACTGTTCCTTTTACATAAGGAGAAAGAGCAACACAGTTTTTTATCTCAAACGGATCCTGATAAGCATAACCCACTAGACTCGCCGTGCTACCTATACCATCAATGGCTGCGGTTGAATAGCAGTTTTCAATTTTCACGTTCGAAGCCTGACCAATAAGGCCACCGGTTTTATTCGCGTAATTCTTGATGCTACCGGTTACATAACAGTTCCTGATAACCGTTCCGGTATCACCGGTTTCCTTTCCAACCCGACCAACCAGTAAGGACACATGATCACGTCCTATCACCTTACTATTTGACACATAGCAATTTTCAATCAACACATTACCATATGTACGACCTACAACAACTGCTACACCTGTACCCTTTGCAGTTGGCGTACCTCCTGTTATTGTGGCATTTTCAAAACCAAGGTTTCTGATAGTTGACCCTACGGTTTTAGCAGTATAACCTATGAACGCAACCCTGTCATTAGCAGTATCATTTACTTTCAGATTTTTAATAACATGACCGTTCCCTTCTAATTTTCCACCAAAATTATTAATTGGTGTCCAGTCTTCATACTCAGTTCCAGCCAAATCAACATCATTCATCAACTGATATTCACGATTTAAATCATAACGCATTGCATCTAACTGAGCTGCATTGGTTATATTACTTGTAACCGCCTTTACCTGAATTACACACTGCACCTGCACCCCATTGGTGAAACCATCGGTTTGGGTAGCTGCTGTGATAGTCACCTCGCCCGGGGCAAGTGTTGTAATCAACCCTGAAGCTGTAACTGTTGCCTTAGTTTCATCAGAACTTATAAAACTCACGACTTTACCCGGCACAATCGAAGCTGCAGTTAACTGATATGTTTTACCATTGTCAGCTATATTCAATGTTGTCGGCATATTCACAATTGCATCCAGGTTAAGGGGCAATGTCTGATTTTTGAAAACCGGGAAACCATCCGTTGGTAATTTCCAGGTATCCGTAAAGTCCCATATCAGATAATCATAAGTAGCCTGAGATTTCAATTGTAAAAGCGTGTAATTTCCGCCATGCTTTTTAGCCGGACCGAAATCTGCATCGGTATCAGGAACAACGACCCCCTTTACCAATGTTCCTTCATAAGCATAGTTATCCACCAATGAAATCGGACGACCACCTCCATCATTTGCCAGAATACGACGTACGGTATTTCCCTTTAAATCCAGAGCCATATTAATACAGCATTCGATTTTGTTATCCGATCCTCCATCAATTAAAGAAGCAATACCACCGGTATTAGAACTTGGAGACACAACCTGACCTGCAAAGTATGAGTTCAGCACATGGGTATTTTTAATGGTACCAATGATACCACCTACCTGTGAAGAACGGGTGTAGATGTAGGTATACGCGTAACAATTGCTGATGGTGCCTTTTGCATCGCCATCGCCACCACCGACAATTGCACCGACGTGGTCGTTCCCTTCCACATAACCGGTCACATAGCATTGATTTACGGTAGCACCCCGAAGTCTGCCCACAATAGCTCCAACGTCATTGCGCCCTACCACATTGACATTCTCGAAGCCAGCGTTTTGGATTGTTGCATTTTGAGCGTGTCCGAAAAATCCAATGCGATCAGAGCCTGAAAGATTAATCTGTAAATTTTTGATTACTTTTCCATTACCATTAAATGTTCCGGTAAATGGGGCGTTGTCTGTTCCTACAGGGGTCCATTCCGAGCTAAGCGTTATATCCTGTCCCAATATATAATTCCCGGCAAGATTATCGGCCATGGCTCTTAAACCGGCCTCATCATTAATTGTAGTCTGCGACCACAAGCTCATCGACAGCAGTATAAAAACTCCCGTCATGATTTGTTTAAGTTTAAATTGTTTCATGTTCATAAGTATTAAATTATTACTAAAAAGTTAGATAGAAAGCATATAAAATTCGCGCAAATCTTATTCAGTTTAATTCTTTATCTCCGGGGGACAAACCTGCATAAAAGCCACGATGCTACTTGACTCATACGACTGAATCCGGCCGGTTGGACAAGGATTCTTGTAGTCACGATGCGTAAGTCCCCGTTTTTTGTCCCGGTTTCTCCAACCGGTATTAATATTATTGTATATCCAGCTTAAATACTGTCGTTGATTACAGTCAATAATCAGTTGCATCATGTAATGCGCAAAGATTGATTTCAACACACCCTGTTCGTTCCAGTCGCCTTCCGCCGGCAAAATGCCATCGCTGTCACTCATCACATTTTTCGTAAAATTGGCTGCCATTTTTGCATCCTTCAGATAAACTGAATCGCCGGTTGCTTTATACAGCAGCACAGCTGATCCGATACAAGTGCCTTGATTATAGGTGTAGTTCTCCTCAAAAGCAGCCGGATTATTCCCGTTTTTATGGTCAGCAATCCGTCCTGTTCCGTTTTCGAACAAGTTGGCACGCGACCAGACATATATTTTCCGGGCATTTTCGAGATAGATGGCATTATTGGTAATCCGGTACAAAACCATTGAAGCAATCACTGTCGGGTAATTGATGCAGGCATTTTTCACATCGTGGTTAAAACTCCAAAACATACCCCCACCCACAGGATCGTAGGCGTCACGCCAAACCCTGTTATATCCGTCAATTGATGTTCTTAAATAGACTTTATTTCCGGTTATCTCATAAGCCCTCGCCAGCGATATGATCCACCACATCATATCATCGTAGATAAACCAAATGACCTTGTTTTCCCAGTTGAATGCATCGTATTGATTATATGCTCCGGCATACAGATCATCTATCATCGTTCGCCAGCGAGGATCTTCAGTCCTTTTATAGGCATCCATGATGATATCCCAGAAAATGGCTTGTGTCCAGATGGCTCCGATATTTTTTCTTTCAGTAGTTGCATAATATAATTTATGCTTAGTACTATAAAAATATTGATTAAACGAGTCAAGCGAACTTGTCGCATCCTCTTCCGTAAAAGTTTGTTTTTGCGGAAAAGAAGGTATAAAAGGGGGCGGTTCTTTTCCCTCACAACCTGCAATCAGCATCATCAGCGAAAAAACCAATGTAAATATTCTTTTCATTTTAATTGGAATAAAACGAGCAGGTGCTATTCACACTTAACACCTGCATCGCCGGATTAATAGCCGGTATTCTGTACCAGCTGTTTGTTGATATCAATTTCACGCTGAGGTATAGGGAAAAAGTTTTGTCTGTCGTCAAACACCCTGTCTTCCACTTTAGTACGTTTATAAAAATCAGCGCCATCACCCATGATATTCATTCCGTAAATGGCTTTATTCAGTTTTTCTTTCGCCACATTCCATCTTCTTACATCGAAATAACGGGTATATTCAAACATGAGCTCTACCCTTCTTTCGGCATGAATGGCCTGACGCATAGCTGCCTGTGTTGCCGGGACCGGTAAAGCATCCACCCCCACTCCATATTGAGGAACTCCGGCTCTTTCCCTGATTTTATTCAGGTATTTCAGGATATCTGCATGTCCGGGTTGCGATTCGTTTAATGCTTCGACATAGTTCAGGTACACCTGCGCTAAACGCATCAGAATAAGCACCCTGTCATTAATTCGCCAGTTTCCGTCAGGAGCGCATTTCCGCACGATATATCCGGTTTTGGTATAGTCATTTTTACCAACTTCTATTCCGGAATTACCATTTCTTTCCATGATGGTGTACATGATGCCGTCTTTTTCGTTCAGCCATTTCTGACCGTTAAATGTAATATTGGCATAGAAGCGCGGTTCCCGTTTCGTGTACATTTTCAGCGACCTTCTTGGTGCAAACTCTCTTCCCGTTACCGGATCATTATAAGCTGTTGAAATATACCCGGTTTCTTCATATCCTGCATCCGCATTTATGACAGGGGTTTTACCATCTGCTTCATATCCCAATATCGGCAACTTTCCATTGGCCATAAAATAGGAATCAACGGCTTCCTGCACAGCACCCAATCCGCCGGCAGCTTTGTAATCACCGTTAGGCGCCCCATTGTGGTAAGGAGTCCTGTCGTACTGCATATTAGAGGTTGAATTACCAATCCGGTAGAAAATAAGCTCTTTGTAGGATGACAAATTGCTGTATGCTCCACGCATAGCCTTGCGAACCGATTGATAAGCATCAATTTTATTATCATCGGTACGTACCACCTCCAGTTCGTAATATTTACCTTCATAATCAGTCAAAAACCCGGCAGCTGCATCCGCGGCATCTTTCCAGAGCGCATTTTTTTCAGTCTGACTCAGATTCTGAGGGAAAAGCTTCTTTCCATCCGGATTCGCCAGGTTGGCATAATAATTATTTTCACCACTAAACAACGGACTTGCTTTCAATAATAGCGTTTCAACAATAAATGCCTGCGCGATTGTCTGGTCAATTCTACCGTAACCATCCTGCTGATTAGAAACATGTTCAATCAGGCCTTCGCTTTTAGCTCTCCTCAACTCACTGACGATAAAATCGGCACATTCATCCACCGTGTTACGTGGCAACTGAACCTCTTCGAGTGGAGCATTCTGAGAAATAATATTTTCTCCTAAAATGGGAACCGGACCGTAAGCTCTTAATAAATAGTAGTAATATATGGCACGTAAGGCACGGGCTTCTGCGGTCCACTGACTAATATTTTGTGGCGTAAGCTCTTTACAACCTGGTGCACGTTGTATAAATTCGGTAGCAGACCGAATCCCGATATACCATGATCTCCACAGCTTTACAACTAAACCGTCTTGTGCCGTAAAGGTATTGTTGTTGATGGTGTGACTTACCACGAAACCCCAAACATATTCAGCCTCATCACAACCACCCGTCCAGACTCCCTGGGTTTCATATAATGCAGTATGGTGAGCATGACGTTCATTCGCTTCATCCGGGATGAAGGTATATACACTCGCGAGAAAGTTAGTCACTCCTTGCCTTGTTTCAAAAATCTTTTCTGAAGTCAATCGATCCTGAGGTACCTGATCAAAGAAATCTGCACAAGCAGTAAATATGAAAGCGATCAGGGTTAGGATGAAGATATAATTAATTCGTTTCATAATATTTATCTGTATAATAACGATGTATTGTATTAAAAACCGATATTTAAACCTATCGACATGGAGGCTATATTCGGGTAAGATGTTCCCTGACCTGTATTCAACTCTGGATCCCACAGATTAAAACTACTTAGAGTCAGCAAGTTTGTTCCCATGCCATAAACCGAGATATTTTGCAATCCAATCACGCTAGCCCATTTTGATGGCAGATTATAGGAAACCTGCATCGTTTTTAGTCTAATAAAATCAACATCTTTAATCCACCAGGTACTCGGTTTGAAATTATTCACATTATCTGCTTTGTCCGATCCGTAAGCCAACCGGGGATAAAACACATCCTGGCGGGGATTATCGGTGGTCCACCTGTCATATATATTTGAAAACAGGTTACCACCACCACCATCTCCCTTGAACGGCTGAATACTGCTTCCGCTTAACATCCGTTCTGCGCCGGAGGTTCCCTGGATTAACATCCCGAATGCAAAGTTCTTATACTGGACATTGAATCCAAAACCATAAATCATCTTAGGCACATCTCCCTGACCGATCCACTTCACATCATAAGCATCTATTTTGCCATCCCCGTTCAGGTCTTCATATTTGATATCACCAGCTTGTAAAGCACCGAATTGCGTCGGGAAAGGTCTTTGGTTGGTTGCCTTATCAGCCGCCGGTAATGCTTCCCAGACATTGATTTGATCAATTTCGTCCTGTGTAAATAAACCTTTATCTACAAATCCGTATATACCGTTTAAATTATATCCTCTTTTATTCATCCAACTGTACAATTGTTCCGGCTGATCGCTATTAACCCATTGGTCTTTATTATATGTGAAGTTGCCTCTTACAGAGATAACCCAATCTTTCCCGATTTTTTTGTTGTATTCAAGCGAAGTGTCTATCCCTTTGTTATCCACGACACCCACGTTGCCATAAGGCTCCGACATGTTACCCAAAAAGTTTGGGATTGATTGATCTCTTTTTAACAAGATATTTGTCCGGTGTTCTTTGAAAAGGTCTACAATCACAGACAATTCATCGTTGAACAATTTAAAATCTATCCCGACATCCTGTTTTTGTGATGATTCCCAGATTAAGTTTACGGCATCGTTTACAACCCGGACTCCTGTTGTTTTTTGATCGGTTCTACCCAAATAATACCCGTAATTGTTGTCGTAAGTATATTGTGCCAGGTACATAAACCTGCGATCACCCACATTACTATTTCCAACCTTTCCGTCTGTATAGCGAATTTTCAGAAAGGAGATAACCGGTTTCACAGATTCCCAGAATTTCTCATTGGAGACAACCCAACCCAACCCCATCGCGGGGAAAAGACCATATCTGTTCTCCCGTGCAAAGTTCTCTGCACCATTGTATCCTACATTAAATTCCACGAAATACCGGTCGTCCCAGGAGTAGGTTACCCGACCAGCGTATCCACGTGAACGATAAGGCAATGCATCTTCCAGTAAATTTTGCGGATATATCAGCTTATTCTGCTGATTATATAGCAACAAGGCACCAATACGATGTTTTTCGAATGCCCTGTCGTAGTTCAATGATGCTTCAACATAAGTTTTCTTGTTCCCATTCGACGAGTTACTGTATGACAAAGCTGTACTCCCTTCGTAGGTTCTTGTGAGGATTGGCTGATTATTCTCATCATAAGGATTTTCCCTGTCTGCAAAATAGTAGGTCGACTCTCTTTTCGACTGGGTAAGACTTTCGAATGAATATACATCGTAGGCAAACATCGCAGACATATTCAACCCTTTGGTTATCAGCGATAAATCTTGCGATATTCTTAAGTTTGAGTAAATCTGGTTGCGTGTTTCCGACTTAAAACCTCTTTTTGTGGCGTCGGCATACGGGTTTCGCTGACCGCCATTGGGATTGATACCCGGCACAAAAGGAACGCCATCCACATAAAACATCTTCGGATAATCAACTGGTGTGATATCCATGGCTGATAAATAAATCGA
Source organism: Paludibacter sp. (assembly GCA_034928085.1). Lineage (GTDB taxonomy): Bacteria > Bacteroidota > Bacteroidia > Bacteroidales > Paludibacteraceae > Paludibacter. Next base: position 19,555 of record JAYFPG010000008.1, read on the forward strand.
TGAAGAAGAAATTGACGGATAGTTTCCCTCCCCCAGGTATCCCTGTGCACCAATATCTACGGTTGTGGTGGGTGTTATTTTGAGGTTCAGGTTAGTGGCAAAGTTATACCGGCTAAAACTCATGGTCGAATTATAGTTTTCGATGTTATCTGTTTTCATCAGACCTGTTTCGTTGAAGTAACTCACCGATGCATAATAGTTGGCATTCGGACTACCGCCTCTTACATTCGCATTTAGCCTGCGGTTATTGCCCCATTCATTGAATAATTCCTCCATCCAGTTTACATTTGGATAGAGGTAATCATCCACCCTATTTCTGGTGTTTTCAATGTATGCTTCTGAATATTTGGGTTCATATCCATTATTTGCCAGGGCCTCATTCACTGCATTCATATAAACAATACCATCGGCAAGTTCTGAACGGCGGGTAAAACGGGTAAAACTCTCGTAATAATCGATATTGACTTTCGGTGTTCCGGTAACTCCGGGTTTAGTTTTAATCAAAATAACACCATTGGCACCGCGCACACCGTAAACGGCAGTTGCAGAGGCATCTTTCAGGGTGGTAAGTGATTCAATGTCCTGCGGGTCGATGTCGTTAAAATCACGCTCAACGCCATCAACCAGGATTAAGGGTCGGGAAGAGTTTGGGGTAGCAATACCACGAATCCAGATGTCGGCACCGTCTTTCCCCGGTTCACCGCTGCGCTGAACGGCAACAACTCCCGAGATTCTACCGGCCAGCACGGTTGATAAACTTGCCGAAGGCGTTTTGATGTCCTGAATATTCAAGGTGGACTGGGCACCGATGTTACTGATTTTTCGTTGTTGTCCGTAACCTATAACCACGAGTTCGTCGAGGGCGCTCACATCTTCCATGAGTGTTATGTCATAAACCGTCTTATTATTACGTAATTGCTCCCTGTGTTGTTTGAACCCCACATAAGAGTATAGCAGAGAGGCATTTGGAGAAACTGTAAGTTCGTACCATCCATCAACATTAGTGATGGTACCATTCGACTGTTGATTTTCTTCCACAATTGAGACACCAATGAGCGGCTCTCCATCTTTATCGGTTATTCTACCTGTAATTCTTCTTTTATTTTTTGTCGGTGGGTTTTGTTTGGGTTCAGCTTTGAATATGCTGATGTTATTCCCTTCTATTTTGTAGTTTAATCCGGTACCTTTTAGTGCTACCAATAAAATTTCATGAACATCTCCATTGGTTACATTCACACTTACCTGTATGTTAGGGATGTCAGCATCAACATAAAAGAATAAATACTTGCTTTGTTTTTCAATGGCATTGAAAACCTGCTTAACAGTTCCTTTTTCAATGTTGACTGATAGTTTGTTTGTTTGCGCAGTTAAGGCACTGCTAACGAAGAGAAAAGACAATATTAATAACAGCGATGAGAAATATTGCTTCCACTGCCTGATGAATGTTTGATTCATTTCTTAGATTTTGTAATGGTTAACGTATAAATTACAACTCCCTGATTGTAATATTCCGGGGTATCACCTTGAATACAAGCCGGATGAGCAATATTTCTATGTTTTCATGGCGGTAAAATTTACTTTGGTATAATGTATACTTTATTGTTCACCTTGTCAATTTCCCATTTCATAGGTACACTTAAAGAAATGGTGTGTAAAATATCGGTCAATGGTTGATCATGTCTGAAAGAACCTGAAATAACCATGTTGGCCAGTTTATTGTCTGCTATGTTCACCTGCATATTATTGATAACACCAATATCCGTGAGTAAATACTGAAGTGTGGTTGATTCATATCGATAAATCTCATTCAGCCACAACAACGCTTTATCAATATCTACTTTTCGAATACTTATTTCATCGGTTTTCTTATTGAAATTCAGTTCCTGACCGGGTTGAAGGGTTATCTGATCTGAATTCTCCGGCATATTAAACTGAATGGAACCGCTAACTAAAGTTGCTTTGATAAAATTATCAGCGCCGTAAGTACGGATATTAAATACAGTACCCAACACGGTAATCTGTCCCTTATCCATTTCCACCACAAATGGCACTGATATATTCTTCTTTACATCAAAATAACCTTCTCCTATCAGCTTCACCCTGCGTTCAGTATTAGCATATTCGGATGTATAATTGATTTTACTGTTTTTATTCAGTACCACCATAGTTGAATCGGGCAAATAAAGGGTATCTCTGCTTTCATAAGTCACAAAGCCATAAACATCCGGCTGATTATCTTTCGGAATGGCTAAGGTAATCAGGAGCAGTGCCACTGCCGCCGCTGTTGATATGGCTGCTATACTGAACCAGCGCTTAGGTTTAACTGCTGTTGCTTTGAGGTGTTTCTTCCTGAATCGTTCGTATGCTTCTTCCGGATTGATGTTATGACGATACGCAACTTTAGATTCGTAATACGATTTTATTTTCTGAAATTCAAGCTCGTTGGCTGCATCTTCATGCATCCAGTTTTCGAATTGTTCCCGTTCAGCACTTGTTGCTTCGTTAGCAATTACTTTGAATATTATGTGATTTAAATCGTTCATTTTGCTCTTTCTATTTTGTTTGACGTAAATAATTTTAAAATCCCCTATCTGTTATCAGAAAAGTTTTGAAAAAAAACACAATACACTAATAATCAACAGCAATGCTTTTCTCAACACTTTTGTTGCCTTGTTGATATGCGTTTCTATTGTTTTTACAGAGATATTCAGTATTTCAGCCACTTCTTTGTATTTCAACTGATCTTCCCGAATCAGTTTGAACGCGATTTTACATTGTGTCGGGAGGGTTTCAATGGCCCGGTTGATTTTCTCTACTGTTTCTTTTGAAATCAGGTCATCCTCAGGCGTTGTGGTTGTTTTCGTAAAGACTTCCAACTGTTCCTCCTCAATCGAGTTGAAGCTGACATTTCGCGATGAACGTAGAAAATCAATGGCAGCATTTCGGGCGGTGGCATACAGGTAGGCATTGAAATTTTTGATTTCAGTCAGCTTTTTTCTGTTTTGCCAGACATTGAGAAATACATCCGAAATAATTTCTTCGGCTTCAAGCTCCGATTTGACATAAATCGAAACAAACCGCATCAATTTATCGAAATAATACAGATACAATTTACGAAGGGCTCTTTCGGAATCATGCTCACATATCTCCTTCAGCAACTGATCCATATCAGGGATTAATTCTTCCTGCATATTGAAAGTTTTTTGTATTAGTAGTTTGATATATTCGGTATGGAGAACATGCAAAAGTAGTTATTTTATTAATTTGAAATCAAATCTGAATGGATAATTGAGTTTAGAGATTAAGTTTGAAACAGTTGGTATATCCTTAGTTAATAGAGTATTCAGATGATCATGATGCATTTCAAAAAATAATTGTATCTTTGCACGCTAACAAAAGTTTCAAGTAACGTAAAAATACTTTCAGCGTTTTAGCGAAAACGAGGGGCTGTTTGGTTTTGACAGCAGGCAGAAAGGATAAGTAAGCATGTCGAGCGGGGTGAAAACGGCTCGTAAATCACGGTTCACAAAATCATAACTGGCGAAACAAATTACGCTCTTGCTGCTTAATCGAATCATAGTAGATAAAGCTTAATCCAGGCACAAGGTGCCAGGACGAGACATCCTCCAAAGGCCGTCGCTCCGAGGCCAACGATCAGAGGGTGCAGCTAAATCGGGGATAGTCGCGCTTAGCCCCGGAGGTGCGATGAAATAAAGGGGATAAGGCGCAGATTGGTGGCTTCGGTCTTGCCTGCGCTCGAAAACCTAAGCGAAGATAAACATGTAGAAAGCTTATTATTTCCTTGTTTGGACGAGGGTTCGACTCCCTCCAGCTCCACTATTCTTATTCTAACACACATGGAAAACAGACCGACTATCATTGACCTTTTTAATCAAAGTGTCAGGCTTTACGCATCCAACCCGTTTCTATGGGAGAAAGTTACAACAGAGTTTGTTCCTACTACTTATCAGGAAACGCTTGAACAAACACACCGCATTGCTGCCGGATTAATCGCGCTGGGCGTAAAACCGGGGGATAAAATTTCTTTACTTTCGGAAGGAAGAAACGCGTGGATAACGGGCGAACTGGGCATTCTCCATACAGGCGCCATCAATGTTCCGCTGTCGATCAAGTTGGAAGAAAGCAATGATTTAATCTTCAGGATTCAGCATTCGGAGTCTGCTTATGTGGTTGTTTCGGGTGGACAGCTCCGGAAAATAAGGACTATCATGGAACAATTGCCGGATGTAAAACAGGTGATTGTGATTGACGAACAGGAATCGTATCTGGAAAAAGAGATGCCTTTATCCGCGTTGATTGAGAAAGGGGAAGTCCTGATTAAAGAAAATCCGGATGTTGTTACCCAAACGGCTGCTGCCATAAAACCCGACGATATCGCGACCATCAGCTACACTTCGGGCACGACTGCCGACCCGAAAGGTATCCTGCTCACGCACCGCAACTACACGGCGAATGTGGAACAGGCTTTGACGTTGATGAACATCCCACAAACTTTCAGAACACTCATCATACTGCCTTTGGATCACTGTTTCGCGCATGTGGCCGGTTTTTATAGTTTCATGGCAATGGGGGCCAGCGTGGGTACCGTGCAAACCGGTAAAACGGGCATGGAAACACTGAAAAACATTCCCATCAACATAAAGGAACTGAAACCCGACTTGTTGTTGAGTGTACCTGCACTTGCTAAAAGTTTCAAAAAGAACATCGAAACCAGTATCCGTGCGAAAGGGCCTGTCATTAATCGCCTGTTTCATATTGCCCTCAACATGGCGTATGCATACAATAAAGAAGGTTATAATAAAGGTCAGGGCTGGCAGAAGCTAAAAAAACCGCTGCTGTCTTTGTTCGATAAGATTTTGTTCTCAAAAATACGCGAAGGCATGGGTGGTAAGCTGAAGTTCTTCATCGGAGGTGGCGCCTTGCTTGATATCGACCTGCAACGTTATTATTATGCTATTGGCATGCCGATGTTCCAGGGCTACGGACTGAGTGAAGCCACTCCGATTATTTCTTCAAACGGTTTGAAACGACACAAATTAGGTTCGTCGGGTTTCCTGGTAACCCCGATGGAACTGAAAATTTGTGATAGTGACGGCAACGAACTTCCTTTATATGAAAAAGGTGAAATCGTGATAAAGGGTGAAAATGTGATGGCCGGCTACTACAAAAACGAAAAAGCAACTGCTGAAACGGTAGTTGATGGTTGGTTGCATACAGGCGATATGGGCTACATGGATAAAGATGGTTTCCTTTATGTGGTCGGACGGTTTAAAAGCCTGCTGATTTCAAGCGATGGCGAGAAATACAGTCCGGAAGGCATCGAAGAATCGTTGGTGGAAAACTCGCACTTTATCGATCAGGTTTTACTGCATAACAACCAGGACGCGTATACAACCGCGCTGATTGTCCCAAACAAAGAAGCGCTGAAACGGTATGTACACCGCAAGCAACCGGAACTCGACTGGGATAAGCGTGAAGCAAAAGAAATCGCGCTGGATAAACTACAACGTGAAATCCTTGCTTACCGCAAAGGTGGCAAATTCGAAGGCATGTTTCCTGAAAGGTGGTTACCTGCTGCCATCGCGGTGATTGGCGAACCTTTTACCGAGCAAAACGGATTGGTGAACAGCACCATGAAAATCATCCGCGGCAAAGTAGAGGAAAGATATGCCGACCGGATTGAGAAGTTGTATGTCAACGGGGGAAAAGAAATTACCAACCAGGAGAATATTGAGGCGTTAGATTAGTCGTTTTTTTAACCCTTGAACCACAAAAGGCACAAAAGGAAGACCAAGGGAACACAAAAGATAATCATAAGCCATACAATTGACATATAAGCATTTAGACGTTAGACTATATAAGTTATACTATTCGCCAAAACATCGAAAGCAACGCAGCAGTTGAGTGCTTCTGAGGCACCGTCTTACCGACTTAGTCGCACAGCACATACAAATCCCCCCGCGGATTAATCAGCATAACCGGCACAGGCGACTTTATAATCAGGTGTAATTCCTTCGGACCGAAGACGATATCATCTAAGCCATACTCGCGGGATGCACTGGCGATGATGAGTCCGCATGGGTGTTTTCGTACATAATTCACCGCATCAAACTCAATCTTAAAGCTATCCTTTTTACCTTTTTCCACCTGATATTGCAAATTGAACTTATCAAGCACCGTACTGATTTTCTCTACATTGGTGGCTGCTTTCGAACCATAATCCTTCGCCTGAAGCAATATTATTTCTGCATTGCAAAATCTTCCGAATGCAGCTGCAAATTGCGCTTTTTCAATTTCTTCTATCAGAAAATTTACAGGAACCAGCACTTTACTGAAATTCATTTCCGCGAAACTATCTTTGTGTATCACATAAGGTATCCTCAATATCCGACAGGCATGCAGGTATTTTTTTATAACCCGGCTTTCATGTCTTGGCAATTGAATAAAAAGAAATGAAACTTCGTCCGTCTCGCAAATATCGCTCAACTCACTGACACCCGATGATCGTACAGCCAGATAATCCGCTTCGATTTTCATCTCCGACAAATGCGTTTCCAGGGTATTCTTCCGCTTGTCTACCCTGCTTTCCGGCACTTCCAGCATCATCACACCAAACTGCTTACCAAGTTTCCCGGCAAGTTCATGCGCTCCCCTGATGAGAGAGGAGGCGGTGGAAATGTTTTGGATTAAGACTGATATCATTGTTTGTGGATAAATAGCGGAGAACGGAGAACGATTGCTTATAAATATTTCAACAGGCGCAAGCATTGCGTCTCCTACGCTTTCCGCTATTAAAGCTATTCGCTAAAATAAACCCGCTTCACCCTCCTCGAAACGCCGGTCAGTATTTCGTAGGGTATCGTATTTAATTTATCTGCCATTTCGGCAATGGTGATGTGATCGCCGAAAATTTCAACTTCATCTCCTTCCTGTACATCCATGCCGGTTACATCAATGGCAATCAAATCCATCGAGACATTGCCGAACACCCTGGCGCGTTTGCCTTTAACAAACACCTCTCCCAGTCCGTTGCCCAGTTTGCGGTTATAACCATCGGCATAGCCAATCGGTAACATGGCAATCAACTTGTCTTCTGTCGCTATCCCATTGCGACTATAACCCACCGTTTCACCGGCTTTCACCTGTTTTAGTTGTAAAACAATGGTTTTCAGGGCGCAAACTTGTCTGAGCTTCACTTCAGGCAGGGCCGAAATACCATAATGGCCAATTCCCAGTCGCACCATATCAAACTGAAATTCCGGAAAACGTTCTGTTCCGGCAGAATTCAGGATATGTTTCAAAATGCGGTGTGGAAAGGCTTTCGAAAATTTATCAGCACAGGTATTTAACACACTTACCTGTAGCCGGGTAAAGTCATCCAGACGCGGTTCATCTGCTCCCGCCAGGTGAGAAAACACGGAACGTACCTTTACCTGATTTTCGCTTTTCAGTAACTCAATCAACCCATCTACTTCTTCAGCATCAAATCCCAGGCGATGCATACCTGTATCAATCTTGATGTGAATGGGATAATCAGTCAGCGCCAGTTTACCGGCAGCCTCCATGAATGCTTTCAACAAATTAAAGCTGTAAATTTCCGGTTCTAAATTATTTTCGAATAACACATCGAAAGCACTCTTTTCCGGATTCATCACCACGATCGGTATACGAATACCTGCGCGACGCAGTTCAGCACCTTCATCGGCAACAGCCACTGCTAAGTAATCAACGCGGTGATGTTGCAGGGTTTTGGCAATCTCAACCGAACCGCTACCATAAGCGAACGCTTTCACCATGCTCATGATTTTTGTTTCTCTGCGCAGTTTCGACCTGAAATAATTCAGGTTATCGACCAAAGCATTCAGGTTCACCTCCAGCACTGTTTCATGCGCAATTAGCTCCAGTTTATGAGAAATCTGTTCAAAACCAAATTTTCGCGAGCCTTTCAACAAGATGGCTTCATGTCGGAAACCAGCTGATATTGGATCGTTGAGAAACGATTCGGTGGTTGGGAAGAAATAGGATTCAATGGCCGAAAAAGCAGCTGCATGTCTGCCTATCTCGTCGCCTATCCCGATGAATCTATGGCAATTCCGGGCTAAGATAAGCTCTGCTACCTTTTGATACAGCACATCGGGCTGAAATCCACTTTGCAAAATATCCGAAAGGATGATGGTTTTAGACAATTGCTTTGACACTGACTGTTGTGAAAGAAAATCGAGCGCTATATTTAGTGCATTCAAATCAGCGTTGTAACTATCATTGATAATCAAACAGTCCTGCACTCCCTGCTTCACCTCCAGACGCATTGCCACTCGTTCGAGCTGAGACAGTTTATCATTAATCTCCCCGGGATTATATCCCTGATAAATAAGACAAGCAATACAGTGCATGGCATTCTCGACCGAAGCATCATCTGTAAACGGTATTTGGAAAGTATATTGTACATATTGGCGTTTAACAACCAACTCAGTTTGTGTTGCTGATTTGTTGATACTCAGGAGTTGCAGGTAACAGTCGGGCTGTTGTCCCCAACTCAACAACGCAGCATCTAAACCAGCTTGCTTAATTTCAGCATCCAGATGCGGATTATCCTCGTTATATATCAAAACTTTAGCATGGGTAAAGAGCTTCAGTTTTTCTGTTATTTTCTGTTGCTGACTGATAAAGTTTTCCTGATGGGCATCGCCAATGTTCGTAAAAATCCCGATGGTCGGACGCACAACATGTTCGAGCTTAGCCATCTCTCCCGGCATGGAAATACCGGCTTCGAAAATACCCAGTTGCGTATCGGCTCTCAACTGCCAAACCGACAAAGGAACGCCAATCTGAGAATTATAGCTACGTGGCGAACGAACAATTTTACTATCCTCGTGCAAAAGCTGGAAAAGCCATTCCTTCACGATTGTTTTACCGTTACTGCCGGTAATCCCGATGACCGGTATCGAGAACTCCCGGCGATGTGCCGCAGCAATCTGTTGCAAAGCCATGAGGGCATCATCGACCAATAAAAACAAGGCATCGTGCATGGTTTCAAACTCGTCACGTACCTCACTGATGACAAAAGCACGCAATCCCTGGTTGTACAATTCCTGCACATACTGATGTCCGTTGTTCCGGTTAGTCACGAGCGCGAAAAACAAACTTTCAGCAGGGAAAGTCAGCGACCGGCTATCGGTAAGCAGCCACCCGATTTCACGGTCTCCGGCAATATCGCCCCCGAAACCGAGGTTATGAGCAATTTTTGAAAGTAACACTTGTTTACTATTTTAAAATATAAACGAATCTTTAAATCTGTCGTCAAAATTACAGAAAAAATTTTTACCCTAAAAGCAAAAGAGAAAAGCTTGAGATAATAAAATAACTATCTTTGCAAAAATTCTTCTACTATGAGCACAACCATCATTTATTTTTTCTCCGCAATCAACGTCGTACTGGCACTGATGATGGTGTCGTATAACTGGAAAATAAATAAGAACGTCATATTCCTGGCAACATTTTTTGTTCTGATTGCTCTTGAATCAAGCATGGCCAGCACATTTAATTTTGGTGGCAATCTTACTTTCTATACTTTTTTATTTATTATCTCGCCGGTTTATTTTCTCAAAGCTCCTTTCCTCTACTTTTTCGTGCGTGGCATTGTAAACGACCGCTTTTACCTCAAAAAATCGGACATCCTGCATTTCATCCCTTTCTTTCTTCACCTGTTAGCCAATATGCCTTTCCTGCTGATGTCCTATGATCAACAACAACAAATAGCTGCCAATATCATGCAGAACTATGATTATTTCCGCGAACTCAGGTTTTCATTATACCCATTAACGTGGAACAACTCCGGTCGGGCAATCCAGTTTTTTGTTTATATTATTGCTTGCTTTGTACTGATGCGGCGAGTACGTTTTAAACTCCACCGGCTTAAAGGTCAACTCAAATATCAATATAAATACACGATACTGAGAATGAAGGTAATTTTAATTCTCGTCCTGTTGATGTCAACCTTGTCGATGTGTGTAAATTACATGTTTAAAATGAAGCTGGATCAAACAGAATTGATTCATACGATGTATTTTATCATCTATGTGATGGCTTATATTTACTTTTTCATCCCTCTATTAGTCATCCTGAGTCCAAAATTACTATATGGTTTACCGCATCTGGAAACCAGTCATTTCTCAGCTACTCAATTCGGACAAGAGTCAGATGAATCGGAAGAAAAGGCTGAAAACAGGACTAAAAAACAACATTTCTCTACCGAATATTACAACGATTTAGCGACTAAAATACTGAACTATATTGAAGTGGATAAACCTTATCTGAACCCGGATTTTCAAATTAAAGACATCTGTGTTCATTTTTTGGTGCCGCAGCATCATGTACATTATTGTCTGAATGAGATTTTGCATACGGATTTTCATGAATTGAAAACTGAAAAAAGAATTACGCATGCCAAAACCATCATGAAGAGAGTCAAGAATCCCGTTAAACCGGAAGATGCTGGCATTGAATCCGGATTTTCAACTAACACCAGCTTCAATATTGCTTTTCGGAAATATACCGGCATGACGTCTGAACAATGGCTGAATGCACAGGAAAACATCAAAGACTAATCCGTTCAGCTTTTATCATTGTGTGCAGAAATATGGAGGCCGAATGAATAAATTTTTCGGTCGATTCGGTGGTAAAATAACTTGTTACACCATTTTTTGTACATTTTGCATCCATCTCCGGATGTCGCTCGAGATATAGCTTCAAACTGCGGGCAACAATTTCTCCCTGTGAAATGATTTTGATACGTGTAGGCAAATAACGGCGAATGGTCGGCACAATCAGCGGATAATGAGTGCATCCCAGGATGATGCTATCAATTTGAGCATCTTTCTTTAATAGATTCCGGATGTTTTGTTGCACAAAATACGCGGCGCCTTCAGAAAGATGTTCGTTGTTTTCAATCAAAGGCACCCACATCGGACAGGCTTCCGTGGTTATCCTGATATCCGGAAAAATCTTGTGAGCTTCAATGGGATAGGAATCCGACTGCACAGTCCCCGGGGTGGCAAAGATACCTACATGCTTTGTTTGGGTAACCTGATCAAGCATTTCCACTGTCGGGCGAATCACGCCCAACACCCTCCTGCCCGGATCAATACGCGGCAAATCATTTTGCTGAATACTGCGCAAAGCCTTCGCTGAAGCAGTGTTGCAGGCCAGTATCACAAGGTGACAGCCCATTTCAAATAATTTGTTGACACATTCGAGGGTATATTGATACACCACATCAAAAGAACGGGTGCCATAAGGGGTGCGGGCATTGTCGCCCAAGTAAATATAATCGTATCCCGGCATCACTTTCCGGATTTCCTCCAGAATGGTGAGTCCTCCGTAACCGGAATCAAATATGCCGATGGGTCCGGGTTTAATTGCTTCGTTTGATGCTTCCATTTAATTGCGCTTGTCAAGTCCCCACATCAGTTTACTTTTCAACGAATCAAAAAAGGTATGATTTAGTTGTTTGGCGACCCTGATTTTATAGTCGGCCTTCGAAATGCGGATTCTCACCTCCTGCTCAAGCACCAATGTACGTCCGTCCATCGTTACCAGGTAACAACCATTCCGGCTGAAAACTTCCAGGTCGATGATCCAGTCATCCGGCACTACCAATGGTCTAACCGTCAGACTATGCGAAGCAATCGGTGAAAGAATGATATTTTGTGCCTGTGGTACCATCAGAGGCCCGCCCACGCTCATTGAATAAGCAGTTGAACCGGTTGGCGTAGCAACAATCAGCCCATCAGCATGATAAGAATGGATGGCTTCCTTATTAAGATAGGTATTGATGCTGATCATCGAGGAACTATCCTGCTTTAAAACCGAAACTTCATTCAGCACATAGGGATAATCCACCACCCTGTCATCCGAAAAATCAACTCTCAACAACGTACGCTCTTCAATATTAATCTGATTATGCATGATCGCATTCAGTGCTTTTTCCACGGCATCAACAGGAACATCAGCCAAAAAACCTAATCTCCCTGTGTTAATTCCCATAATTGGTATGTTTTTTGAGCCAATACGTGCCGCGGTACTCAGGAAGGTCCCGTCACCACCGATACTCAACGCGATATCTGCATGAAAATCATCATCGGTAATCAGCAGTTGTTGGTCGGGCTGAACAACGGAATGCTCCGTACAATAAGTGTACAGTTCTTTATCAAGCAACAGAGCGACTTTCCGGGTATTGAAATAACTGAATATTATTTCCATGATATTCAGCACGGTCGGACGAAAAGTGTTTCCAAAAATGGCTATGGTCATATTTTTTTTGTTCGCTTTTTTCGCTTATTTTTGTGCATCATAAACGCGATACAGCAATGCAAAGGAAATACAATAATATCGAATTTGCAAATTTTTAAACCGAATGACAAAACTTAGTGTAAACATCAATAAAGTTGCCACCATCCGCAATGCAAGAGGCGGCAATATCCCTGATATCTGCCAGGTCGCATTAGACTGCGAACGGTTTGGCGCTCATGGCATTACAGTCCACCCACGACCAGACGAAAGACATATCCGCTATCAGGATGTCAGAGACCTCAAACCCATTCTTACTACAGAATTTAACATCGAAGGATATCCTTCAGCAGGCTTTTTAGAACTGGTAAAGTCGGTAAAACCGCATCAGGTAACCTTAGTTCCCGACCCTCCCGGGGCGCTGACTTCCAATGCCGGCTGGGATACCATTCAACATCAGGAGTTTCTGAAAAAAATAATTACTGATTTAAAACAAGCCGGCATCCGGGTATCTGTTTTTATCGATACGGATATCAGAAACATCGAATCTGCTGCAAAAACAGGTGCCGACAGGGTTGAATTATATACCGAACCTTATGCTTCCGACTACCTGATTAACAGGGAAAAAGCAATCGCCCCTTTTATTAAGGCAGCCGAATGTGCCAGGGCATGCGGACTCGGACTGAATGCAGGACACGATTTAAGTCTGGTGAATCTTAAATACATGATTCAACACATTCCCTGGATTGATGAAGTTTCAATTGGGCATGCATTGATATCCGATGCACTGTATTTCGGACTGAAAGAAACCATCAAAAAATACAAAGATCAACTTAAATAACAACAACATCTATTAAAAATGAATAATTTAATGCTTATTTTGCTTCAGACTAACTTAGTGGAAGAACCCATGGTCGCAGCAACTACAACGAGTAAAATGAATTTGTGGACAATGGCAACCTACGGCGGTCCGATTATGATTATTCTTGCTATCATGCTTGCCTTTGCCATCTATATGTTCATAGAACGTTTAATCACGCTAAAACAAGCGCTGGAAGAAGACAAATCGTTTATGAACCGCATCCGTGATTACATCTACGACGGGAAAATCGATGCCGCTCAAAAGCTTTGCCGGGACACCAACAACCCCATTGCCAGGATGGTTGAGAAAGGTATCAGTCGACTGGGTCGCCCCATGAATGATGTGTTGGTCGCCATCGAGAACGTGGGTAATCTCGAAATTGCCAACCTCGAAAAAGGACTGGTAATCATGGCTTCCATTTCGGGTGGCGCTCCAATGTTGGGTTTCCTCGGAACGGTAACGGGTATGGTGACGACTTTCTACAACATGTCGCTCAACAACACCGGAACTATTCAGTTGGCGGACTTATCGCAGGGTATGTACCAGGCCATGGTGACGACCATCGCCGGTCTGATCGTGGGTATCATCGCCTATTTTGGCTATAATTATCTTGTTTCCAGGGTCGACTCGGTGGTTCGCAAGTTAGAAGCCAGAACGATGGAGTTTCTCGATTTCCTGAATGAACCTGCGTAAAATAGTGGTTAGTGGTTAATTGTAAAATCGTAAATAAAAATCATGGCTTTAAAGAAAAGAATTAAGGTAGAAGCTGGCTTTTCGATGTCGTCGATGACTGACATTATTTTCCTGCTGTTGCTGTTTTTCATCATGGCATCGACCATGTCGTCGCCCAATGACATCAAACTCAACTTACCGGAAAGCAGGGCCACTTCATCGACCCGCTCGGTGGTTGCCAAGGTTTCCATCGACGGTAACGGCCGGTATTTCGTAGCCAAAGGCACAGCCCGGCCTACCCAGATTGCACCGGAGATGCTCGAATCCTACATCATGGAACTTGTGGCACAGGATTCCACCACCTACATAGCTCTGCATGCTGACCAGCAAATTGCTTACAAGGAGGTGGTCAGGGTATTAGACATTGCCAATCAGCATAAACTTAAATTGGTTGTAGCTACGAAAGCATCAGGCAAATAAGATGAACGCGCTCAGAAACGATAATAAAATGAAGAAATCCGAATTATATGCTTACATCGGAACGGCCATCAGTGGGATTATCATCCTGCTTATCCTGTTCTTTGTCATGTTACCCGGATTGAAGAATACCGAGGACGGCGGAATCATGATTAGCTTCGGAGACGCTTTTGATGGCGGTGGCGCCGTGGAAGCTCCCTCCCAGAGTGCCAAACAGTCATCCCCACCCAAAGCGGAAGTAAAGGAGGAACTGCTCACGCAAAAAGATAAATCGGTGGCCATTCCCGAAACCAAAAAGAAACCGGATACCCGTCCTTCCCAAACAGACGACCGCCTGAAGAAAGAACAACAGGCAAGTCAACAGGCCGAAGATTTAATTGGTGGCTCATTTGGCTCGAACAACAACACAGGTAGTGGACAAACAACAGGACAGGAAACTGCCGGCAATCCGGTTGGGAGCGGAACTTCAGGAGGTAATTCCTGGTCACTGAGTGGAAGAAACTTATTGGGAACCATGCCGACTCCATCATACAATAAAAACATTGAAGGCTCGCTCACTGTTGCCATCAGGGTAGATGCAGCAGGTAATGTTATAGATGCATCGATTAGTAGAGGAAATATTTCAGATGCCACCCTGCGCCAGGAAGCCATCAGGGCAGCCAGAAGGACAAAATTTTCATCCGGCAAGGATATCTCAACCGGAACAATCACATACATCTTTAAATTAAAATAGTTATGCGAATCCTACTATTTTTAGCTGAAGGTTTCGAGGAAATTGAAGCTGTTGCCCCGATTGATGTTTTTCGCAGGGCGGGTATTGATGTTACAACTGTATCTGTATCGGATAAACTGACTGTAACAGGTGCTCATGGTATTGGTGTAAACGCGGATGTAATCTTCGAAAAGGCCGACTTATCTGGTGATTTTCTTATTTACCTGCCCGGAGGAATGCCCGGCACCACCAACTTAGACAACCACACCGGATTGAAGAAACTGATTGAAAAACAAGCTGCCAAAGGCGCTACCATTGCTGCCATTTGTGCTGCTCCTTCTATCCTTGGAAAAATGGGCCTGCTCAAAGAAAAGGAAGCCATCTGTTATCCCGGCTTCGAATCATTTCTGACCGATGCAAAGCTTGCTGACTCCACCATCGTAAAATCAGGCAACATACTTACCGCTAAAGGACCGGGCGTGGCCATTCCTTTCGCGTTGAAAATCGTGGAAGAATTAAAAGGGAAAGACACCGCGCAGCAGGTTGCTAACGCGATGATACTGTAATATATTTTTCCAATAACACTTTTGCGCCGGCAAAAGAACTGATTTCATTGGACAATACCCGTTTCTCGGTCTCATCAATCAGTTGCTGAATTACAGGATGCTGATAAAATCCGTTTCTCAACTGTTCATTGATGGTCTCATACATCCAGTATTTCGATTGCTGATTTCTTTTGGCGTCGAAGTACTGGTTTGTTTTTGTAAGCTCTGTATATCGCAACACCATTTCCCAGATTTCAGCAATGCCTGTCTTTTCAATCGAAGAACAGGGAATTACCTCCGGACTCCATCCCGAGCCAGTCTCCGGAAATAAACGCAAGGCATTCTGATATTGCGTCTTAGCCACCATGGCCTTGTCCACATTGGTACCATCACATTTATTAATCGCGATTCCATCCGCCATTTCCATGATACCCCTTTTTATACCCTGCAACTCATCACCTGCTCCCGCCAACTGAAGTAACAGAAAAAAATCTACCATGGAATGTACCGCCGTTTCCGATTGCCCCACCCCCACTGTTTCAACGAATATGGTATCAAAACCGGCTGCCTCGCACAAGATAATGCTTTCGCGGGTTTTACGGGCTACACCACCCAAGGAGCCTGCCGAGGGCGAAGGACGGATAAAGGCATTCGGCGCTACCGACAACTCCTCCATCCTGGTTTTATCTCCCAAAATACTGCCCTTAGTACGCTCACTGCTGGGGTCAATGGCTAATACGGCCAGCTTGTGCGAGTTGCGCACCAGATACATGCCCAGGGCTTCGATAAACGTACTTTTTCCGGCACCGGGCACCCCCGTTATTCCCAAACGGATTGAATTTCCTGTATAAGGTAAGCATTTTTCAATGACCTCCTGCGCCACCTGCTGATGCCCGGGTAAGGAGCTTTCCACTAAGGTAACCGCCTGACTCAACACGGCAATATCCCCTTTCAGAATACCACCAACATATTCATCGACCGTAAACTGACGACGTTTAGCTTTGGTTTTCCGGTAAGGATTTACCGTTGGCGCCCCATTAACCCCTTCGTTAACAGTCAACCCCATGTATGCAGGATCATTTTCAGGATGCTTGTGATGCTTGTCCATGCAGGAATTTATCTTTCAACAGCCGGTTTGGGGATTACATCACCTTTGATAGTGAGTAACACAGGTTGACTGCCCGCATTGCTGAATACAGAGATTGATTTAACGAAAGTTCCCGGACGGTTAGCCGGATTATAGGCAGCCGTCACGTTTCCGGTTTTCCCCGGCAAAATCGGTTCTTTCGTCCAGGATGGTGTAGTACAACCACAGGATGCTTGAACCCTGTTGATTACGAGCGGTGCATCACCGGTATTTTTTAAGGTGAATACAACAGTGGCGATACCATCCTTTTCCTTGATTTTACCAAAATCGTGTGTTGATTTTTCAAAAGAAATAATGGGTGTTTGAGCAAACAAAGCGCTTGAGAGGATAAATCCGAAAAGGATAAGACTTAACTTTTTCATATATTTTACATCTTTAAATATTTCAATTCTTTAATAATTAACCATATAAGTCATATAAGAAACATATAAGCTTTTTTACAATAAATCTTTTAAGTTTAAAAACAAGGTTAAGATCATATCATAATTCCTGTTTTCTTGTGTGACTAACGTGGTTTAGTTGCGCAAAGTTAGAAAAATATTCACGGATTAAATGAAAACAATCATTAATTGATTTAAAAAACATGCAATTATCGTACAAAAACCAATTTATCCTTTGATGACAATTGCTCATTAAACCAGTATCCGCCATCATTGAAGCCTTTGAGGTCTTCTTCGCTATCAATCCGGTTCTGAATGACATAATGGGCCATCATCCCACGGGCTTTTTTCGTATAAATAACGATCTGTTTGAATTTATCATGCTGGTATTCAAAAAACTCAACATTAATCATGCGCATTTTATTGCTTTTCAGGTCGATTACCTTCGCATATTCTGAAGAGGCCAGGTTCAGCAATATGGGAGGTTCTCCGGAGACTTTCAGGTCATCGGCAACACTTTCCGTCACCTTCTTTCTCCAAAAAGGATACAAATCTTTTCCTGCATGATTATGCAATTTTGTACTCACATCCAAGCGGTATGGCTGAATCAGATCCAAGGGCTTCAATATCCCGTACAAACCTGAGAAAAGTCTGAGGTGCTGCTGCATATAATCGATTTCCTCAGGCAATAACGCAGGCGCATCTAATCCGCGATACACCTCTCCATCGAACACGAAAACAGCCTGTTTGGCATTGTCGGGTGTAAATGGCAATTGCCAGCTGATGTAGCGGTCTAAATTCAGGCGTGTCAGTTGCACATTGATTTCCAGCAAACTGGTAATTTCCTGTTGAGAAAGTTGCCGCATCAATTCAACCAGTTCACTCGCCTCATCCAAAAACCGCGGGATGCTGTATTTCGGTGTTATTACCTGCTTGTTGAAGTTTTGGATTTTTGCCGGGGATAGTAAAATAATCATGTGATATATTTAACAATTTGAGTCAGGAGTTAATTTTTGTTCAAAGTTGCATAGTTTTGCTAAGCCGCGCAGCGGCGAGATGATTCATAACCGTAGGTGAGCGAAGCGTAACCTACGGAATAAAGGTTAAAAAAGCTATGCAGCCCTGCAAGGGCTGGATTATTAATTGTAAGCCTGTCACATCCCGCCCTTGCAGGGCTGTAGCTTCAGGATTGTATCTATCACCGTAAGCTGCGGCTAACGCCTTGCATACGGTTATGAATCATCTCGCCGCTGCGCGGCTTAGTTGAATATTTTAACTCCAGATTCGCATTAATATCAATCATTTATAACAGATAAATGATTAGATTCTGAACAAAGTGAGAGACCTTCATTTTAAACGCAAAAAAGGAATATGAAACCTCATATTCCTTTAGTAAGATAAACCTAAAGCGTAATTAGTTAACGGCTGCAG
The DNA here is from genome assembly GCA_034928085.1 of Paludibacter sp. Lineage (GTDB taxonomy): Bacteria > Bacteroidota > Bacteroidia > Bacteroidales > Paludibacteraceae > Paludibacter. The sequence goes on from JAYFPG010000008.1 coordinate 38,090, forward strand.
CAAGCTCAGCACCGGCTTTAAATTTAGCAACTTTTTTAGCAGCGATTTTAATAGGTTTTTTAGTTTTAGGATTGATACCCTGACGAGCACTACGTGCAGCAACAGAGAATGTTCCGAAACCGATTAAACTTACCTTATCACCAGCAACTAATGCGTTAGATACGGCTTTAACTGTAGCATCAAGTGCTTTTTTAGCGTCAACTTTGCTTAAACCTGCTTCAGCAGCAATAGCATTGATTAATTCTGCTTTGTTCATAATTTGGATTAATTTTTAATAGATTAGACACAAGTAAATTGTTTATCAGACAGCAAATGTAATAGATTGATTCGTAAAAACAAACATTTTCTGCAAAAATTAATGCATTTTTTTTCATTAATTCAAAAAATATGTTAGAAAACATATTTTTGGTGATATTTTGATTATTTTTGTACTGAATTTTATCTATTTAAGCGCACAAAATGAACAATTACCGTCCGTCCTTTCTAAGCTCTATACCGCCTGTAGTAAAGAATCTGATTGCCATCAACGCGATTCTTTGGTTGGCAACATTATTATCCCCAGGCATTTTTCGCCGCTGGGGAATCGCACTTGATCTGACCGACGTACTCGGGATGCATTATTGGGCTTCTGATAAATTCAACCTGGTGCAACTGATTACCTATATGTTTATGCACGGTGGTTTTGGCCACCTGTTTTTTAACATGTTCGCCCTGTACATGTTTGGCGGTGTACTCGAAAACTTCTGGGGACCAAAGCGTTTTCTGGTATATTACCTGATAACGGGTATTGGTGCTGGAGTTGTGCAACAAGTCTTCTGGACCGTGGAATACCATCAGGTCGTAGCAGCCATGAACGAAGCAATTGCCGCGAACTCAGGAGAACATTTACTTAATTATCAGCATGTGCTGGAAAAGTATTTCAGATTAAGCAGCCTGACCCATTTTAATGCGGCCGACCTGATTGAACTCAAACGCATGTTTCTGAACCTGCCGGTTACGGTTGGCGCTTCCGGCTCTGTTTTCGGCCTGTTGCTGGCCTTCGGTTGGTTATTCCCCGATGTTAAACTGATGATGCTGTTCTTCCCTGTTCCCATCAAAGCCCGCATCTTCGTGCTGATTTACGGGGTTGCTGAATTATTTCTGGGGGTTGCCAATTTCTCGGGCGACAGCGTAGCGCACTTTGCTCACCTCGGGGGGATGCTGTTTGGTATCATCCTGATATTGATCTGGAAAAAAAGACCTTATCGTTTCTAATTTTAGCATTACAATTATGAACCTGATAGATAATCTGAAACAAACCTACCGGCAGGGAAATGCCGTTACCAAGCTGATATATTTGAATGTAGCCTTGTACCTGATGCTACAGATCTTCCTGATTGTCATGAGACTCTTCACCTTGCAGGGTGATTTCATTTTCCCCTTCCTGGCATTGCCGTCCAATTTCGGCGCCCTGCTGTTCAAACCGTGGACATTAGTGACCTACATGTTTCTGCACAAGGATTTCTTTCACATCCTGTTTAACATGTTTGCCCTCTTTTGGTTTGGGAAATTGTTTATGATGTTTTTTACCGGGAAGCAGTTATTCGGATTGTATTTTTTCGGCGGATTGGTCGCCGGACTTACCTACATCATTGCTTATAACATTTTTCCGCTCTTTTCGCAAATGGCAGATATCAGCATCCTGATGGGCGCATCCGGTTCTATCATGGCCATTATCGTTGCTACTGCCTTTCAGGCTCCCAATATGGAAATGCGGTTTTTACTGATTGGGATGGTTAAACTGAAATACATTGCTATCGCAGCTGTTCTGATTAGCTTTTTTGGCATCACCTCGAGTAACGCCGGTGGTGAGCTCGCACATTTGGGTGGCGCTTTGTACGGTTATTTTTTTATTGTATCTTTGCGACGCGGAAAAGATCATACCAAATCTTTCAATAAGCTCATGGACAGGCTGTCTAATCTCTTTAAACCCCGCAAGTTAAAGGTGAAACACACAGCAGCATCCGGCAAAAGGATGTCGGATGCCGAGTACAACATGACCAAAGCTAAAAACATGGAAGAAATCGATCGCATTTTAGACAAAATCAAGACATCCGGTTACGGAAGTCTGACATCTGAAGAAAAGAGAAAATTATTCGAACAAGGCAAAGGATGAATTCCACAATTCTCAACAGTTAAGCATTTATGAACCTGGGCAAAGGACTGATAAAATTATTGTTCATTACAGCAAACCTGGCTGTAGCTGCGCTCATGGTCATGGCGTTTATTGCCTCCCGGGTTAGTCCGGAAAAGTTGCTGATACCGGCCTATACCACACTCCTGCTACCGGCTCTTATTCTATTAAACATCTTTTTTATTTTTTTCTGGATTGCCTTCAAAAAATGGCACTTTCTGATTTCATTGTCTGTTATTTTGCTGTGTTGGAATATCGTAGGGAACACCTTTCCTGTTAACATCAAAAACTCCCAAAATTATGACGGGGAATATACGTTTTCTCTGATGACCTACAATACCTATGCAAATGCTATTATGGTTAAACATACGGAAACAAAACCCAATCCGGTTATTCAGTATATGCTTGAGAAAGATCCGGATATACTTTGCATACAAGAATACTCAGCCAGTATCAACAAAGAACATCTGACAGAACAAGACTTACTCCGGATTTTCAAGAAATATCCTTATCATCATATTCATTTTAAAGTGAATACAGGTTGGTCATTTTTTGGTAACGCCACATTCTCCAAATTCCCTATTATCACGAAATCAATTGTTGAATATCAATCTAACTATAACACAACTATTGTTTCGGATATTGAAGTTAATGGGAAAATCATTCGTGTGTTTAACTGTCACCTCGAATCCAACAAGATTACAGAAAACGACAAGATTATGGCTTTGCGGCTGAAAGACAACTTTGACACCGAAAACATCAAGGGCGCCACGATGCATTTCTCCAGAAAATTGGGAGGTGCTTACCGCATCAGGGCAAAACAAGCTGACATGGTGGCAGCAGAAATAGCCAAGTCTCCTTATCCGGTTATGGTTGTCGGGGATTTCAACGATCTTCCTTCTTCCTACACTTACTCAACCATCAGGGGTAAAATGCAGGATGCTTTCGTTGAAAATGGTTTCGGATTAGGATGGACATTCAGTGATTCTGTACTGAAATTCAGAATAGATCATATCTTGTATGATGAAGCCATTGAGATAAAATCATTCAAATTAGATAATAAAGCACAAGGTTCTGATCATTTTCCATTGTATTGTAAAGTATCAATTTTATAACATCATAAAAACAACTATTATGAATATTCCGGCTGAATTAAAGTACACCAAAGAACACGAATGGATTCGTGTGGAAGGTGAAGTAGCTTATGTGGGCATCACCGATTATGCCCAAAACGAACTGGGTGAAATCGTTTATATTGAAATTGAAACGATTGGCGAAACACTGGCTGAAGGTGAGGTTTTCGGAACTGTAGAAGCTGTAAAAACCGTATCGGAGTTGTTCATGCCGGTTTCCGGCGAGGTATTGGAACTAAACAGCGCGCTGGAAAATGAACCGGAATTGGTGAACAACGATCCTTACGGCGCAGGCTGGATGGTTAAACTGGGCATTGCAGACGCAGCACAACTTGACAACCTGCTTTCTGCTGAAGATTATGCAGCGTTAGTTGGGTAGTTTTTGGAGAATAGTGGATAGCGAATAGCTGAAAGCGGAAAAACTAATTGCAGGTTCGAGGGGGTTGCCACGTCGTTCACTTTGTGAACTCCTCGCAATGACTGCAAATAGCGAAGTAACTATTGAACTTTTAAACATTTAAACATCATATTTTATATGACCCCAAAAGTAAGTATTATTATGGGTAGCACATCTGACCTGCCGGTGATGGAAAAGGCTGCCGCTTTGTTAAATGAATTCGGGATTCCGTTTGAAATCAATGCTTTGTCGGCACACAGAACACCCAAAGAGGTGGAAGCATTTGCGACCAAAGCCCGTGAAAACGGTATCCAGGTGATTATTGCCGCAGCTGGCATGGCTGCACACTTACCGGGAGTTATCGCGTCAATGACGACCCTTCCGGTTATCGGTGTACCCATCAATGCCAGTCTGGATGGTATGGATGCACTCCTTGCCATTGTGCAGATGCCTCCGGGAATCCCGGTAGCAACAGTTGGCATCAACGGCGCACAAAACGCGGCTATCCTCGCCGTGCAAATGATGGCCACAGGCGATGTGGTATTGCAGGAAAAACTGATTGCCTACAAAGAAAACCTGAAAAAGAAAATCGTAGAAGCCAATCAGGAATTGAAAAAAGTGAAATACGAATATAAAACTAATTAATATGGTCACCAGACTCCAGACTCCAGACACCGGTCTCCGGTCTGGCGACTGGTGTCCGGAGACTGGCGACAAAATAAATAAAAATTATGCAAACTATCGACAAATTTAATTTCGCAGGCAAAAAGGCCTTCGTTCGTGTGGACTTTAACGTTCCTGTCGACGAGAACTTCCAGATTACCGATGACAACCGTATCCGGGCAGCTTTGCCTACCCTGAAGAAGATTTTAGCGGATGGCGGCGCGCTGATTATTGCATCGCACATGGGCCGTCCGAAGAAAAATCCGGACACCAAATTTTCACTGAAAGTAATTGTACCGCACGTATCCAAACTATTGGGTGTGGATTTGAAATTTGCACCCGACTGCATGGGTGAAGAAGCAGCGGCACTGGCTGCCGGTCTGAAAGGCGGAGAAGCATTGTTGCTCGAGAACCTGCGTTTCTATGCGGAAGAAGAAGGTAAACCACGCGGCGAATTTGCTACCGACGAAGAAAAAGCGGAAGCTAAGAAAGCGGTAAAGGAAAGTCAGAAAAAATTCACAGCTACCCTGGCTTCTTATGCCGATTGCTATGTAAACGACGCTTTTGGAACTGCTCACCGTGCACACGCTTCGACTGCACTCATTGCTAAACATTTCGACGAAAACAACAAAATGTTTGGTTATCTGATGGAAAAAGAAGTGAATGCTGTTGAGAAAATCATGAAAGATACGGCTCGTCCGTTCACCGCCATCATGGGAGGTTCGAAAGTTTCATCCAAAATTGAAATCATCGAAAACCTGCTGACCAAGGTTGACAACCTGATTATCGCCGGTGGCATGACGTACACCTTTACCAAAGCCCTCGGCGGTAAAGTGGGCAACTCGATTTGCGAAGACGACAAGCTCGATTTAGCACTCGAATTGCTCGAAAAAGCAAAGAAAAACAACGTGAAGATGGTATTGGCTGTTGACGCCAAAATTGCTGACAGCTTCAGCAATGATGCAAATACCGACTTCGTGAAAGTAGGTGAAATCCCTGAAGGATGGGAAGGGCTGGATATCGGTCCGGAAACGGAGAAAATCTTCGCCGATGTAATCAAAGCATCCAAAACCATCCTGTGGAACGGTCCGACCGGAGTATTCGAATTCGACAACTTTACATCGGGTTCACGCGCTGTAGGTAATGCCATCGTGGAAGCAACCAAAAACGGCGCCTTCTCTTTAGTAGGTGGTGGCGATTCAGTTGCCTGTGTAAACAAATTCGGTTTATACGACGGTGTATCTTATGTTTCAACCGGTGGTGGCGCATTATTAGAAGCCATCGAAGGACGTGTATTGCCGGGCATCGAAGCCATCAGGGGGTACTAATTCTTTATACCTGTAATATATTGTAGCAGACTTTTTCCGTGAAGGAGAAAGTCTGCTTTTTTTTACCAAAAATAGAAAACATTACATCAATAAAAACAATAAATAGCTTAAATTTAACCATATAAGACATAGGAGTCCACATAAGTTGTTTTTCTGAATGAAAAACGGTATTGATTAAAAATTAAACAAATTATAAAAATTGTTTTTTCCTGAACAAATCAAGCCTGTTATAAGTTGGATGTATAATTGTAATCAATACAAAATAGCAACAACAATTAAATAAAAAGATTCATGTACAGATTAATCATAACATTACTGACATCAGGTTTACTATTTGCAGTACACGCACAGGATAAACCAGCAGACAGCTTTAAGGGGGTCATAAAATACGAAGCTTTGGAAAAAATTACGGACAAACAAGATGATGTGTTGTACGTCGTCAATTTTTGGGCAACCTGGTGCGGCCCCTGTGTAAGGGAAATCCCGGATTTTATGGAAGTCAACAACAAACTCTCCTCCAGAAAGGACTTCAGGATGATTTTAGTTTCTGTCGATGACAAAGACAACCTGAAATCGGAAGTATTACCATTTCTGAAAGATAATCAAATAACTGCCGATGTATATCTGCTCGACGACACCAAACGCATGAATTACTGGATGCCAAAAGTGGACAAGAGTTGGTCGGGTTCCATTCCTGCAACAGTCTTCTACAAAAACGGCGAGAAACTTAAGTTCGTGGAAAAACAGCTCCACAAAGCTGAATTAACAACCATTATTGATCAATATTTAAAATAACGGATGTATGAAAACAAGATCAAAATTGACCTTACTGACCTTATTGTCGTTCATTACGCTTTCGCTCTACGCACAAGGTTATAAACCCGGAGATACAGCCACCGACTTCAGGTTGAAAAATGTGGATGAACAGATGGTATCGCTTGCCGATTACAAAGATGCCAAAGGATTCATTGTCGTTTTCACCTGCAATGAGTGTCCTTATGCCAAAGCCTATGAAAGCCGGTTGATTGCATTAGATCAAAAATACAAAGCCAAAGGATATCCAGTGATAGCTATCAATTCGAATGACCCGTCAGTATCGACGAGCGATAGTTTTGAAGCTATGCAAAAGAAACATGCTGAAAAGAAATACACGTTCCCCTATTTAGTAGATGCCGGACAGCAGATTTTCCCGCAATATGGAGCCACCAAAACACCCCACATCTTTATCCTGCAAAAAGAAAATAAGCAGTTGGTGGTAAAATATATCGGCGCTATCGACAATAATTACAAAGATGCCAACGATGTATCAGAAAAATATGTGGAAGACGCTGTTGAATCCCTGTTGAACAAAAAGCCTGTAAAAAAAGCGGTTACAGTGGCGGTTGGTTGTGGAATTAAAGTAAAAAAATAATTCCGGATTCTTTTGTATAAAAATTTGAAAAATATTTTCTGAAAAGCATTGTACAAATAAAAAAATCACCTATCTTTGCAGCGCATTTGAAAACAATGCCCCATAAAAAACGGTGTGGTAGTTCAGCTGGTTAGAATACCTGCCTGTCACGCAGGGGGTCGCGGGTTCGAGTCCCGTCCATACCGCAAAAGAGAGCAATTCAGTAATGAGTTGCTCTTTTTTTAATTACCGGTACCACACCTCACTCACCGGCAACGCAATCTTAAAATCACTCCCCTTTCCCACTTCGCTTTCGACCCAAATTCGTCCGTTGTGTTTCTCCACGAATTCTTTACAGAGCATCAGTCCCAGACCGGTACCTTTTTCACCTTTGGTTCCGGGAGAAGTATAGTGTTCAGCAATTTGCCATAATCTGGACACCACCTCCTGACCCATGCCTATGCCATTGTCGGAAACAGTTATAATCATGTCGGTATCTTGCTGTACAGCACGCAGGGTGATTTGTCCATTTTCATGCGTAAACTTTATCGCGTTTGAAATTAAATTGCGCAGGATAGTACGTAGCATATCCACATCAGCGTGCAGTTCAAAACCCGCATCTATTTCGGAGATGATTTCAATTTGTTTCGTGGCGGCACTCTCGTTTAATAATGACAACACATCATCACAAACCTTTTTAAGTTGGAAAGTCCGGGGTTCGAATGGTATTTTGCCTGATTGCGAGCGGGTCCACAACAGCAATTCTTCCAGCAGGTCATAGGTCTTTTTAGTCGTCGCGTTGATGATGCCAAGCTGTTTCTCTATGGTGTTTTCATCGTATTTTCTGAAATTCTTAATCAGCAAATCCGAAAAGCCGGAAATGGCAAACATAGGATTTTTCAGGTCATGCGCCAGGATTTTCAAAAACTTATCTTTATCCTGATTGGCTTTCTGCAACTCTTCATTGGTAGCATTTAATTTCGACAGGGTTTGCTCCTGCGACAATGTTTTTTGCAATAATTGCCGTTGTAGATGGGTTATTTCGGCATTCATCTCATGTAAAATTCTGTTTTGCTCGGTCAGGTTCAACATGTCCATGCCTCCAATTATCAGCAATTGATCGTTTTTTCGGTAAATATGGGCGAAGATGGAAGTATTTACATCATCTATTGTCCCAACAGTCAGGAAGCCACTGAATATCAAAGCCGTATCGTGCGGCAAACCAACTATTTTATCAAAATCCGGATTTAACAGCGACTGTCGGGGATTACCTTTGAACAGCATCTGAAACGCCGCGTTGGCATAAATCAGTTCTCCTGACGTTGAATACACGGCCAGACAAGACGACTTGCTCTGTGAAAGTGAATCCACGATTTCAGATTTCCATCCGGATAAGATTGCTTCAATCATAAATTAGTGTAAAGAATTTGAGGCCGAAAGTTGCTGATCTGAAAGTTTCACAAATAAAGGGATGTTGATTTGCATCCACTCGTACAAGGGGTATATTTCATTGAATGTATCCACCGAAAGGGATTCTTTCAGGATGATAATCCAGGCATTCAGCTGTGCTGCCCAGTAATTGGTTGTAAAACCATGGCTCCGGTACGCCCTGAATACCCACAAAACAGTATCAAGCAACACTTCCGGATGGTAGTTTTTCAACACCGAAGCGATAAACCGGACGTGATTGGCGTGATTGTCCTTCATCATATCCACATTCCCTTCCCCTATAAGCTGAAGCAAATCAGGTCGTTTCAACATCAGCTCATTCATTTTTGCCACCAACTGATCACCTTTGATGTTATATTCACTATAAGCTGAATCACTAACTTTTTTCAAGTTGCCTGCACTGATTAATAATGTTTTTTTATCCATTTGAGTCGAAGTTTTTAAGATAATAATCCAAACTATTTAAATCAGGTAAATAGCTTACATGCTTATATTGAGCGATAACTTCCTGCCCGCCATGCCGGAATGCCTGTCCGCCCACAAACACTTTTAAACCGGGCATCTCCTCATGAATCTGCTGCAACATTTGCTCCAGCAAAGGCAAATGAAAATACAAACTAACAGAAATGGCCAGCAAAGCAGGATTAATATCATTGGTGAAATTGATTAAAGCGGGTGTAGGCGTGTTGGTTCCGAGGTAATAAGTTCTCCATCCGTTTATTTCAAACACATCATTCACCATTTTGATGCCTATCTGATGCATTTCCTTTTCAACACAAGCCAGCACAACCGACCTGTCGCCCTTCTCTTCTGTTACAAGGACAGGATATATCTCATTTAAAATTGACTCGATAATGGCTGAGGCCAAATGTTCGGTGGCGGTACTAATCTTATTAAACTCCCATAATTCACCAATTTCATACATGGATTTTTTGATGAGTTGCTCATACACATCAAAGACCGAACGGTTACTTTTCAGTTCATTTCTAACCAGTTCAGAGCAATACGCTCTATCGCCTTTTAAAAGAGATTCAAGGAATAAACCGTTATCAAAAGTAATCGTTTGCATACTCCGATAATTCAAAATTTCCGTAAATATAAGTTTTTTCTGCTTATATACAATTTATTTACGTACCTTTGTAGCCGAAACAACCAAGTTTGTATTGAAATCTTTCTCAACTGTGCTTTGTCCTCCCTCTATCCGGCAGGTCTACTCATCGTAAAATCGACATCAACATCAGCTTTCTTGTTTGCATAAACCAGTTGCGAAAGTGTGTTACACCATTGTCGTAACATACTTTTATAAAACAAGATGAATTCATTCTTTATCGGAAAAAAAGAAATTAAGTTACCCATTATCCAGGGTGGCATGGGTGTTGGCATATCGCTTTCGGGACTGGCATCAGCTGTTGCCAATGAAGGCGGTATCGGCGTTATCTCCTGTGCCGGACTTGGTCTGTTGTATAGGAAAAGTCCGGGAGACTATCTAAAAAACTGCATTTGGGGACTTCAGGAAGAAATCAGAAAAGCCAAAGAAAAATCAAAAGGTCATATCGGAGTCAACATCATGGTGGCGTTGACAAATTTCGGTGACATGGTGCGTACCACCATTGCCGAAAAAGCAGATGTTATTTTTGCCGGAGCGGGTTTGCCACTGGATTTACCTTCCTATTTAACGACCGACAGCAACACATTATTGGTTCCCATCGTATCTTCGGCCCGTGCTGCAAAGCTTATCTGTGAGAAATGGGATTCAAGTTACCAATATTTACCGGATGCCATTGTGGTTGAAGGTCCGAAAGCAGGAGGACACCTTGGTTTCAAAAAACAACAAATTGAAGATGGGGATTATGCATTAGAGCAACTCATTCCGGAAGTTGTAGCAATCGCTGCGCAATACGCCGACAAAAAAATCATCCCTGTTATTGCAGCAGGAGGCATTATGAATGGAGATGATATCAACCGCTTCATCAAACTCGGCGCTTCAGGAGTACAACTGGGAAGCCTTTTTGTTTGTACCGACGAATGTGATGCCGACGATGCATTTAAGCAGGTCTACATCAAATCAGTTCAAAAAGATTTAATGATTATCCAAAGTCCCGTTGGCATGCCAGGTCGTGCTTTTGGCGGAACATTCATCAGCAGGGTGAACGACGGCTCTGAGAAACCAAAGAGTTGTCCGTACCACTGTATCAGGACATGCAATTATGAAAATAGTCCGTATTGTATTATTAAAGCTTTATATAATGTATCAAAAGGCAGGATGGACAAAGGTTATGTTTTTGCAGGTGCCAACGCCTATCTTGCGGATAAGATTATCAGTGTAAAAGAACTCATTACAAGACTAAAAGCTGAGTTTGAACTTGCACAACTTAAATTAAATACAATCAAATCATAATTAAACGGTGTGAATATGCATCGGCAAATTCACGCCTTCATACAATTTTTATTTTTCACTTAAATGGTTATTAATTAACCAATTCATTTATGACATTTCAGGAATTAAATATATCAGAGCCCATATTGAAGGCTTTATCAAATAAACAATATAAAACGCCCACACCCATTCAGGAACAAGCCATTTCAGTTGTACTCAACGGAAAAGACTTGCTGGGAATCGCGCAAACAGGTACCGGCAAAACGGCTGCATTTGCCATTCCCATCATCCAGCAACTCGACAGGCCCATGCTGACAAACAGGAAACGGGAAATCAGGGCGCTTATCTTAACGCCAACCAGGGAGCTCGCGATACAAATTGACGAGTGCTTTACCGACTATGCCAAATTCACCGGCTTACGGAACACGGTTATTTTCGGAGGTGTAAACCAACGCCCACAGGTTGACGAACTAAAAAAGGGTACCGACATCCTGATTGCAACACCGGGTCGCTTACTCGACCTCATCAGTCAGCAACACATCAAACTTGATCACATAAAGCATTTTGTACTCGACGAGGCAGACCGCATGTTAGACATGGGATTTATACACGACATAAAACGTCTGTTACCTCTGTTACCCAAACAAAGACAAACACTTTGTTTTTCGGCTACCATGCCGGTTGCTATTGCCACACTTTCCAAATCAATTTTGAATCAGCCCGTCAGGGTTGAAGTCGCACCTGCTTCTTCGGTTGTTGATGCCATCGATCAGCGATTGTATCTGGTGGAAAAAATAAACAAAGGCGATTTACTCTTTTCTGTTTTGAAACAGGATGAAGAAAAATCGGTACTTGTATTCTCTCGTACCAAACATGGAGCCGACAAAATCGTCAGGATTTTGAACAAAAAAGGCATTCAATGCGAAGCAATCCACGGCAATAAAACCCAGGGCGCACGTCAACGGGCACTCAGCAATTTCAAAGCAGGGAAAACCCGGGTGATCATTGCAACCGACATTGCAGCCAGGGGAATCGACATCTCGAACCTGGAAATGGTAATCAATTATGATTTGCCAGATGTAGCTGAAACCTATGTTCACCGGATCGGCAGAACCGGGCGGGCCGGTAACAATGGCACGGCGCTTACATTTTGTTCCCCCGAGGAATCGATGATGATCCGGGACATACAAAAACTAACAGGAAAAAAACTACAGCCGGTATCCATATCGGCATAAAGAACTCATAAATTATTAATTGAATGGCAATTTCGTACAACAAAAAAGAATTAGAAAAGAAAAAGCAGGGTAAAAAACTCGAAAAACAGAAACGCAAAGAGGAGCGTAAAGCCAGTGGCGGAAGTTCTTCCTTTGACGACATGATCGCTTATGTAGATGAAAACGGGAATATCACAACCACCCCGCCCGATCCGGGAAAGAAACAAAAAATTGATGTGGCAAACATCTCTGTTTCAACACCTAAAAAAGAAGATCAGGAAGAAGTGCTGATGAGAGGAAGAGTTGAACATTTCAATTCGGAAAAAGGATATGGTTTTATAAAAGACTTAAACAGCACGGAGAAATACTTCTTTCACATCAGTGCTGCACCGTCTGACATTACAGAAGGACATATCGTGACATTTCAGACAGAACGCGGACAGAAAGGCATGAACGCGGTCAATATAACACAAGTAAAAGACTAACAATCAATATTTCACAATTTAAAAACAAACAAATGAACATTTATGTATCAAATTTAAGCTACGGAACCAGTGCTGATAGCTTACAGAATTTATTCGCAGGTTATGGAGAAGTTACATCTGCAAACGTAATCACCGACAGAGAAACCGGTAGATCAAGAGGTTTCGGTTTCGTAGAAATGCCAAATGACGCTGAAGGTCAGAAAGCCATCGATGAATTGAACAACACAGACTTTGAAGGCAAAACGATTACAGTTAATGTTGCCCGTCCAAAAACAGAAAGAAGCGATTATAACAATCGTGGTGGTAACGGTGGCGGTTACAACAGAAGAAGATATTAATCAGGACTATCTTAACGAAAATACTGTTTGCAGTCTGAGACTGCAAACATAATCAAAAATGAGACCTTTCGAGGTCTTTTTTTTGTACAACATTTTAACATTTCAAAACTAATCTATATATTTGCGCGACATTATGTACAGCAGACATAGCAGATAACCACACGGATGAAAAAATCATTATTGCTCATATTCTTATTAATCAGTTTTTTTGCTGTCTCGCAAGACCTGATTACATTCAGAAATGGAACTCAGCTCGAATGCAAAATCATCAAAACTGATGATAACAACGTGCATTACAGATTCATAAAAAACAACCGGGAAATCGAAACATTTTCGGCGAAGTACGAGATTAGTCGTTTACAATATGATTACAAAACCGCGATTGAAAATAAACATGCCGTAGAAGATAAAGTAGTTGTAATAGACACAACGCTTTATACCAAAGAAACCACACAATGGATTAACCTGCTCACCTATTCACCTGCATTTGGAATAAATGCCAGAGGTTGGTCGTTACATTACAGAGGATTTCAGTCGCATACCAATAACAAATGGAGCATTCCCATTACATTCGTCATGGATTTTCAGACATTGGATGATGAATTGCTCTATCAATCAGGCTATGCCGGAATTAGCATGCTTTACTATCAGGCAGGTATAAGCCCAATCAGAAAATTAAACGACTACTTTTTTCTCAATTTGGGAGCAAACCTCATTTATGGCTTCGAAAAGCTTATAACAAGCAATTATCATCAGACCGAATCAACTTTGTTTGGAATAGCCACTCAACAGGGACTTCTCATTATTCCAAAATCCAGATTTGGAATTTGCTTGGGCATAAGCGTTTATCAAAAACTAATGACGTCAAAAGTATATCGCAATGATTTAGGGATAAAATTTGATGTAGGGATAAAATTCTGATTTATCAACAAGAACACTAACACTTTAAATTTCAAACAACATGAAAAAACTGACGTATTTATTGATTCCTGTACTATTTGCCGGTTGTGCCATGACACAGAAAATCGGTTACAGAACCGATATTTTACCCGAACAACAACATGTAAATCCAATACCAATTTCGGTAAATGTACATTTTCTGGCAGACAACCGTATGCTAAATAATGAAAACGAAATCAGTTTGTATCAACCTCGTTCAACTACAAATAATAAAAAAGCTGTATGTGTAAATTCGGAAAGACACTATAAAAAGGATTCTGTTTCAGCACAACTCACACAAATGATGGTAAGTCATTTTAACAAAGCCCGCCTATTTGATTATTGCACCTTAAGCAATGAACCTGTATGTGATTATTATCTCACAGGCACATTGAATACGTTTTACGGCGAACAGGAATTTTCGACGGCAGCTGCTGTAGGTGCTCAATTTGGATTAATAGGAGCTTTAGCAACAGCAGCAGTAAAAACTAACGGAAGAATTGTTTTCGATATTTCCGACATTAAATTGTACAAGAAAGACGGCGAACTGGTAAAAGATATGGGCAGTTTTTACAAGGAATATAATGAAGAACTTCCTGCAGATGCTTACTGTTGGTGCATCTACAACAACATCAACCAGAAACTAATGGAATACAACACCTACCTGACAGAAAAAATCAGGAGTGAATTAGCAGAGATTCAGTTTTAAAACTGAATCTCACATTATCCCATTTTAGATTTATACGCCAGCGCGTACAGCTTGATCTGCTTGATCATGGCCAGCAAGCCATTGGAACGGGTAGGTGAAAGGTGTTCGCGCAGGCCTATTTTCTCCACAAAATACAAATCGGCGTTCAGGATTTCATCCGGAGTCCGGCCCGAGAACACGCGCAACAACAAGGCAACGATACCCTTAACCAAAATGGCATCGCTTTCTGCTTTATAAGTTATTATTCCCTCTCCATCCAGCTCCGCGGTTAGCCAAACCCGGCTCTGACATCCTTCGATGATATTCTGAGGAACTTTATACTGATCATTTATTGGTTCCAAACCATTACCCAAATCGATTAAGAGGGCGTATTTGTCCATCCAATCATCGAACATTGAAAACTCTTCAATTATTTCATCCTGTACATGGTTGATTGATAACATATTCTAATTTTTAAATTTTTAATAATTTATTAATCCCGCCAGTAAACTGGCGGGCTATTGAAAAATGCTTCCTACGGAAGCAATACAATAGCTATCCTTTCCGCTATTAGTTATTAGCTATTCGCTTTCAGTTCTCCGCTTTCCGCTTTCCGCTTTCCGCTAACTTAGCATCCCCACCACCCTCTTCAGCGCCGCCACAAAAACATCAATTTCTTCTTTGGTATTGTAAAACGAAAAAGAAGCCCGAACCGTTCCCGGGATATCCAATGAATCCATCAAAGGTTGGGCGCAATGATGACCGGTGCGTACCGCGATGCCTAATTTATCGAGCAGCATACCAATGTCGTAAGGGTGAATACTACCAACCAAAAATGAAATCACAGCGCTTTTCTCAGCAGCAGTTCCAATAAAACGAATTCCATCGATTGAAGCAAGTTGTTCAGTTGCATAAGCTGTTAATTCCTGTTCGTAAGCAGCAATATCATCCAATCCTATATCGCTGATATAGCGTAACGCTTCAGCCAATGCCGTCGAACCGATATAGTCAGGCGTCCCGGCTTCAAATTTAAATGGCAACACATTGTAGGTTGTTTTTTCAAAACTCACCTTTTCAATCATCTCACCCCCACCCTGATAAGGTGGTAATGCATTCAGCCATTTTTCTTTTCCATACAACACCCCGATGCCGGTCGGACCGTAAATCTTATGTCCCGAGAAAACATAAAAATCAGCATCCAGTTCCTGCACATTAACCGGAATATGTGGCACTGCCTGAGCTCCGTCAATTAAAACCGGCACATTCATTTCATGTGATATCCTGATAATGTCATCAACCGGGTTAACAGTCCCCAACACATTCGAAACATGGGTTACCGACACCAACTTCGTCTTTTCATTCAGCAATTTACTGAAAGTATCCAGCTGCAACTCCCCGTTTTCATGCATAGGGATTACACGCAATTGCATTTTTTTGCGTTCACACAACATTTGCCAGGGAACAATATTGGAATGATGCTCCATCACGGAAACGATTATTTCATCGCCCTCCTGACAAAATGCTTCGCCGAAGGAAAAGGCAATCAGGTTAATCGCTTCGGTAGTGCCCCGTGTAAAGACAATTTCCTCACGTTTAGCTGCACCCAGAAAACCGGCGATCGCACTTCTTGCTTCTTCATGCGCTTCGGTTGCTTTCTGGCTCAGGTAGTGAACCCCCCGGTGTATATTAGCATTCAGGTGCTTATAGGCATATTCGATTTTCCCAAGCACACAAAACGGTTTCTGCGTGGTGGCTCCGTTATCGAAATAAATCAAAGGTTTGCCGTAAATTTTCTCTTCCAGAATAGGAAAGTCGGCCCGTATGTTTTGTATGATCTGACTGTTCAACTTCATTTATTGATGTTCATTGAAACCTGCCAGGTCTTAAAAACCTGACAGGTTTAGGTTCATTTTATTCATGATTTGCAAAAGTAAGAATTTTTTTGCAGAAATTAATCCGGACATGCAAGCCCTGATTCCGGATAACCCAATGCAATGTTTTTTTGATATTTAACCTTTAAACTGACGAAAACTGAGAAAAAATAATGTATTTTTGTACGATTTTTCCCGAAATCTGCTTTAAAAATAAATTATTGACGTATGCAAAAAACACTGCTTCAAAAAATAACGCCCCACCTTGTTGCTGTTAGTTTATTCATAATCATCTCATTCATATACATGAAGCCGGTGCTCGAAGGCAAGCAGTTGCTCGGTCACGATTCCGAAAGCTGGATGTGCATGGCTAAGGAAACACTCGATTATAATGAAAAACACGATGATGTAACGCTTTGGACCAACTCAATGTTCGGCGGCATGCCGGCGTATATGATTACGATGCAGCAGCCCAACAACCTCATCAAGTATGTGGAAGATGTGCTGAAAATATTTCCAATCACCGTTTTCTTCCTGATTCTGTATTTCATCGGGTTCTACATCCTGATGCTGAATTTCAGGGTGAACCCGTGGCTCGCTATTGTCGGTTCGATTGCCTTCACTTTTGCTTCCTATAACCTGATTATCATTGGCGCCGGACACAACACCAAGGCGATTGCAATCGCTTACATGGCCCCGATACTGGGTAGTATCTACCTGACTTTCAGGCAAAACAAAGTCGCCGGGAGTATCCTGACTGCCTTTTTCCTGAGTCTGGGCATCCGTGCCAATCACATTCAGATTCTTTATTACGCGCTGATTATCGTTTTATTCTTTGGTGTTGTGGAATTAATCTACAGCATCCGGGAAAAGCAAGTGAAATCATTTCTACAATCGGCCGGACTCGCTATTGCAGCTGCCCTCCTGGCTGTAGGCATGAACGCGACTTCGCTCCTGACCACCAGCGAATACACCAAATACACCATGCGGGGCGAATCGAACGGACTCACCATCGACACCCAGAGTTCGCAGGAGGGATTAAACCGCGACTACATTACCCAGTGGAGTTATGGCGTAGACGAAACAATGACTTTGCTGATACCAAACTACAAGGGAGGCGCCAGCAGCAGCAAACTGGGCGAAGACAGTCACA
The DNA here is from genome assembly GCA_034928085.1 of Paludibacter sp. Taxonomy (GTDB): domain Bacteria; phylum Bacteroidota; class Bacteroidia; order Bacteroidales; family Paludibacteraceae; genus Paludibacter. The sequence goes on from JAYFPG010000008.1 coordinate 55,688, forward strand.
CTGCCGAACGAATTGCCGAAACATCAGGACGTGGCAACATAAAAAAAATAATGGATGGACTACGTTTCAGCACCTATTGGGGCACACAGCCCGGCACATCGGGACCGGTTTATCTCGGTGCAATCGTCATGCTCTTGTTCGTATTCGGGTTATTCGTCTTAGATAAAAGACTGCTCTGGTGGTTAGTCCCGATGATTATCCTTACCGTCATGCTTTCCTGGGGAAAAAACTTCCAGTGGCTAACGGATATCTTCATCGACTATGTGCCGCTTTACAATAAATTCCGCACGGTATCCATGACCTTAGTGGCAGCCGGATTTGGTATTACCCTGATTGCCATGCTGGCGCTTAAAGAAGTGCTGAACCCACAAGCTGACAAAAAGAAATTTGTCAAACCACTATTAATCAGCACAGCCATCACGGGTGGCATTGCATTGCTATTTACTTTGGTTCCTTCATTAGCCGGAAATTTCACTTCCGAAATGGATGCGCACATCGCGAGTCAGTTCTCTAATGCTTATCAGGCCGATTTCTCTTTTCTGGCAGAAACACTGCCGGCCGACCGGAAAGCCATGTTACAGGGCGACGCTTTTCGCTCGCTCATATTCATCGTAGCAGCAGCCGCGCTAATCTGGTTTTTCCTGAAAGATAAGTTGAAACGAAACTTAGTCATAGGAGCCATGGGAATACTCATGCTCGTTGATTTAGTGCCGGTAGCCAAGCGTTACCTGAACGACGAACATTTCGGTCGCAAACGTAACATCAGCAATTTGATTAAACCAACGGAAGCTGATAAGTTTATTTTGCAGGACAAAAGCGAGTTTCGTGTACTGAATCTGACTGTCAACATTTTTAATGATGCGTCTCCCTCCTACTTCCATAAAAACATCGGAGGATACAATGCTGCTAAATTGCGTCGCTATCAGGAGTTGATTAATCTGCATCTCACCAATGAAATTCAGCAATTTTACACCGTTCGTTCCTATGAACAGTTCGACTCGCTCGCGCAGCAATTGGGCGTACTGAACATGCTGAATATGAAATACATCATCATGGACCCGAACAGTCAGCCGCTACTGAATCCCTATGCCAACGGGAATGCCTGGTTCGTAAATAAGATTGTGGAAGCAAAAAATGCGGATGATGAAATGCTGTTGCTGGGTAAAATAAACACCAAAACAGAACTGGTCATCGACAAAGCGGTGGCACCTCAAAAAATAATAGCCGGCACACCTGCTGTAACAGATTATATCCGGCTGAAATCATACCAACCCAATCACTTGGTGTACGACTTCAGCGCTCAAACCGATCAGGTTGCCGTATTCTCCGAGATTTTTTATGACAAAGGATGGAATGCCTATATCAACGGAGAAGAAGCGCCTTACTTCAGGGTAAACTATCTGCTTCGGGCCATGCAGTTGAAAGCCGGGAATTACCAGATTGAGTTCAAATTCGAACCCAAAGCATATAGTACAGGTAACACAATCGCGTTGATTTCTTCTTTGCTGCTGATTGCATGCATCGTGTGGTTTTTCATCCGGAAGAATAAGTCAGGAAAGATTCAGGAACTAAATTAATTTGTATTTATGAACGACGAAAGTAAAAAAGGTAAATATCGTGTCGGTAACGTACACTTCACGTCCACCATCAGCATGTCGCTGGTTTTGTTTTTAATCGGACTTGTTTCGCTGCTTCTTTTTGTAGCACGCGATCTGGGAACACAAATCAGGGAGAACATCAGTTTATCGGTGGTTCTGAATGAGAATATTACGGCATCGGGCACGACAAGGATTCACCAATACCTGGAGAAATCCAAATTTGTCAAGTCCGTTAATTTCATATCCAAAGAAGATGCGCTGCAAGAACACATCAAGACGATGGGCGATGATCCGGAGAAATACTTGGGATACAACCCGCTCATGGCTTCTTTCGAAATCAAACTGAAAGCAGATTATGCTAACAAAGACAGCGTGGATGTGATAGAATCAAAATTGAAAGTTTTCGAAGGAATTAACCGGATAGCCTACCAGAAAGACATTGTAAACATGGTAAATGACAACATCGCCCGCATCAGTTTTATCCTGCTGGCTGTTGCCACTTTGCTGATGCTCATTTCAATCACGTTGATGAACAACACCATCCGCGTATCAATCTATGCCAACAGGTTTTTGATTAACACCATGAAATTAGTAGGCGCCACACCCTGGTTCATCCGCAAACCCTACATCATCAGGGGAATGACCAATGGATTTTTGGCCTCACTCATCTCGCTGGGTATGCTCGGGATTATGTTGCTGTACATCAGAAACAACATCGGACTTAACTTATTTACCCTGCATACCACCACATTAATCGAGGTATCAGGAATTGTTATCATACTGGGCATCGTGTTAACTGCTTTATCGTCCTATTCAGCGGTTGGGAGGTATCTGCGCATGCAGACGAATGATATGTACTTTGTTTAGTGGTTAGTGAGGGTTCATCAAGGGGTAGATTTGCTGCGCTCTCAATGACGGTGGTTAGTTTAAGAGTTTAATAGTTTAATAGTTTAAATCATACTAATGTCCGGAGTCTGGAGACCGGAGACTTATTAAAAATATGGAAAATAAAGAAAAATTTACGCTTGGGAAAACCAATCTGGTTCTCATCGCTATCGGGTTTATCATCATCGTGGTCGGATTTTTGCTGATGACAGGTTCGCCAACCGAACTGGAGTTCAATCCGGACATTTTCAGCAACAGACGCATCACTGTGGGGCCGATGATTTCATTCTTCGGATTTATATTTATCATTTTTGCCATCCTGTTTAAACCCAAATCGAAATGAGTTTATTCGAAACCATTATCATTGCCATTGTTGAAGGTCTGACTGAGTTTCTGCCAGTATCATCTACCGGGCACATGATCATAACCCAAAATCTATTGGGCATGGAAAGTTCGGATTTTGTTAAGGCATTTACCGTTAACATTCAGTTCGGCGCCATTCTTTCAGTAATTGTTTTGTATTGGAAAAGATTTTTTCAGTCCATGGATTTTTACTGGAAATTGCTGATAGCCTTTTTACCAGCAGCTGTTATCGGTTTCTTAGCGGGAGATTTTATCGACTCTTTGCTTGAGAACATCTGGGTAGTAGCTATTATGCTCATATTGGGTGGTGTGTTCATGCTTTTTGTGGATAAATGGTTTAACAAAGCGGACGAAAATCAGGAAATGAACTGGAAAAGGGCGCTAAAAATTGGATTTTTTCAATGTATCGCCATGATTCCGGGTGTTTCCCGCTCGATGGCTACTATCGTAGGAGGTATGAGTACCAAACTAAGCAGAAAAAACGCCGCTGAATTTTCATTTTTTCTGGCAGTACCAACGATGGCAGCTGCTGCGGGTTATAAATTATTGCAATTAATCAAAGACCCGGCATCTTCAAGTATGCTGACTGAGAATCTGACTACTTTATTAATTGGAAATGTAGTGGCATTTATCGTGGCCATGGCTGCCATTAAATTTTTCATCAGCTTTCTTACGAAATACGGTTTTAAAGCTTTTGGATATTATAGGATTATAGTGGGTGGAATCATCCTGATATTGCTGTTGGCAGGACAAAATTTAAGTATGGTTTAAATTGAACAAAATATTGCCGTTTTTTGTTATTCAGAAAAATATATTTACCTTTGCCTGAATTATTTATGTGATATTTTTGAAATGATTACAAAAAAAACAGCAATTAACGACCTTTGAATGCAAAATTTGTATATGAAATACTTATCGGCAACTAAATTGTCATCTTGTTTTCGTTATTTAACAGCCGTGTTAACGCTGTTGTATTTTTTATTGCCTGTTGCTGTTACAGCACAGGTTACAACGCTTAGTGGCTGGTCGGATTTATACAACGGGGCTTCCAGTCCGGGTAATCTGTCATACACGGTTTCAACGGGAAGTGACACTAACCGTTTGTTGGTGGTAGGAGTAGCCACATCCAGAAGCACCACTGGCACCCGGAGTGTTGCTATTACCTACGGAGGACAAACCCTGACACCTGTTGACGGTGATTTGTCAGCATATACATATCAACACACCCAACTTTACTATCTTGATGAAGCCGGACTGGATGCCGCAAGTGACAACACATTAGCCGTTTCTATCAGTAATGGAACAACAACTAACAACACGGTGTTTGCTGCTTTGTATGACAATATTGATCAAGCAAATCCGGTTACTTATTCTGAAAATTACAATAGTGGCTATTCAAATACAACTAATTTCTCCTTCTCTTCAGGACTAATCGTAAATGCTGGTGATCAGGCTGTAAAAATATTAAATTCTGTACGAAGAGGTACTCGAAGTATTTGGAATATTAATGATTTTGGGACTAATTGGACTATTGAAAATCAACAAACAGACACATACAACACTGGTGGTTCGAGCAACGACCAGGGTATACGCATTGCAGTTGGATATCGCGACATTCCTTCTTCAGATTTAACTGACAATTCATCAACCTCGATGTCCGGTTCATCGCTAATTTCCATGACTGGCTTGAGTTTAAGTGCAAAGAAATACTTCAGGAGTGTTCAGTCCGGGAACTGGAACAGCACTTCTACCTGGCAACAATCGCTGGATAATGTTACCTGGACTGCTGCAAATTCAGTACCCACCTGGGGGCATAACCTGACTACCATTCAAAGCGGACATACGGTTACGCTGACTGCCAACGCGACGGTTAGTAGTCTGACTATCCACGGGACGTTAAACACCGGAACTTATGCTTTAGCAGGGACAGCTGCTTTAACAGCTTCTTCTACCGGGGTAATCAACGTGAGTGGCACCGGTAATTTTCCGTCCAATTTTTCAACTGTCACACTCAATAATGGAAGTACTGTTAATTATAATCTGAACGGCAATCAGAGTATTTTTGCCACTACCTATTCGAATCTGACTTTATCGGTTGGTGGAACCAAATCGCTCACCGAAGCAACAACCGTAAACGGAACGTTTACAATTGGTCGTCCGTTGACAACCAATAGTTATCAGCTTACACTGGGTGGTAATTTTGTGCAAAACAACACATTTTCGCAGGGTACCGGCACCGTGTTGATAAACGGGAATACTACCCAAACGATTTCGGGAACTACCGCTACAACTTTTTATAACCTGACAGTGAACAAAAGTGGAGGTGACCTCACCCTGTCAAAAGCAGTAGCTGTATCGAATATCCTGTCATTACAAAGTGGCCTTATCAATACGACAACTACAAACTTATTGTCTGTAACAAACACGGCTGCTTCAGCCATATCCGGGGGTTCGGCAACAGCCTACATCAACGGTCCGTTACTCCGTAACCTACCCGCCAGTTTCTCATCTACGGCATCCTATAACTTCCCGGTTGGAAAAAACGGGAACTATTATCCGTTTACATTAGAAAACCCGACTACCGGAACAGGCACCATCACGGCACGTGCCGAAGCTTTTGCAGCAGACCCTGGTGGTAGTGTTGATGCTTCTTTATCTGCCAAAAGTACAACTGAATACTGGTCACTGACTACATCGGGTAGTTTCACAAATGCAAAGATTTCCATTGCCAGACCCGGTGACATATCACCTTTTAATCTGGCAGCTGGAGCCTCGACACAAAGCGGTATTTACACAGCACTGTATGGTACTGCAGGATTGAAAAGTGTCACAAATTCAAACTTAATCAATTTAAATCGCTTCTTTTGTTTTGCGTCTGCCGGGCCATCTATTTCGACCTCAGTTTCATCCGTATCCGGTTTTGTTTATCCCGATGGATATGGTCCGTCAAACATTCTTTCATTTAATGTAAGTGGTTCGTATTTAGTTACAAATGTAACCCTGCAACCAACAACAAATTTTGAGATTTCCACTACAGGCGGAATTTCCTTTACTCCAGTTTCATTAATCACCTTGCCTGTTATCAGCAACACCCTGAATCCGACTCCTGTTTACATCAGATTAAAAGCAGGATTATCCTTAAACAGTTACACCGACACGATAAAGGTCAATTCGACCGGTGCAACAACAAAAGAAGTAATTTTAAACGGGACTGTCACAACTCCACCTGTCGTGAATGTTTCTCCGGCTTCATTAACCGGATTTAATTATGACTACGGACAAGGGCCATCAGGATTTCAGTCATTTACAGTTAGTGGAAGTAATCTCGCCGGAAATGTAACACTAACAGCCCCATCCGGATTTGACATCAGCTTATCATCCGGTTCAGGCTACACATCAAGTCTTTCACTGACCCCATCAGGTTCAACACTTAACAACACGACCATTTACGTCAGGATGAAATCCGGTTTTGGCGTGGGCACGCATGTTCAGGACGTACAGGTATCATCGCTATATGCGCTTACAAAAACTGTTACCTGTACCGGTTCTGTAAATCCGGCTCCGACTATCTATCATTCCAGGTCTTTACTTCCTGCATTTATTTACACATCAGGATCAGGGCCTTCAGGAGCGCAAACATTTGAAGTAAGCGGGACGAACCTGACAGCTAATATCTTAGCCACAGCGCCGACAAACTTTCAGGTATCTCTTAACGGAAGCACCTGGTCTTCGTCAGTAACATTGACCCAATCGGGTGGAACTGTAAGCCCCACCACGGTTTATGTCAGAATGTCGACTGGATTAAGCACTGCGGTATATGGTCCATCAGCTTTAACATTAACTTCTACCGGGGCTACCACGAAAAGTGTGGCATGTAGCGGACGGGTAGTCAGTTCCGCTCTGTTAATGTCTTCGACCACTGCCATGAATGGTTTTGGTTATCAGGCAGCAGCCGGTGGTCCATCTACACAACAATTCATTGTTGTGAGCGGATCATCACTCACTAACGACATTACCATCACGCCTCCAACCAATTATGAAATATCGACTACCTCCGGCAGTGGTTTTCAGTCCACACCCATTACCCTCACCCGCACAAGTGGCAGGGTAAATCCGACCCTGATTTACATCCGGTTAAAAGGTAGTTTGAGTGCTAATGATTATAATGAAACACTGCAAATAACATCCAGCGGTGCAACAGCCATCAATGTAGCACTGGTAGGTAAAGTCTATGTTTCACCCCTTGTTTCGGCAGGTGGAGGTGGCACCTATTGTATCGGTTCTAACGTAAACCTCACCAGCACAGGTGACGATATCCTGAACCGTTTCTGGGAAGGCCCGAACAATTATTATTCTATCTTACAAAATCCCACCCTAACAAATGCTACTGAAGCCATGTCGGGAACCTATTCTGTAACAGGGAACGTGGTTATCGGTGGAAATCTCATATACAATGGTGATTTTGAATCCGGTGATGTTGGATTCGGAAGTGGATACACCTACGCGGGAACAAGTTCAAATGCCTTATGGCCTGAAGCAACTTATACTGTTGTTGCAAGTCCGAGCTCAGTCCATAGTAATTTTTCCAATTGCGCTGATCACTCAGACCCCGGCACGATGCAAATGGTAATTAACGGCGCCCCGGTAGCCGGTGTGGTTGTTTGGTCACAAAGTGTTGCTGTAATTCCGGGAGCAGATTATGAATTTTCTTATTGGTTGCAAAGCGTTGTGGCCTCAAACCCATCACAATTACAGCTTTATGTCAACGGAGTTGCCGCTGGCCCTATCTACACGGCTAACCTGGCAAATTGCGACATTAAACAATTTATATACAACACGAATGCCGGCAGTAATTCTGTAATCAATCTCGAGTTAATCAACCAAAACACGGTTGCATCGGGAAATGACTTTGCCATTGATGATATTGAACTAAGACAGGTATTATTTGCAACCGACAGTGTTGAGGTTATTGTTACGCCTAATGTATCAGTAGGATTAACCATTAATGCTTCAGCCACGACCATCCTGGAAAATACGCCTGTTACATTTACAGCGACTCCGGTTAACCCGGGTAGCAGTCCGGTTTACGAATGGTTTGTGAACGGGAATCCGGTGGGTACTAACAGTCCGACATTTACCAGTTCGACCCTGAGCAACAATGATGAAGTCACTTGTAAACTAACATCCAGCATCACGTGTGCAATCAACAATCCGGCAACAAGCAATACCGTTGTCATGACCGTGTTGCCCACCACCAATTTCTGGATCGGCACCAACAGCACCGACTGGGGAACAGCTTCAAACTGGACAGGAGGATATATTCCGGCAGCCGGAGATAATATTGAATTCGCCACGATTGCCAATTATGGTTCCGTAGCTGTCAACGAACTTCACTTAGATATTGACCGGACCATTGGTAGCTTAATTAATCTGACGGATAAAAAATTAGTTATACCGGTTGAAAAGTCATTAATTGTGAACGGCAGCATAAACACAAACAACCAAAACCGTATTTTAATCAAATCAGCGGAAGGATTTGCAAACGGATCATTCATATTTATCAACGAGTCGAATCCGGTTTACGGAACGGTTGAGATGTGGTCGAAAGCATATATTGACGAGGAATGTGATTGCGGTAACGACAAATACAAATGGCAGTTCTTCGGTCCACCGGTACAGACTTACATGCTGGATCCGTATAATTCTACCTTCTATGGTTCCGCGGTACGTATTTATGATGAAGCAAAACAAACTACCGAAGAAGGTAAGCAGTGGACTAACATGAACAACTTTGATGAATTGGAAAAATTCAAAGGATATGAAATCACGCAGCCTGACCCGAAGAAGATCATTTTCGAAGGACAATTAGTAAATAACAACCTGAACACGGGCGAATTACCTGTCACCACGGGCTCCTATTACAGGGGATGGCATTTACTGTCAAATCCATATACAGCCGCCATCAGTGTGCAAGATATGGTTTTCGGCAGTGCTATGGAAGCAACTGTTTACTTATTTACTACGGGAAGTTTCAACGACTGGCGGAATAATTCAAGTTATGGTACAGTTTCGGTCTGGAACGACGATGATGCTGTGGCTCCGGGACAATACTTAGCCATTCCGAAAAACATAGCCGGATTTACACCTGCAACAGCCGTAATTCCTTCCATGCAGGGATTTATGGTAGGAGTACTCGATAGAGAAGATCCTCCGGCCACAGGTAAGACCGTAAGTTTCAATTATGGCAACTTATCGAAAAACACCCAGCAACAACGTGTTCGCAAAGTAGCAAATGAGCAAGCTGATTATGTATATTCTGTCGTTACTTTAAATGGCGGTGGACAATTCGATCGCTTATGGTTGTTTACAGATGAGGCTTGTACACCAGCTTATGATAATGGATGGGACGGCCGGAAGTTTATCGCTTCAGATAAACTGCAACTTTATGCAAGCCAGGATGCCGGTAATTTCCAGATTCATGCCACGAATAATGTAGATGGCACTTATCTGGCTATCCAGGCGCTGAATAATGATGAGTTTTATACTTTGCATTTCAGGCACAACAACCTGGAAAGTAAATATGCACAACTGTTACTTCTCGACACCCAAACAAAAAATGTAACCGATATCACTGCCGACGGTTCAACCTATAGTTTCAGGGTCGGCAACGGAGATCTTTCCAAACGTTTCAGGCTCATAACAACACCGATTGAACCTGATAACGACGAGGACTCCGACATGTCGGTACGTGTAGACGCTCAACGGATTTTCGTGGCTAACAATTCTCCGGAAGATGGCGTAGTACATATGTATAATTTATCAGGTAACCTGTTGTATTCTTACACGCTTGGTGCCTCTAATATAACGGCATTTCCGGAAGTACAAAAAGGCCTTTATCTGATAGAGATTGTAACAGAGAGCAAAAAAGTGAACAAAAAAGCACTGGTTAGGTAAATTAGCACAATTTAATTTCAGCAAGTTATAAAATGAATCATAAAACACTCATATCATTTCTCCTGTTCATGATTGTGCTGGTGATTGCCTATTTTGCCATCATCACAGTCAACCAATCATCGACACAGGAAAGCTCTGGCGTAACTGTTTTGACTCCTTCTGTTTCTTACGAGAACATCAAACCTTTCCGTTCAAAAAACACAAACAGGAAGAATCAATATCCACAGGTACGAAACAACATGCAACCTTCACTTTCGCAGAGTAGTATGCTTTCATCGACCACCTCCGGGAATGTTAAAAACGGTAGTATTCAAGCTGTTGGTGAAAGAAATTACGCTTACGGACAGTCATCTTACAATCAACATGCAACACCTACAGCGTCATCAACAGCAAGAAGCGGTGGAGCAAGCACGCTTTCAGGTGGTACTGCGGGCATGACATCTTTCAGAGCAACGACAAAAAATTCATCATCAGGCATTACCTCAACAAAAGATTCAAGACCTTATGCAGCGCCTTCGGAAGAACCTTTCTCAGGAAGCATCTCTCCCGGTCTCCCCGACCCCGGAGGTAACAGCGACGACTCCTGTGAGGATGACATTGTGTTCCTCCCGGTGCCTGACGGTTTATGGTATATGATTTTCCTTTCATTTATATATGCATTGATTAAAATATTCAGGGGAAGATTAAAGGAAAAAAAAGTTTTGAAACAAATTACGAGCATTTAAATGAATTTTAGTGAGGGAGAGGTATTGTATGTAAACAAACCTTTGCATTGGACATCATTTAACGTGGTGAACCGCATCAGGTGGAAAATAAGAAAGACACTCAAAATAAAAAAAATAAAAGTCGGACATGCCGGAACACTTGATCCCTTAGCAACGGGGGTCATGATTATATGCACCGGCAAAGCGACCAAACAAATTGAGAATTACCAGTATCAGACGAAAGAATATATTGCAACAATTGAATTAGGTGCTACGACTCCTTGTTTTGATAAGGAGTTGCCTGTTGATGCAACTTATCCGGTAGATCATATCACACCGGAACTTATTCAAAAAATAATTCCTACCTTTACAGGCGAAATCTGGCAGGTTCCTCCAGTATATTCCGCGGTTAAAGTCGATGGAAAAAGAGCTTATGATTACGCACGCGAAGGACAGGATGTTGATTTGAAGTCAAAATTACTGGTAATTGACGAAATTGAGGTGTTAGATTTCACGCCTCCCTTACTAAAAATCAGGGTAGTTTGCAGTAAAGGTACTTACATCAGGGCATTAGCGAGAGATATCGGGACGGCACTGCAAAGTGGCGCTCATTTAGCGGCGTTAGAACGCACCCGTATCGGCGATGTGCATCTACATGATTGTATGGAAATCGACCAAATGATTGCACACATTGAAAATGAATTATTAAAGGACAGGGATATGGCTACAGAGTCGGCTATATCTGATAAAATGTAAAAAGATGAAGTTATCAAAATTCAAATTTAAATTACCGGAAGAATTGATTGCTCAATACCCTTCCAGACACCGTGATGAATCCCGGCTGATGGTTATCGACAAGAAAACGGGCAATATTGAGCACCACGTATTCAAAGATGTTATCAATTTCTTCAATGAAAATGATTTGTTTATTTTTAACGACACGAGAGTTTTTCCTGCCAGAATGTATGGCAACAAAGAAAAAACCGGCGCTCAGATTGAGGTGTTTTTGTTGCGGGAACTGAATCGTGAAATGCGTTTGTGGGATGTTTTGGTTGAACCGGCAAGAAAAATACGAATTGGAAATAAACTATATTTTGGGGAGGATGATTCGATGGTTGCCGAAGTAATCGACAACACCACATCACGCGGGAGAACGTTGCGTTTCCTGTTTGACGGGACACACGAAGAATTCAAGAAAAATCTGCATCGTTTAGGAGAAACACCACTTCCGCGCAACATCCAACGACCGGTTGAGCCGGAAGATGAAGACCGTTTTCAAACGATTTTTGCAAAAAATGAAGGCGCCGTTTCAGTGCCTGCGGCTGGGATACACTTTAGCCGTGAGCTTCTGAAGCGAATGGAAATCAAGGGTATACAATCTGCATTTCTGACATCACATATGAGCTTAGGTAATTTCCGGGAAATTGATGTGGAGGACCTTACCAAACATAAAATGGATTCAGAACAAATGATCATCACACCTGAAACGGCTGAAACAGTCAATAAGGCTCACGATGAAGGTAGAAATATCTGCGCGGTGGGAGTTACAGTAATGCGCGCGCTCGAAACTGTTGTGGGAACCGAGGGGAAAATTAAACCTTTTGACGGATGGACTAATAAGTTTATTTTCCCTCCATATGATTTTACTACGGCAAACTCCATGATTACCAATCTCCACATGCCCTATTCTACACTGCTGATGCTTGCCGCTGCATTCGGTGGTTATGACGAGATTATGCATGCCTATGAGGTAGCAATCAAAGAAAATTACCGGTTTGGCGTGTATGGAGATGCGATGCTGATTAAATAGTGGTTAGTGGATAGTGGTTAGTGGATAGTTATTCACACTTCATTAACCACTAACCACTAACAATTAACCACTAATTTCTATACTGTCATAATCTCCTTCTCTTTCGCTGCGAGCATTTCATCGACCTTGCGAACGTATTTGTCGTGAACTTTCTGGGCTTCGTTTTCAGCATCTTTCTCCACATCTTCTGGAAGTCCGTCTTTAATCATTTTCTTCAATTTATCGATGGCATCCCGGCGGGCATTCCGGATGGATATTTTGGCTTCCTCGCCTTCGTGTTTTGCCTGTTTCGCCAATTGTTTACGTCTTTCTTCTGTGAGAGGTGGAATGGACAACCGAATTACTTCTCCGTTATTCATCGGCGTGATACCGACATCGGAATTTAATATCGCCTTTTCAATTACGGGCATCATGGCTTTTTCCCATGGTTGAACCGTGATGGTCTTGGCATCTGGGGTTGCCACGGTAGCCACATTCGAAAGCGGCACGTGTGAACCGTAATACTCCACCCTGATACCGTCCAGAATACGTGGATTAGCTTTTCCGGCACGAATGTGAGCCAATGATTCATCCAGAAACATCAGGGCTGCTTCCATGTTTTCTTCAGCCTGATTCAGAATTGGTTTTACGTCTTGCATATGTTTTTGTTTTATGTTTTACGCTTTAACAAGGGTACCGATTTTCTCTCCCAACATTACCTTTTTCAGATTACCGGGTGTATCCATATCGAATACATAAATAGGCATGTTATTTTCCTTGCACATTGTTGTTGCGGTCAGATCCATCACTTTTAAATTCCGGTTGTAAATTTCATCGTAGGTGATTTCGTCGAACTTAACAGCAGTAGGATCTTTTTCAGGATCGGCGGTATAAACACCATCCACACGGGTTCCTTTCAACATCACATCAGCTTCGATCTCTATGGCACGCAACGAAGAACCGGTGTCAGTCGTAAAGAATGGATTTCCGGTTCCGGCTGACAAAATGACTACCTCCCCGTTTTCAAGTGCAGCAATGGCTTTCTGTTTGCTGTAGAACTCTCCCACCGGCTCCATGCGAATAGCAGTCAACACTTTCGATTTAACGCCAGCCGACTGCAAAGCCGAATTAAGCGCCAATCCGTTGATCACCGTTGCCAGCATACCCATTTGGTCTCCCAGCACACGGTCAACACCTTTCGAAGTTCCGCTGAGTCCCCGGAAAATATTACCACCCCCGATTACAATCCCAACCTGCACCCCCATAGCGGCAATCTCTGCAATCTGTGATGCATACGCAGTCAGACGATTCTCATCAATACCATATTGTTTTTCTCCCATCAGTGATTCCCCACTGAGTTTCAATAATATTCTTTTGTAGATCATGGATGGTTATTTTTTTAGCAAAAATAGACAATTTGTGTTAAACGAGCAAATCGTTTTTTTATCAAAAAAAATTTGGAAAACACAAAGTTTTGGGTTACTTTTGCACAAACCAAAAAAAACTGTGCAGCATTTCATTCATTATCATTACTAAAAAACAAATTTTACATGAATCCCATCGTCATCAGCAGCCACGCAGATTTTGAACAATATGTAGGTAAAGAAATCGGAGTATCAGACTATATCAAAATAACCCAGGACCAGATTAACATGTTTGCTGATGCCACTTTAGACCACCAGTGGATTCATGTTGACGAAGAACGCTGTAAAAATGAAAGTCCATTTAAATCAACCATCGCACATGGATATTTGAACCTGTCTGTACTCCCTCACCTGTGGGAACAAATTGTTGATGTTCAAAACTCGAAGCTCACGGTTAATTACGGTATCGAAAAGCTCAGATTCGGTCAGGCTGTTACCGTAAACAGCGAGGTAAGGGTACGTTGCAAATTGCTTTCATTAGTAAACCTCAGGGGTATTTCGAAAGCCGAAATCCAGGCGGTTCTTGAAATAAAAGACAGTAAAAAACCGGCATTCGACGGCACCATCATATTTCTGTATCATTTCATGTAACATCTTTTATTCGACAAATAAGAACAGACAGGAATTCACGTTCCTGTCTTTTTTTTTTGCATTATCGTGTCATATTATCTGCAAAATTGTCAGTTGAATTCCATTTTCTTCCGGTGGCATACGCTTTGTAAAACCACTTACGTCGACATCAGACGAATAAATTGAAAAACTAACATATTATACATTCAGACAATGGGAAAAATTATTGGAATTGACTTGGGAACCACAAACTCTTGTGTTTCCGTAATGGAAGGTAACGAACCAATCGTTATCACAAACAGCGAAGGAAAACGCACAACTCCTTC
>JAYFPG010000021.1:0-64045 GCA_034928085.1 Paludibacter sp.
TAATTACCGGATCACAGCTCATGGTTCGGGACTTGCTTCCAAACCATCAAGTTATTTCGCTTGGGAAGTGGAGATATCTCCCGGTCGTACGATCCTGTATAATGGTTATAGTATGCCTTTCTCAACAGATGTTTCTGGTTCTTACGTGTTTAAGTTGCGGTATTACAATCCTGATGAATGTGGTTGGAGTGATCAGGTTTCCCGGACGATTCATTTTGCCCAGGGTTCCGGTCGTTTTTCTCTATATCCCAATCCTGCCAGTGATTTGCTAACTGTCGGGCTGATTTCTGAAGATTACATGCAGGCATCTGCCGATGAAGAAGAAAGTTTGTTATTCCGAAACTCAGGCATAACAACTACCTCCCCATACCGTATTAGTTTGTGGCATGAGCGAAGTGGTTTGGTTCGTACTGTGGAAAGCACGGAGTCAGTTGTACAAATATCATTACAAGGCTTACCCAAGGGGATGTATTTTGTGCATGTCCAAAAAGAAGGAGAACCGGTTCAGAAACAGATATTGTGGGTGAGGTAAATATAATAGGAGAATTTATGAAAATAAAAAAGCCAGTTCACAGACTAATCTGTAACCTGGCTTTTATTTTTTTATTTTATTTATTCTGCAGCCGGAGCTTCTTTTTCTTCTACCGGAGCTTCAGCTACAGCAGGAGCCTCAGCTTGTGCAGCTTCTGCTTGTGCTTCAGCTTCAGCAGCCTTCGCGTCAGCTAATTTCTTGGCAAGTTCAGCGGCTTTAGCTTTGTTTACCTCTACCTCAGCAGCAAGACGGGCTTTGGCAGCTGCAGCTTTTTCAGCAGCAATTTGTTCTTTTGTTTTGTTTATTTTGCTTTCTTTGCTTGTTTGCCATGCAGCAAAACGTTTTTCGGCTTCTGCTTCATCGAAAGCACCTTTCTTTACACCTTCCAACAAGTGTTTTTTCATGAGTACCCCTTCAGCAGAAAGGATGTTACGGGTTGTGTCCGTAGGTTGAGCGCCTACCTGCATCCAATACAAAGCTCTGTCGAACTTCAGGTTTACCGTAGCAGGATCGGTGTTCGGGTTGTATGAACCAATTCGTTCAATGAATTTGCCATCACGTGGCGCACGACTGTCGGCAATTACGATATGATAATAAGCATATCCTTTGCGACCATGACGTTGTAATCTGATTTTTACTGGCATTTTTGTCTTTATTAAATGATTATACCTGTTGCTTTTTCTCGAAAAGCGGCTGCAAAGATAGGAAAAAGAATTAAGAATTAAAAATTAAGAATTAAAAAAGATTTCCTTAAACTCTTAAACTCTTGAATTTTTAAACTCCTAGATTATTAAACTCACTAACCACTAACCACTATTCACTCTTCATCACCCACGCGTCGGCAAACCGCGGGTCTTCATTGCGAACCTCTTCCATGTAGTTCACTGCGGAAATGATGTTGCTGAACGATCGGATAGCAACCCGGGTGTTGTTGCTGGTTACGATGATTTCAGACTCGGGATAATCTTCCTTCTTGAGTTTGTCGCGTAAAAGCATGGCTTTTTCCGGCAAGTCGAAGGCAGCGACAATTACTTTATAGTTGTTTTTGTCTTGAAGCAAGGTGTCTTCAGTTGATTCTTTTGCCGGTTCCTGAGGTTGTATTTCCTGTATTGTTGTTTCAATTATGGGTGAAACTGTGATCTCGGGTAGTTCAACCCGATTTAGCTGACTGAAATCTGCTCTCGTGATATTGGTGGAATCGTTGAGACGTGGTGAAAAAAGCAGTGCTATAAATGTGATGAATATGGCGGCATATTTCATCATTCTCCTTGCCGAAATGGTAAATACAATATCTTTTGATACAGGATTATTTGTTGGTAATAACAAATCCTGTAATCCAACATTAGCAGGTAAGAATGACAAATCGGTTGCCGGAGTGAAAATCAGGTGCGAGTCATTTTCTAAGAAAAAAGTTCCCAAACGTCCATACGCCATTTTACGAACAGCTTTCAGTTTCGTTAGAAATTCCCTGGTTTCTTTTTCAGCGATAACCGTCGCTTCACGATAGCTGATTCCTTTTTGCCGGGAAATTTCTATGGCCAGCATGCCGTCGTTTTGACTGATCAGTGGATTGAAGCTGATGGTTGCCCTGGGTGCAACGATGTATTTACCCGAGATCCGGGCCGGTTGCTGCTGTACAACAAATCCACCCAAACCCGGAACAACCGCGTGATCATTAGTCGCTAACAGTTTTTCTATGTTCCTGAAAATTGTTTCCACGACACAAAAATAAAATAAAGATTCTGGAAAAGCTACTTTTTGTTGAAAAAAATCCAATAATTTTTTAAACCTGGAATTTCTGTGTATTTTTGCAAGCGCTAACCAAATTTTAAAATATAGACAACATTGAAAACATTATTAATTACCGGTGGGGCCGGATTTATAGGCTCGCACGTTGTTCGTTTGTTTGTGACTAAATATCCTGAATATCAGGTGGTAAATCTGGATGCATTGACTTATGCAGGTAATCTGGAAAACCTGAAAGATATTGATGGATTGTCCAATTATACTTTTGTCAAAGGAGATATTACGGATGAAAGTTTTATTCCGGAACTGTTTGCTAAGTATCAGTTTGACGGCGTGATTCACCTGGCTGCCGAGTCGCATGTCGACAGGTCTATTACCGATCCGTTTGCTTTTATCAGAACGAATGTCTTTGGTACTGCTAATCTGTTGAATGCAGCTAAAGAAAGCTGGAAAGGCAACATGGAGGGAAAGCGTTTTTACCACATTTCTACTGATGAAGTGTATGGTTCGTTGGGTGATACGGGCTTTTTTACGGAAGAGACTGCTTATGATCCGAGAAGTCCGTATTCAGCTGCAAAAGCATCTTCTGATCATTTTGTCCGTGCATACCATCATACTTATGGTTTGCCGGTTGTGATTTCCAATTGCTCCAATAATTACGGAGCTAATCATTTTCCTGAGAAGCTGATTCCGTTGTCAATCAATAATATAAAAAATAACAGACCGATTCCCATTTACGGAAAAGGAGAAAATGTGCGTGACTGGTTGTGGGTGAATGATCATGCCCGGGCTATTGATGTGATTTTCCATGACGGCGTAGTTGGTGAGACTTATAATATCGGTGGAAATAACGAATGGACGAACATAGACCTGATCAGAAAACTTTGTGAAATCATGGACCGGAAGCTGGGGCGCGAGGCGGGAGAGTCGGCTAAACTCATTACTTTTGTAAAAGACCGTGCCGGTCACGATTTGCGATATGCCATTGATTCATCTAAATTGCAACGTGAACTGGGATGGAAACCTTCACTTCAGTTTGAAGAAGGACTGGAAAAAACAGTCGACTGGTATCTGGCTAATCAGGAGTGGATGGATAATGTTACAAGCGGGCAATATCAGTCTTATTATCAGCAGCAATATGTAGAAAGATAATAATGAAAATTTGTTATTTAAGAAAAAAAGACTATCTTTGCATGCGATATTTGAAATGTGGAGGGGACGGCAGTCCCCTTTATTGTTGAAATAAGTCAAAAGATGTTAGATAAAAGTATTGTTAGTCAGATAGTTGAGTCCTATCTTCGGGAGAGTGAGCACTATCTCGTAGATTTAAAAGTGAATCAGGATAACCGGATTCAGGTGGAAATTGATTCTTTCAATGGCGTTTCGTTGGACGATTGCGTGGCGTTGAACCGTTTTTTGGAATCAAAACTGGATCGTGAGGTAGAGGACTTTGAACTTGAAGTCAGCTCTGCCGGTTTAAGTTCGCCGTTTAAAGTATTAAAGCAATACGAGAAAAACATCGGAAAAGAAGTAGAGGTGCTGACTACAGAGGGAAAGAAGCTGGCAGGAGTATTGAGTTCCGTGTCCTCTGATGCCGTCGTGTTGACAGTTGAAAAAGCGATAAAGGAAGAAGGTGCAAAACGTAAAAAGATCATTCAGGAAGAAATTACATTATCATTCAAAAATATAAAAACAACAAAACTGATCATTAGATTCAAATAAGCCATGAGCAAAAAAGAAACGATTAATTTGATCGATACCTTTTCGGAATTCAAGGAGTTGAAAAGTATCGACAGAACCACGCTGATTTCCGTAATGGAAGAGTCTTTCAGAAGTGTAATCGCGAAAATGTTCGGAAGTGACGATAATTACGACGTGATTATCAATCCGGATAAGGGTGACTTCGAAATTTATCGCAACCGTACAGTGGTTGAGGATGATGAATTTGAAGATGACAACCTGGAAATCAAACTTTCTGATGCGAAAAAAATTGATGAAGATTATGAGGTAGGTGAAGAAGTGACCGATACGGTTGACTTCATGAGTTTTGGTCGCAGGGCGATTCTGAATCTCAGACAAACCTTGTCATCCAAAATACTGGAACTTCAGAAAGAAAATGTATTTGCCAAATACAGTGAAAAAGTGGGACAAATTGTCAGCGCTGAATTATATCAGATATGGAAGAAGGAAATGTTGCTGATTGATGATGAGGGTAATGAATTGTATTTGCCAAAGTCAGAGCAGATTCCATCAGATTTCTATCGCAAAGGTGATACAGTTCGTGCAGTCGTAGCCATGGTGGAAAATAAAAACAATAATCCTAAAATTATCCTTTCGAGGGTATCCCCGGTTTTCCTTGAAAGATTGTTTGAACTCGAAGTTCCCGAGATCAACGAAGGACTCATAACTATCAAGAAAATTGCACGTATGCCGGGTGAAAGAGCCAAAGTGGCTGTTGAATCTTATGATGACCGGATTGATCCGGTTGGCGCCTGCGTGGGGGTTAAGGGTTCCCGTATCCACGGTATTGTACGTGAATTGCGGAATGAAAATATCGACGTAATTAACTTTACCAACAACATCAGTCTGTTTATCCAGCGTTCATTGAGTCCGGCAAAGATTTCTTCAATCAGGTTGAATGAAACTGATAAAAAAGCTGAAATATACATGAAACCTGAAGAAGTATCTCAGGCGATAGGTAAAGGTGGTTTGAATATCAAGCTGGCCAGCATGTTGACAGGCTTTACACTGGATGTTTATCGTGAGTTGGACGATGAAGAAGAAACTGAAGATATCTACTTAGATGAATTCAATGATGAAATAGAACAGTGGGTGATTGATGCCTTCAAGAATGTCGGTTATGATACTGCCAAGAGCGTGCTTGCGGTTCCGCGCCAGGATTTGATTAGAAGAACAGATCTTGAGGAAGAAACTATAGATGAAGTGCTTGCAATTTTACGCGCTGAATTTGAAGAAGAAACAGAGATGTAGGCATTTCGTAAAAAATGATATTTTGCGTATTTTTTCTGTTTCTATTTCGTATAACTTACTTAAAAAATTATAGATTATAACATGCCCATCAGATTAAGTAAAGCTTGTAAAGAATTAAATATCGGTATAACCACAGCAGTTGACTTTTTAGCCAAAAAAGGAAACAAGATTGCCGTTGATCCCAACCTGAAATTGTCGGATGAACTTCACTTGTTATTGGTAAAAGAGTTCAATAAAGACATGGCTCTGAAAATGGAGTCGGAACGCATCAGTCAGGAACGCCACCAGAAGGAAAAGGCATCAACCGTTGCGTTGGAAGGTTATGGCGCTAAGAAAACCGCAGAGAAAGCAGAAAATATCATCCCCGTTGAGGTGCCGGTTGATCAGTTGCCTTCAATCAAACAGGTTGGTAAAATTGATTTGGATGCTATCAACAAAAAGCCTGAACCTGTACAACCACAACCGGTTGTGCCGGAACCGGTAAAAACAACAGAACCTGTTGAAGAAATTATAGTAGTTGAAAAAGAGGAAGTAGAGATTCCTGTTGTTAATGAGCCGGTTCAAGAACCAGTTGAAATTGTTCAGGAAGCAGTTGCTGAAGAACGCTCCGAAGAAGTTATACCGGAAATCGATGAGGAAGTGGAAATTTCGGAGCAACCAGAAATTATTCCTCAAATCGAACCAGTTATTTCTAAAGAAGTTGATTTGCAGGAAGAAGAAAAACAAGTGCTTGTAGAAAAAGAGCAAGAGCCTGAAATCGAATCAGAAAAAAATAATGAAGATGAAGTGTTCTCAATTGCCAGACCTGTGGTTGAAATTAAACCGGTTGTGTTGGGTCGTATTGACCTGGATGCGCTAAATCAAACTACCCGTCCCAAACCCAAAACAAAAGAGCAAAAGAAGAAGGAAAGGGAGGAAAAAGCCAAAAGTGCGATTGATGAAAAGAAAAAGAATTTTGTAGAAACAGAAGAAGAAATCAAAAAGAAAAAGAAGCGGGAACGTTTCTCAAATCAAAAAGTAGATATCGAACATTTCCCGGTAGATCATTCGAAGAAACCGGCTCAGGCAGGTGGTATGCAGGCAAAACTGGCTAAGGATAAATTTAAAAAGCCTTTGAAAACGGTTGTTGACGAAGAAGAAGTACAACGTCAAATCAAAGAAACCTTAGCAAGAATGGCCGGTACCAACAAAAAAGGTAAAGGAGCTAAGTACCGCAGAGAAAAAAGAGATAGTATTTCCGCTCGTCAGAGCGAACTGGAAATGCAGGAGCGTGAACAGGAAAAGGTGTTGAAACTCACCGAGTTTGTGACGGTAAGTGAGCTGGCTGTAATGATGGATATTTCTGTTAATCAGGTAATAGCCACTTGTATGAGTATTGGTATGATGGTTTCAATCAACCAGCGTCTCGATGCCGAAACAATCAATATTGTTGCTGATGAATTCGGTTTTACAACTGAATTCGTGAGTGCTGATGTGGTAGAAGCCATTGGCGAGGATGAGCCGGATGATGAAGCAGATCTGCAACCACGTGCCCCGATTGTAACGGTGATGGGTCACGTTGACCATGGTAAAACTTCTTTACTCGACTATATCCGCAAAACCAATGTAATCGCGGGTGAGGCCGGTGGTATTACACAGCACATCGGTGCCTATAATGTGAAATTAGATAATGGTCAGCGCATTACATTCCTCGATACTCCCGGACACGAGGCATTTACTGCCATGCGTGCCCGTGGTGCAAAAGTGACAGATATCGCGATTATCATCGTGGCTGCTGACGATAATGTGATGCCCCAGACGATTGAAGCAATCAATCACGCTTCTGCCGCTGGAGTACCGATGATTTTTGCCATCAACAAGGTTGATAAGCCGGGTGCAAATCCTGAAAAAATAAAGGAAACGCTGGCTAACATGAATTATTTGGTTGAAGACTGGGGGGGTAAATACCAATCGCAGGATATATCAGCCAAACAGGGTATGGGTATAGCAGAACTGCTTGAAAAAGTATTGCTTGAAGCTGAAATGCTTGAACTGAAAGCCAATCCGAATAAAAGAGCTGTAGGTTCAGTGATTGAATCATCGCTTGATAAAGGCCGGGGTTATATTTCAACCATATTGGTTGAGAATGGTACCCTGAAAATGGGAGATGTGGTGTTGGCCGGAATTTATCACGGCAGGGTGAAAGCCATGTTTAATGAAAGAAATCAGCGTATTCAGGAGGCAAAACCTGCTGAACCGGTGTTGATTCTTGGTTTGAATGGAGCCCCGCAGGCCGGTGATAATTTCAATGTAATGGCAACCGAACAGGAAGCACGTGAAATTGCCAATAAACGGGAGCAGCTGCAACGTGAGCAAAGTTTGCGTACCAAGAAACACTTTACCCTGGACGAATTGGGTCGCCGTATTGCTTTGGGAGATTTCAAAGAACTGAATATCATTGTAAAAGGAGATGTGGATGGCTCTGTGGAAGCGCTTGCGGACTCCTTACTGAAACTTTCAACAGAAAATATTCAGATAAATGTCATACACAAGGCTGTAGGAGCGATTTCAGATTCTGATATTTTGCTGGCAGCTGCATCTAATGCAATTATTTGTGGTTTCCAGGTTCGTCCGACCGCTTCTGCCCGTAAGATGGCTGAAAAAGAGGAAATCGATGTGCGCTTGTATTCTATCATCTACGATGCAATTGAAGAGATAAAATCGGCAATGGAAGGCATGCTTTCTCCAGAAATCAAGGAAGAAGTTACGGCTACAGTTGAGGTTCGTGAAGTATTCAAGATTACAAAGGTTGGTACAGTTGCAGGGTGTCTCGTTCGCGAAGGTAAAATTAAGAGAACGAACAAAGTACACATTATCCGCGATGGCATTGTAATTTATACCGGTGAACTGGAATCCCTGAAACGTTTCAAGGAAGATGTGAAAGAAGTCGGAACCAATTATGAATGTGGTTTGAATATCAAAAATTACAACGACATTCGTGTCGGCGATATGATTGAAAGCTTTGAAGAAACCGAAGTTAAAAAGACTTTGTGATAAAAAATTGCAATTAAATTTGCATATATAAAATTACATTCATATCTTTGTCGTCGAATTAATATGAAAATGAAACATAATTTAATAAATACAGCTTGGTGGTGGCGCTTGCAGAATTTCGGTTCGTGAGTGTTATAAACATGTATTTATCAAATGAATTATATTTGAAAAGGCTTGTCGGAACTCACGATAAGCCTTTTTTGTGTTAAATAATAATGTGATGCCCAGATGGGTGTGCAAAAGATAAAAATCATTTCTAAATTCAATATAAAATGAATCTACCGGATAATAAAGGATATTACGGGACATTCGGAGGAGCTTACATCCCTGAAATTCTACATGGCTCAGTTGAACGTTTAAAAGCTGCTTTCGATGAAGCAAAAGCTGATCCGGCTTTTAAGGCTGAATATTATGATTTGCTGAAACATTATGCAGGGAGGCCATCTCCATTGTATCATGCGAAAAGGCTGTCGGCTTTATACGGAACTAACATCTACCTGAAAAGAGAAGACCTGAATCACACCGGGTCGCATAAAATCAACAATGCACTGGGTCAGATATTGTTGGCCAAACGCATGGGAAAAACACGAATTATTGCTGAAACCGGCGCCGGACAACATGGTGTGGCTACTGCTACTGCCTGTGCCCTCATGGGCTTGGAATGTATCGTGTTTATGGGTAAAACGGATGTAGACAGACAGTTCCTTAATGTGCAGAAAATGAACATGCTGGGCGCCAGAGTCGAGCCGGTGACCAGTGGTAATATGACCCTTAAGGATGCTACAAATGAAGCTATTCGTTATTGGTGTTCTAATCCCGATTCGTTTTACATCATTGGTTCCACGGTCGGACCGCATCCTTATCCGGATATGGTGGCCTATTTTCAGTCGGTTATCTCAGAAGAAATTAAGTCACAATTACAGGAACAAATAAATCGTGATTATCCGGATTACCTGATGGCCTGTGTGGGTGGTGGCAGCAATGCTATGGGTACATATTTTCATTATCTGAATGATGAACGGGTGAAGATTATTTCGGCTGAAGCAGGTGGTTTGGGAATTGAATCGGGGGAAACTGCTGCTACTATACATGTCGGAACGGTAGGAATAATCCACGGTTTCAGAACGTTACTGATGCAGGATGAGGATGGGCAGATTATTGAGCCTTATTCTATTTCGGCCGGACTGGACTATCCGGGAGTTGGACCTGCACATGCTCATTTTGCACAAATAGGACGAACAAAAGTTCATGCCATTAACGATGATGAAGCCCTTGAGGCAGCATTTGAACTTACGAAAATGGAAGGGATCATACCAGCCATTGAATCTGCTCATGCGCTGGGTGTGCTGAAAAAGGAACAGCCAAACTTTAAACCCGATGATGTTGTTGTATTGACGGTTTCAGGCAGGGGTGATAAGGATATGGAAACGTATGTTAAACAAATGGCGTAGAGGCGCAATGCTTGCGCCCATTTACAAAACAAATAAACACAATGAAATTATACGTACATACAAAAAAAATGCTGGCAGACATGCAGACGCCTGTGGGTATTTACCTGAAAATACGGGATTTGTATACCAACTCGGTGCTGCTGGAGAGCTCTGATTATCATGGAACTGAAAACAGTTTCTCGTATATAGGTTTTGCACCTGTGGGTGGTATTTCAGTGAACCGTTTTTTGATTAAAGAGGAATATCCGGATGGTCAGCTGATTGAAACGCATGTAATAGATAAAATGACTGTGGCAAATCGTTTTGATGTCTTTCTCAAATCATTTGAATTGATGAACCAGCCAATAGAAAAAGGGCTGATTAATGGTTTGCTGGGCTATACCTCTTACGAGTCGGTACAGTATTTTGAAGATGTCAAATTGCATACGCGTGAAACGGTCCCGGGTTCTATGCCCGGCTTGCATTATGTGCTGTTCAAGTACATTATCGCGATTAATCATTTTAATAATGAGTTGACCATCATAGAGAACCTACAAGAAGGAGAGGAGTCTGAAATTGATATGATTGAGAAAGTACTGTTGAATAATAACGTTGCTACATTCGATTTTCAGCCGGTAGGAGAGGAGGAATGTGATATTTCAGATGATGATTTTAAAAAAATGGTTGCACGTGGTAAAGAAGAATGTTTCAAGGGTAATGTTTTTCAGATTGTGCTTTCAAGAAGATTTTATCAGCAGTTCAGGGGCGATGATTTTATGTTGTACCGCACACTACGCTCAGTCAATCCTTCTCCCTATTTGTTTTATTTTAACTTCGGAGATTTCCGGATTTTCGGCTCATCGCCGGAAGCGCATTTAGTGGTGGACGGGAACAAACAGAAAGCATTTATTAAACCGATAGCCGGGACTTTCCGGCGCACCGGTGATGATGAAAAAGACCTGGAACTGGCAGAAAAGTTAAGCAAGGATAAAAAGGAAAATGCCGAACATGTGATGTTGGTTGATTTGGCGCGTAACGACCTGAGTCGCAATGCAGAAAATGTGGAAGTGGAAGTTTTCAGGGAAGTACAATACTATTCGCATGTATTACATCTGGTCTCAAGTGTCAGCGGAAAACTCAGACCTGAGACCAAAGTCATCAAACTTTTTGCGGATACATTTCCGGCAGGAACTTTGTCGGGCGCACCAAAAATCAGGGCAATGCAACTGATTGATGAGATTGAACCACATGACCGGGGACCCTACGGAGGTTGTTTGGGTTATATTGGTTTCGATGGAAGTTTCAATCAGGCCATTACCATCCGTTCCTTTGTAAGCAAACAAAATACCCTGTATTATCAGGCCGGAGCGGGTGTGGTAGCTAAATCCGATGAAGAAAGTGAATTGCAGGAAGTAAATAATAAATTGGCGGCGTTGAAGCGGGCGATTCAGTTAGCGAATAGTGAATAGCGGAGAACGGAAAGCGGAAAACGAGGGGAGCAATGCTTGCGCCCTTTCTATCCCGCCAGTTCACTGGCGGGGGATATCGATGCATAAGATTAGTCGTTTGACATTAGATTTTAAAAAAAATATGAAAATATTAGTATTCGACAATTACGATTCTTTTACCTACAACATCGTACATGCGCTGAAGAAGCTCGGATATAATGATGTTGAAGTACATCGCAATGATCAGATTGTTTTAGCTGAAATTGCGCGTTTTGATAAAATTATCTTATCACCTGGACCGGGAGTCCCTTCTGAGTCAGGGATTCTATTGGATTTGATAAAGACTTATGCCGCCTCTAAAAGTATTTTAGGTGTTTGTTTGGGCGAACAGGCCATCGCTGAAGCATTTGGAGGTAAGCTGATAAACCTTCCGGAGGTACATCATGGTGTGACGTCTGAAATACAAGTGCTTGATAATGATATGTTGTTCAATGATTTACCGAAAAAAATGACCGTGGGTCGATATCATTCCTGGGCTGTTGAAAAGGAATCTTTGCCAGATTGTATGAAGATAACTGCGGTTGATGAATCCGGTATGATCATGGCATTAGCTCATAAGCAGTATGACATACGCGGCGTACAGTTTCATCCGGAATCAGTGCTGACACCGGAAGGAGAGGAGATGTTGAGAAATTGGTTGGAACAGTAATTATTAGCGAATAGCGAATAGCGGAGAACGGAAAGCGGAAAGCGTAGGGGCGCAATGCTTGCGCCCTGTCTGTCGGGGGAAATATTAGGCATAAATATAAAAACATGAAACAAATTTTAAACAGATTATTCGATCATCAATCCTTATCGAGGAATGAGGCCACAGAAGTGATGACCAACATGGCAGCGGGATTATACAACGAGGCTCAGATTGCTGCCTTTATCTCGGTGTACCTGATGCGTAGCATTGAATTGGATGAAATCATCGGGTTCAGGGATGCCTTGCTTTCCATGGCTGTGAAGGTTGATTTGTCGGACTTCGGGATTATAGATATTGTAGGGACAGGAGGTGATGGAAAAAATACGTTCAATATCTCCACTGCTGCATGTTTTGTGGTGGCAGGCGCCGGTTATAAAGTCGCCAAGCATGGTAACTATGGTGCGACATCTGTGAGTGGTTCCTCTAATGTACTCGAATATTTTGGTGCTAAATTTACTACAGATGAGATAGTTTTGAAAACATCATTAGAACGTACGGGTTTTGCTTATCTGCATGCACCTATATTCAATCCTGCGATGAAACATGTGGCGCCGGTGAGGAAAAATCTGGGTGTGCGCACTTTTTTCAATGTGCTCGGCCCCCTTATCAACCCGGCACAACCCCTTTACCAGTGTCTGGGCGTTTATAATCTGAAGATGATGCGATTGTATAGTTATATATATCAACGCTTAGGTGCTCAATATACGATTGTACACAGTCTTGATGGATATGACGAAATCTCGCTGACTGATACTGCCAAGATTGTTAATAATGCTGGCGAGTTTGTGTATACACCTAAAGAATTGGGCTTTAATAAAATAGAACAAAAGGCATTATGGGGAGGTGCAACCGTGAAGGATGCCGCCGTTATCTTCCTGAATGTACTTGAAAATAAGGCGACGGAAGCACAAAGAGATGCGGTGATAATCAATGCGGCGCTGGCAATTCAGACCCGCTGTCCGCTAAAATCAATCGAAGATTGTAAAACAGAAGCCATGGAATCGCTGAAAAGTGGAGCGGCAAGCAATGCGTTTCGGAAATTTATTGAGATATACAATTAACAGGAAAAGTAGAGGCGCAATGCTTGCGCCCAAATAATGTATAATTAAGCAGGCATGACGATATTAGATAACATAATTGCGGATAAAAAAACAGAAGTAGCATATCGTAAAAAATTAGTAACGATTGATGATTTACGAACCGCACCCTATTTCAGTCGAAAATGCATTTCTCTAAAAGACAGGTTGATTGCATCATCTTCTGGCATTATAGCTGAGTTCAAAAGAAAATCACCTTCGAAAGGCTGGATACATGAAGAGGCCGATGTGGTGGAAATTACTTCCGGATATAATGAAGCAGGAGCTGCCGGCATTTCTGTTTTGACCGACAGTAAGTATTTCGGCGGCGTACCCGAAGATTTGACTGTTGCTCGACCGCATGTGCATTGTCCCATCCTGCGCAAGGACTTTATCATCGATGTTTATCAGTTATTTGAAGCAAAAGCGATTGGAGCTGATGTGATTTTGTTGATTGCGGCAGCCTTAACAGTTGATGATACGCTCGAGCTTGCCCGGCAGGCAAAAGCATTGTCGCTGGAAGTGTTACTGGAAATTCATAACAGGGAAGAACTTGTATATATCAATGATTTTGTGGATATGGTAGGTGTGAACAACCGCAATCTAAAAAATTTTGAAGTCAGTACGGATGTTTCGCTTGAACTGGCAGGATTGATTCCGGATCAATTTGTCAAAATCAGTGAAAGTGGCATTTCTTCTCCTGGAACGGTTGATGTGCTTAAAAGCGCAGGATATCAGGGCTTTCTGATGGGTGAGAACTTCATGAAAGAACTAAATCCTGCAAAAGCATTAACCAGTTTTGTTGAGGAACTAAAAAAACGAACTAACCACTGACCATTGACCACTGACCACTTGAAAAAATGAATGTTTTAATTAAAATATGCGGCATGCGTGATGCTGACAACATACGTGAAGTGTTGACACTCACTCCTGATTTTATGGGATTCATTTTCTATCCCAAATCTCCGAGGTATGTAGCATCACCTGAAGCGCTAAAGCATATCAGATTTGGTCAGAACACGACAAAAACCGGGGTTTTTGTCAATGCTTCCGAAGAAGAAATCATGCAAAAAGTGGAATTATACGATTTGCAGGCAGTACAGTTACATGGAGATGAGTCAGTCGATCTTTGCAGTTCCCTGAAAAGTAGAGGTTTAATTGTATTGAAAGCTTTTCAGATACATTCAGCTGAAGCTTTTAAAAATGCAGCGCGTTATAATCGTCATGTCGATTATTTCTTGTTTGATACGAAGACAGCTTCTTACGGAGGTTCAGGCTCCAAGTTTGACTGGAGTTTACTTGATGCTTATCATGGAGATACCCCTTTTTTCCTCAGTGGGGGAATTGGTTCGGATGATGTCTGCGAGATACAAAAGATCAATCATCCATATTTCAGGGGAGTTGATTTAAACAGCAGATTCGAAACTGCTCCGGCGATCAAAGATTATGAATTATTGCAACAATTTATCAAACAGCTTAACGAGTTATGAATAGAATCAATCAATTGTTCGAAAAAAAACAGAAAAATATTCTTTCAGTTTATTTTACAGCAGGTTTTCCAAAATTAGAAGATACAGTGCCGGTACTAAAAGTATTACAGGCAAATGGTATTGATTTGGTCGAAATAGGAATTCCGTTTTCCGATCCGATGGCCGACGGGCCTGTTATTCAGCAGTCGAGCCATGAAGCCCTGCAAAATGGCATGAGCATTCGCAAGTTGTTTAGTCAGCTGACCGATATACGCCGGGAAATTCAAATTCCATTGGTGATGATGGGTTATTTGAATCCGGTTATGCAATTCGGATTTGAAAATTTTTGTCGGGAATGCAGTCGGGTTGGTGTGGATGGTATGATTATACCAGATCTCCCTATGTCGGATTATCTGCATGAGTATAAAGCCATAGCTGATAAGTATGATCTGAAATTCATCTTCCTGATTACGCCCGAGACATCAGAGGAGAGAATCCGTGAAATTGATGAGCATACAAACGGATTTATCTACATGGTTTCTTCGGCAGCCGTTACCGGAACTCAGCAATCGTTCGACAGTCGCATTGCCTATTTCAACCGCATCAATGCCATGGGGTTGAAAAATCCCAGGCTGATTGGCTTTGGGGTTTCTAATAAAGCAACATTCGATATGGTAAATCAACATGCCTCAGGAGCAATTATTGGTTCGGCTTTCATCAAAACACTGGGAGAACAAAATCAAATTGAGACTGCCGTAGAAGTTTTGTTGGATAATCTCAAAAAATAGTTATTTTTGTCAGGTAATCAAACTCAGACTGCCATGAATAAAATCCTGTACCTGCTGTTCTTTTTGTGCTCGTTGTTTTTTGTGAACGCAAGAGCACAATCCCCATCTGCTGATCAAATTGCTGTTTCAGAGACGGCTGAGAAAGTCCGGAAAGCTTATCCGGTGGTTTTCTATACAGATACATTGTTTTTTATTAACTCAAGACTGGCGTCCCTGACAGCAGAAGAAAGAGCTGAGAAGATATCTGCCAGACTCGAAAAAATATTTGATGAGAATACTTACAGTACCAATAAGATCATCACATCTCAAAATGGCAGTTATGTTGATATAATTTGTGGTGAGACCATCATTATGAGTGTGTCTGAGAATGATGCGCTGAGTAAGGGTGTTGGTAGTATGGAGCTGGCAGAAGAATACATTCA
Organism: Paludibacter sp.; assembly: GCA_034928085.1. Taxonomy (GTDB): domain Bacteria; phylum Bacteroidota; class Bacteroidia; order Bacteroidales; family Paludibacteraceae; genus Paludibacter. The sequence goes on from JAYFPG010000021.1 coordinate 15,684, forward strand.
GCAAATACAGACTGCAATTAATAAAGCCAAAAAAGACCGGAGTTTTGTTACCATAATAATCCGTATAGGACTCGTGCTGTTAGTTCTTGCCGGTATCTGGTTAATGATATTCTTAATTAAAAAAGGTCATCTGTTTGTTGTTGACAAAATTACTATAAATAAAAATAAGTGGTTAAGGAATCTTTCATATAAAGACTATACATTTCTTACAGCAGAACAGGAGCTCAGTGTGGTTTTCTGGTTGCTGAAAGTTCTTAAGTGGGCAGTAATAATCATTCTAATCTATTTGTTGCTGCCAATGATATTCAGTATTTTTCCTTTTTCCAGGGGATGGGCAGCCACTTTGTTTGGTTTTGTATGGGGACCTTTTAAAGCTATGATGCTTTCAGTCTGGAATTATTTGCCTGAATTATTTGCCATCATTGTTATCTATGTTATATTTAAGTATCTGATACGATTTGTGAAATATGTTTTTACTGAAATAGAATCAGGGAAACTTGTAATTTCGGGATTTCATGCCGATTGGGCATTACCTACATTCAGCATCATCAAGTTTTTGATGTATGCATTTATGTTTGTGCTTATTTTTCCGTATTTGCCGGGATCAAACTCTCCCATTTTTCAGGGAGTTTCTGTATTTCTGGGCTTGTTGGTGTCTTTGGGGTCATCAAGTGCAATTGGAAATATGGTGGCCGGATTGGTAATTACTTATATGCGCCCGTTTAAAATAGGCGACAGGATTAAAATTGGTGATGTGACAGGTAATGTGATTGAAAAGACCTTACTGGTTACCCGTTTACGAACGATAAAAAATGAAGAAATAACCATTCCAAATTCAGCAGTTCTGTCAGGTAACACGACCAATTATTCAGCAATGGCCAAAGAAGAAGGGTTGATTATTCATACGACTGTCACAATCGGATACGATGTACACTGGAAGGCAATGCATGAAGCCTTGTTGGAGGCAGCTTCGAGAACGACCAACCTGATGAAGAGTAAGAAACCTTTTGTCTTGCAAACCAGTTTAGACGACTTTTATGTATCCTATCAATTGAATGTCTATACTAACGAGTCGAATGCACTGGCTTCGATTTATTCTGAATTGCATCAACATATACTGGATGTGTGTGCTGCAAAGGGTATTGAAATTATGTCGCCTCATTACCGCGCTGAAAGAGATGGAAATGAGTTGGCTATTCCAAAGTCGGTCGATGATTCTAAGAAGGCAAAAAAATAAGTTGAAGTTTGTGTAATCAAAAACATTTTTTTATCTTTGCGCTCCGTTTCGAAGAGGGTTTTAAGCAGCGCTGCCTCAGGTAACTCACCTTCCCGATGTAATTATAATACACAATAAGATGTACGCAATTGTAGAAATTTTGGGTCAGCAGTTTAAGGTGGAAGCCGGAAAAAAACTGTATGTACACCGTATGAATGAAGCTGAGATTGCTTCAGAAGTTGAATTTGATAAAGTTTTACTCGTTGACAATGCCGGTGCAGTTACTGTAGGTACTCCCGTTGTTGAAGGTGCAAAAGTAGTTTGTGAAGTGGTATCTCACCTGCGTGGTGAAAAAGTGATTGTTTTTCATAAAAAACGTCGCAAGGGATATCGCAAACGCAACGGTCACCGTCAGGATTTCACCGAGTTGAAAATTAAAGAGATTGTAGCTTAATTAACCGATTAAAAATTAGAGAAAATGGCACATAAGAAAGGAGTTGGTAGCTCGAAGAACGGTCGTGAATCGGAAAGTAAGCGACTTGGAGTGAAAATTTACGGTGGTCAGTTTGCCAAAGCAGGTAACATCATCGTTCGTCAGCGCGGAACAGTACACCACCCGGGTGAAAACATGGGATTGGGTAAAGATCATACTTTATTCGCATTGGTTGACGGTATCGTGGAATTCAGAAAGAAAAGAGACAATAAATCTTACGTTTCTGTAAAACCTATCGAAGCGAATTAATAAGCCCTTAGTCTGAAAAGGCTATAAGACTTAAAAATAACGAATCTCCTGTTGTTTTACCGTAGTGTAAAATTGCGGGAGATTTTTTTTAAATTCACCATATAAGTCATATAAGCGACATATAAGTTTTAACTCTTAATAGTAATTGATATACATTATAAATCAGACTACTTGTTATAAATTTATTACATCAGGCTTATATGTTACTTATATGACTTAAATGGTATAAAAAACACAAAATAATGCTTACACTTAAATACATCACCGAGAATACTGCTGAAGTCATCGACCGCTTGGCTAAGAAGCATTTCAAAGCTGAAGAAATCATTGCTCAGGTAGTTGAACTGGACAAACAACGCAAGCAGACCCAAACGGCTGCTGATAATGCCCTGGCACAATCTAATGCTTTGTCGAAAGAAATTGGACAGTTGTTCAAACAAGGTAAAACCAATGAGGCCAATGCTGCAAAAGAAAAAACGGCTGAGTTGAAAGAAACCATCCGGGAATTGACAGAGAAACAGGCTTCTTATGAGCAACAATTGAATGAACTGTTGGTTCAGATTCCCAATCTGCCGCATGATTCTGTTCCGGCAGGTAAGCATGCTGAGGATAATGTGATTGAACGGTCGGGTGGGGTTGTGCCGCAATTACCGGAAGGCGCGATGCCGCACTGGGATTTAGCTAAAAAGTATGATTTGATTGATTTTGAGTTAGGCGTGAAGATATCAGGTGCAGGTTTTCCTGTTTACAAAGGTAAAGGCGCACGATTGCAACGTGCGTTGATTAATTTCTTCCTCGATCAGGCACGTGAAGCTGGTTATCTGGAAGTACAACCACCTTATGTGGTGAATGCTGCTTCAGGATACGGAACAGGACAGTTGCCCGATAAAGAAGGACAGATGTATCATGCTACATTGGATGATTTATACCTGATTCCGACTGCTGAGGTGCCGGTGACGAATATTTACCGGGATGTAATTCTGAGTGAGAACGAATTACCCATTAAAAATACAGCCTATTCAGCCTGTTTCCGCAGGGAAGCGGGTTCGTATGGTAAGGATGTGCGTGGACTGAACCGCCTGCATCAGTTTGATAAAGTGGAAATTGTACAGATACAACATCCGGAGAAATCGTACGAGTCGCTAACCGACATGGTAAATTATGTACAAACGCTGGTTGAAAAACTAGAACTTCCCTGGAGAATCCTTCGTTTGTGCGGTGGTGACATGAGTTTCACATCGGCACTGACTTTTGATTTTGAGGTATGGTCGGCTGCGCAGGAACGTTGGTTGGAAGTGAGCTCGGTTTCCAACTTTGAAAGCTATCAGGCCAACAGGCTCAAATGCCGTTTCAAGGGAAACGATAAAAAGACCCAACTTTGTCATACCCTCAATGGTAGTGCACTTGCATTGCCCCGCATCGTTGCGGCATTGCTCGAGAATAACCAAACTCCGGATGGAATCAGGATTCCGGCAGCATTGGTGCCATATACGGGCTTTGAATTAATTGCGTTGTGATAAGCGATTAATAAGTAGCGAATAACTAATAGCGAATAACTAATAGCGAATAGCGAATGATGAAGAACTACTGCTTCTCACTATTCACTATTCGCTATTAGTTATTCGCTATAAATATTTATCATTTATTATTGCGGTAATTCAAAATTTATAGTACATTTGTGCCCGAATTGCAATGTCGGGATTACAAAATGAGCCAATTAATCGAACATGCTGGTGTTATTCACCAGATAGATGGAAGACACATCAGGGTACAAATACTGCAGGAATCGGCCTGTAGTGGTTGTCATGCCAAAGGTGCCTGCTCAGCTGCCGACATGAAAGATAAATTTGTCGAAATCGAATCTGATGGTTCTGATTACAAAGTTGGTGAACAGGTAACCTTATATGGACAAAGCTCCATGGGATTGTTTGCTGTTTTACTTGCCTTTGTCATTCCCTTTTTAATTATCCTTCTCACCCTTTTTATTCTCAAAAATTATATTGATAATGAGGCGATTTCCGGTAGCATTGCGCTGGGGACATTACTTCCTTACTTCATTATATTATCTTTTTTTAATTCCAGATTAAAATCAAAATTAAAGTTCCATATCAAAAAGAATGGAGCTTGAATGAGCATAAAATTCAATAGAGAGACACATGAATTTAGTATTGATTTCTTTGATTACCCTGGGGGTAATAGGTTCTGTTGCTGCAGTTATTTTATATGTTGTCGCCAAGAAATTCCACGTTTTTGAAGATCCACGGATAGACGAAGTAGAACAAGCATTGCCTGCTGCCAATTGTGGTGGATGTGGATTCCCGGGTTGTCGTGGATTTGCCGATGCTTGTGTTAAATCGGACGAGCTGGGCGATTTGTTTTGTCCGGTTGGTGGTAATGATACCATGAAGAAAGTGGCGGAGATTCTGGGTAAGGTAGCTGTAGCCAAGGCTCCGACAGTAGCTGTTGTTCGTTGTAACGGAACCTGTGAGCATCGTCCACATAATAATGAATATGATGGGGTAAAGCATTGTTTTATTGCCCATAACCTTTATAGTGGCGAAACCAATTGTTCCTGGGGATGTTTGGGTTTTGGCGACTGTGAACTCTCCTGCGAATTTGATGCCATCAAAGTAAATCCTATCACAAAAATCCCGGAAGTAGATGATGATAAATGTACTTCCTGTGGTGCCTGTGTGCGTGCTTGTCCAAAGTTGTTGATTGAACTCAGGAAGAAAGGCCCCAAAGGTCGCCGTGTATACGTAAATTGCCGCAATGAAGATAAAGGACATATTACCCGAAAAGCCTGTGAAGTTGGCTGTATCGGTTGTGCCAAATGCCAGAAGGTTTGTCCGCACGAAGCCATCACCATTAACAATAGTTTAGCATTTATCCACGATGATAAATGTAAGTTATGTCGTGAATGTGTGATTGTTTGTCCAACCAATGCCATTACGGATGTGAATTTCCCGGCACCGAAGAAGAAAAAAGAAGAGGCGGCAGCGGTAAACCCGCAATGACGGTCGATGGATAAGTGATTTATATATAAATAATATAACAACAAAGCATGAAGACTTTCAGAATTGGAGGTGTACATCCGGCAGAAAATAAATTCTCCGCTGGCAAAAAGATTCAACAGTCTGAGATTCCGAAGATGGTTGCCATTCCATTGGCACATTATATTGGAAATCCCAGCGAGGCAATTGTCAAGAAAGGTGACCTGGTGAAAGTGGGGCAGATGATTGGACAAGCCAATGGATTTGTTTCAGCCAATGTACATGCTTCTGTATCAGGTAAGGTAAATAAGATTGACGTACAACTTGATGCTTCGGGATATAAGCGTCCTGCTGTATTTATTGATGTAGACGGTGATGAATGGATGGAAACCATTGACAGAAGTCCGGTTATTAAAAGAGAATGTAATCTTACCAAAGAAGAGATTATAAAAAAAGTACAGGATGCCGGTATCGTAGGCCTCGGTGGCGCTACCTTTCCCGCTCACGTGAAACTTTCACCTCCTCCGGGGAAGAAGGCAGAAGTGTTGATTATTAATGCGGTGGAGTGTGAGCCATATCTTACTTGCGACCATCAGTTAATGCTGGAGCATGGAGAAGAAATTCTGGTGGGTGTTTCTATTCTGATGAAAGCCCTGGGAGTAGAAAAAGCAATCATCGGCATTGAAAATAATAAGCCGGATGCCATCAGTCACCTGAAACAATTAACAACTACATTTAAAGGTATTGAGATAGAACCCCTGAAAGTGCAATATCCTCAGGGTGGTGAGAAACAGTTGATTGATGCGGTTATCCGCCGTCAGGTACCCAGTGGCAGGATTCCGGTGGAAGTGGGCGCGGTGGTGTTTAACGTGGGTACAACTTTCGCTGTTTACGAAGCTGTTCAGAAAAACAAACCCATGTTTGAACGCGTGATGACTGTCACAGGTAAAGATGCACCCAATCCTTCCAATTATCGTGTTCGTCTCGGAACTTACTTAGCTCATGTAGTAGAGCAGGCCGGAGGTGTGCCCGAAGGTACAGGTAAAATTATCGGTGGTGGTCCGATGATGGGGCGTTCGCTGATGAACCTGAATGTGCCGATGGCCAAAGGTAGTGCAGGTGTGTTGTACATGCGGGATGAAGAATCCATTCGTAAACCCGTTCAGAATTGTATTCGTTGTTCCAAATGCGTGTCTGTTTGTCCGATGGGACTTGAACCCTATTTGCTGATGGCGCAGAGCGAGAGAAATATGTGGCCGGAAATGGAAACAGATAGCGTGATGGATTGTATTGAATGTGGCAGTTGTAGTTATACCTGTCCATCGAACCGTCCGCTACTGGATTATATCCGTTACGGCAAAGCAACAGTAGGAGGTATTATTCGTAACAGGAACGCTAAATAACAGAAATATATGGAAAAATTAATCATATCGCCTGCGCCGCATATCCATGGGGGTGACACGGTAAGTAAAAATATGACTGGTGTGATTATCGCGCTGGTTCCTGCTTTGCTGGCTTCTTTGTATTTCTTCGGACTGGGAGCTTTGATTGTCACCGTGACTGCCATCGTGGCTTGTGTGCTATTCGAATACCTCATTCAACGATTTTTAATCAAAGGAGAAAAAACGATTTTGGATGGCTCGGCTGCCTTGACAGGTTTGCTGCTGGCATTCAACCTACCATCCAATTTACCCGTCTGGATGATCTTGATTGGTGCGTTGGTTGCTATCGGTGTCGCCAAAATGAGTTTCGGCGGATTGGGAAATAATCCTTTTAATCCTGCACTCGTGGGACGTGTTTTTCTGCTGATTTCCTTCCCGGTGGAAATGACTACCTGGCCGGTGGTTGAACCTTTCTCGATGTCTTATCTCGATGCGGCTACAGGAGCAACTGTGCTTTCATTGCTCAATGAAGGTAGTGCGGCTATACCATCAGCAAAAGATATGTTTCTGGGAAATATGCCCGGATCGCTCGGTGAAGTTTCGGCGGTAGCATTGTTGATTGGGCTGGTGTATATGCTGATACGAAAAATCATCACCTGGCATATTCCGGTGAGTATTTTCGTAACTGTCATCGTTTTTTCCGGGATACTGTATTGGGTTGACCCTGCAACATACATTTCGCCATTGGTACATTTGCTTACAGGTGGTTTGATGTTGGGAGCAATCTTCATGGCAACTGATTATGTAACGTCTCCCATGAACCCCAAAGGGATGTGGATTTATGGCGTGGGGATCGGTGTGCTGACAGTAGTTATCCGTACCTGGGGAGCTTATCCGGAAGGAGTTTCGTTCGCGATTCTCATCATGAACGGATTTACGCCTTTGATAAATTTTTATGTGAAACCGAAAAGATTCGGGGAAAAAGTGAAGTGAAAAAATAGCGGAAAACGGAAAGCGGTAAGTGAATATTGGTTATTGGTTAGTGGTTAGCTTCCGTAGGAAGCGAATCTTAGTAACCAGCCAGTTTACTGGCTGGGTTAAGGGTCCCCTTCCATATCAAGCTGCCGTAGGTAGCGATGCCTGAGAATCGTAATAATAGACGTTAGACAATAGATATAAAAAATGGCAAAATTAGAATCAACTTTCAGAAATATGGTGCTTGTGCTGACGTCGATTACGTTGGTTGCAGCAGTGGCGCTGGGTTCGGTGTACAACCTCACCAAAGAACCGATTGAAGCCTCAAAAAGGGCTAAACAGGAAAATGCCATCATGGAGGTACTGCCTCCGGATGTGTTGATAAAAGGAGCCGATACCATCACAATCGAAGGAATGCCGGAGCCGTTTTATGTGTATCAGGCTTATGCCGGAGATGAATTCGTGGGTGCAGCGGTACAGACCTATTCCAAAAACGGATTCAGTGGTGAGATAAAAATAATGGTGGGCTTTGATGCAAAGGGAAGTATTATCAACTATTCGGTATTGGAGCAAAAAGAAACTCCCGGCTTGGGAACTAAAATGGTGGATTGGTTTAAAACTGAAAAAGGAAACCAGGATATTCGCGGACTAAACGGTTCCAAAAACAACCTGAATGTAACGAAAAATGGCGGAGAAGTTGATGCCATAACGGCTGCAACCATTTCGTCCAATGCATTTCTTGAGGCTGTCCGGTACGCTTATAGCGCCTACTCGCAAAATTATGATGGATTAACAGGAGCAACTTCAGTTGAAAAGGAAGTGGCTCAAACAAATTAAGGAGGATATATGGCTGCAAATACAAATTTAAAAACACTTTTAAACGGGGTTATCAAAGAAAATCCTGTTTTTGTGCTGCTGTTAGGCATGTGCCCGACACTGGGTACTACTTCTTCTGCAATCAATGGGTTAGGTATGGGACTGGCAACCACTTTTGTACTGTTGTCGGCCAACATGGTTGTTTCGCTGTTGAAAAACCTGATTCCAGACAAGGTACGTATCCCCGCGTTTATCGTGGTTATCGCAACATTCGTTACACTGGTGGAAATGGTGATGCAGGCTTATGTTCCTGCGTTGTATGAAAGTCTGGGACTCTTTATCCCGCTGATTGTGGTGAACTGTATCGTGCTCGGAAGAGCGGAAGCCTTTGCTGCCAAAAATACAGTTTTCAAATCGTTTTTTGATGGCTTAGGAATGGGTTTGGGTTTTACCATGGCATTGACCTTGCTTGGTACCACCCGTGAATTGCTTGGAACCGGCAAGGTGTTCAGCATGACTATTTTCCCTGAGAATTACGGTATGTTGCTTTTCGTTTTGGCACCTGGTGCATTTATCGCGCTGGCCTACCTGATTGCCATATTTAATAAATTGAAAACATCCAAAAACTAATTTTTCATTAACCACTAACAACTAACCACTGTAATAATGACCTATATATTAATATTCATCGGAGCCGTATTTGTGAACAACATCGTGTTGTCGCAATTTTTGGGAATTTGTCCGTTTTTGGGCGTGTCGAAAAAGATTGATACTGCATTGGGAATGAGCGGGGCTGTGGCATTTGTTATGACCCTGGCAACCATCATTACTTTCATTATCCAGAAAACGATACTGGAACCTTTTAATATCACTTTTCTTCAGACGATTACTTTTATTCTTGTAATTGCTGCATTGGTTCAGCTGGTTGAAATCATCCTTAAAAAAGTATCACCTGCATTGTATCAGGCACTTGGTGTTTTTCTTCCACTGATAACTACGAACTGTGCAATTCTTGGGGTGGCTATTATGGTCATCCAAAAAGATATGACTTTGCTCGGAAGTGTCGTATTTGCCATATCATCAGCTGTTGGTTTCGGGCTTGCTTTAATTTTATTTGCCGGTATCAGGGAACAATTAAATTTAGTATCTTTGCCGCGCGGAATGAAAGGAACACCTGCCGCCCTGCTCGTAGCCGGATTGCTGGCGATGGCATTTATGGGGTTTGCAGGAATCGTTAAATAGTGGTTAATGGTAAGTGGTTAATTATCCACTAACCACTGACAACTAAAAAACGCGGCAATAGCTCAGTTGGTAGAGCGTCGGCTTCCCAAGCCGAAGGTCGCGGGTTCGAACCCCGTTTGCCGCTCGAAACAATAAAACTAATATCAAGCGTGGTAGAGAACACTATTAAAAAAGTGATCCTCTTAGGATCAGGTGCCTTAAAAATCGGACAGGCAGGAGAATTTGACTATTCAGGGTCACAGGCGTTAAAAGCCATGAAAGAAGAGGGCATTGAAACTATCCTCATCAATCCCAACATCGCAACTATTCAAACATCGGAAGGTATTGCCGATAAGGTTTACTTTCTTCCCATCACTCCTTATTTTGTTGAACAGATTATCATCAAGGAAAAACCGGATGGTATTTTACTCGCTTTCGGGGGACAGACAGCGTTGAACTGCGGTACGGAAATGTATCTGAACGGTACGCTGGATAAATATAATGTGCGTGTGCTGGGGACTTCTGTCGAAGCCATCATGATTACGGAAGACCGGGATTTGTTTGTGAAAAAGCTGAACGAGATTGAAGCTAAAACTCCGGTATCACAGGCGGTAGAAAATCTGGAAGATGCGCTGACAGTGGGTCGCCGGATTGGTTTTCCGGTTATGGTACGTTCTGCGTATGCATTGGGTGGATTGGGTTCCGGGATTTGTGCCAATGAGGAGGAGTTTGTAACCTTGTGTACAAGTGCGTTGGCTCACTCGAAACAGATTCTGGTGGAGGAAAGTCTGAAAGGTTGGAAAGAAATTGAATTCGAAGTCATCCGCGATAAAAATGACCATTGCTTTACCGTGGTGCCTATGGAAAACTTCGACCCGCTGGGTATTCATACCGGTGAAAGTATCGTGGTGGCGCCGATTATCACCCTCACCAAAGATCAGATTGCATATCTCGAAGATGTTGCCCGCCAGGTAGTTCGTCACATCGGCATCGTGGGTGAATGTAACATCCAGTACGCGTTTAATGTTGAAACAAACGACTATCGCATCATCGAAATCAATGCCCGTCTGAGTCGTTCTTCAGCACTCGCATCAAAAGCATCGGGTTATCCGCTGGCATTCGTGGCTACCAAACTGGCGCTGGGTTATTCGCTCGACCAGATTGGAGAGATGGGTACGCCTAATTCCGCTTATGTAGCGCCTTCTGTAGACTATATGATTGTGAAAATTCCCCGTTGGGACCTCACCAAATTCCAGGGGGTGAGCCGTGAAATCGGTTCTTCGATGAAATCAGTGGGTGAAATCATGTCGATTGGTCAATCGTTTGAAGAAATCATCCAGAAAGGGTTGCGTATGATTGGTCAGGGTATGCATGGCTTTGTGGGTAACAAAGACCTGACTTTCGATAATATTGAAGATGCGCTTTCAAAACCGACGGATTTGCGCATCTTTGCTATTGCTGATGCGTTTGAGAAAGGATATACTGTGGATCAGATTGAAGCGCTGACTAAAATCGATACCTGGTTCCTCGAAAAATTAGAAAATATTTATAAGTACACCAAAGTACTGGAGCAATACACCAAAATTGCAGATTTGCCGAAAGCAGTCCTGGCGGAAGCCAAACGGCTGGGTTTCTCTGATTTTCAGATTGCCCGTTATGTGGAGAACCCGACCGGTACGATGGAAAAAGAAGTGCTGGAAGTCCGTGAACATCGTAAAAGTATAGGCGTTATACCGGTTGTCCGTCGCATCAACACCGTTGCATCCGACCATCCGGATGATACCAACTATCTGTATTTTACCTATGGTTCGGAAAAAGCCTATCAACCTGCGAAGTCTGATAAAGAAGCCGTAGTGGTGTTAGGTTCAGGCGCGTACCGCATTGGTTCTTCAGTGGAATTCGACTGGTGTTCGGTGAATGCAGTAGTAACCGCACGGAACTTGGGTTACGAATCGGTGATGATCAACTACAACCCCGAAACAGTTTCGACCGACTATGATATGTGCGACCGCCTTTATTTCGATGAATTATCTTTTGAAAGGGTGTTGGATGTGGTCGATATTGAATCTCCGAAAGGAGTCGTGTTGTCGATGGGCGGACAAATACCCAATAACCTGGCGACGAAACTCGATCGTCAGCAGGTGCCCATTCTTGGTACCGCTGCAATATCGATTGACCGGGCAGAGAACCGTCATAAGTTTTCTACTATGCTTGATGAGTTGGGCATCGACCAGCCACGTTGGAAAGAGCTGACCAGCTTTGATGAGATTGATTCATTTATTGAAGAAGTTGGTTTCCCGGTACTGATTCGTCCTTCGTACGTGCTTTCCGGCGCAGCCATGAACGTGTGCTACAACAAAGAACAGATGCGCAAGTTTTTGTCATTAGCTGCAAAAGTATCAAAACAATATCCGGTTGTTGTGTCAGAATTTCTGCAGAACGCGAAAGAAATAGAATTTGATGCTGTAGCCCAGAACGGAGAAGTGGTTGAATACGCGATTTCAGAGCATGTGGAGTTTGCCGGAGTGCATTCGGGGGATGCTACCCTGGTTTTCCCGGCACAAAAGATTTATTTTGAAACCATGCGTCGCATCAAACGAATTTCGAAGAAGATTGCGAAAGAGCTGAACATCAGTGGACCGTTTAATATCCAATTCTTAGCCAGAGATAACTACATCAAGGTAATCGAATGTAACTTGCGAGCCTCGCGTTCATTCCCATTCGTGTCGAAAGTTATCAAGCGCAATTTCATTGAAACGGCCACCCGCATCATGTTGAATGCTCCATACAACAAACCTGATTCTTTCGTTTTTGATGTTGAACATATTGGAGTCAAAGCATCGCAATTCTCCTTCGCCAGATTACACAATGCTGACCCAATTCTGGGTGTGGACATGTCCTCTACCGGTGAAGTGGGTTGTATAGGTGATGATTATTCCGAAGCGGTGTTGAAATCCTTGCTGTCGGTAGGTTTCGAAATTCCGAAAAAGAGTATCCTGATATCTTCCGGAGAGCCCAAATCGAAAGTGGAATTGATGGAAGCAACCCGTCTGCTGCAACAAAAAGGATATAAAATTTACGCTACCCGCGGAACGCAGCGTTTTTTAGCCGAAAATGGAGTAGAAGCCATCGCGGTGCAGTGGCCTGATGAGGATGGCGAACTGAATGTGAAAAGCCTCCTGGCGAAAAAGCATTTTGATTTGGTAATCAACATCCCTAAAAACAAGACAGAGAGGGAGTTGCGTAACGACTACATCATCCGCCGCAGCGCCGTGGATTTCAACATTCCATTGCTGACGAATGCCCGGTTGGCATCAGCGTTCATCCAGGCATTTTGTAATATGACGTTGGAGGATATTAAGATTAAGAGCTGGGACGAGTATTAATTCAGGTGATTTTCTTATCTTTGCACTCCCTAAAAAGATATCATCATGAATTTAGAATCTTCCATTCAGTCGATCGTAAAAGATGCCGTGTCGGAGCTGTATGCCCTGGAACTCGAGGCAACACAAATACAAATACAGAAAACCAGAAAAGAATTTGAAGGTGACCTTACGGTGGTGACTTTCCCTTTCGTGAAAGCGGCAAAGAAATCGCCGGAGGCAACGGGACAGGAGATAGGGGAGTACCTGCAGGAAAATAATGGACTGATTACCGGTTTCAACGTAATCAAAGGTTTCCTGAACCTCTCTATCAGTAAGAACTACTGGTTGCAGTTGCTGAATAAAATCCGGAGCGCCGATAATTTTGGATTCAATATGGATGGCGACGGCGAAATCATGATGGTGGAATATTCTTCGCCGAATACCAACAAACCGTTGCATCTCGGACATATCCGTAATAACCTGCTCGGGTATTCCATTGCGCAGATTCAGCGGGCTAATGGCTGGAAGGTGGTGAAAACCAATATCGTCAATGATCGTGGTATTCATATCTGCAAATCCATGCTGGCGTGGAAGCTGTTTGGAAATGGCGAAACACCTGAAAGTTCCGGTCTGAAAGGCGACCACCTGGTTGGAAAGTATTACGTGGAATTCGATAAGGCCTATAAGACCGAAATAAAACAGCTGATGGAAAAAGGCATGTCGGAAGACGATGCCAAAAAATCGGCACCGCTGATTCAGCAGGCACAGCAAATGCTGGTGGCCTGGGAAAACCAGGATCCGGAAGTATATGGTCTGTGGGAGATGATGAACGGATGGGTGTATGCCGGTTTTGATGAAACCTATAAACAGCTGGGTGTTGATTTTGATAAGATTTATTATGAGTCTCAAACTTATCTCGATGGCAAAGCCAAGGTAGAAGAAGGACTTGACAAGGGCGTTTTCTACAAAAGAGAAGATGGTTCGGTGTGGGCCGACTTAACCGCTGATGGTCTGGACGAAAAACTATTATTGCGTGCCGACGGAACCTCTGTATACATGACACAGGATATTGGTACCGCAGCTTTGCGATACAGCGAATACGAAATCAAAAAGATGGTGTACGTGGTGGGCAATGAGCAGAATTACCATTTTCAGGTATTGGCCTTATTGCTCGATAAATTAGGCTTTGCGTGGGGCAAAGACCTGGTGCACTTCTCGTATGGTATGGTGGAACTGCCTGAAGGAAAGATGAAAAGCCGTGAAGGTACGGTGGTGGATGCCGATGACCTCATGGAAGAAATGATTGATACAGCCCGTGAAACAGCGCGTGAACTGGGTAAACTCGACCAATCATCTGAAGAAGAAATTGAAGAAATTGCCCGCATGGTGGGATTGGGCGCCCTGAAATACTTTATGCTGAAAGTCGATCCGAAGAAAAACATGACTTTCAACCCCAAAGAATCCATTGATTTCAATGGCAACACCGGTCCATTTATCCAGTACACCCACGCACGTATTAAGTCGGTGCTGCGGAAGGCTACCGAACAGGGTATCATTACCGAAGTGCCTGTGACAGAAAACCTGCCTTTGTCTGATAAAGAAAGTAATCTGGTGCAGTTGCTTTCGGCATTCCCCACTATCGTAAGGGAAGCCGGACAGGAGTTCAGTCCGGCCGTAATTGCCAATTATGTGTACGAACTCGTTAAAGAATACAACCAGTTCTATCACGATTTTTCTATCCTGCGGGAAGAAAATCCCGAAATTAAATATTTCCGTCTGGTGCTTTCTGCCGCAGTGGCAGATGTTATCAGAAAAGGAATGAACTTACTGGGCATTGATGTGCCGGAACGGATGTAATAAAAAATCAGTTTATATTGCCTGAGTTTGAAAAAATATGGTTATTTTAGTCCGCTGAAATCCAAACCATGAAAGTATGTTTATCCGCTCCGTCCTGTTTTTACTGCTGTTACTGATATCCTGTACCCAACAGGATGTACCTAACGATGAGTTGCTTTCGGCAGGTTCATCCGCTGAAGAACAGGTGCAAGACACCATGCATGTTGCCACTTTGTACGGTTCTTCCTCATATTTTAATTTTCGGGGGGATGAAATCATGGGATATGATTATGACCTCATCAATCATTTTGCAGAATTTAGTGGTATTCCCATAAAAATTCATCTTGCGGATTCACGGGAAGAAATGCTTGATATGCTCCGAAACGAACGGGTTGATTTGATTGCGTATAGCATGTACGAAACAAAAGCGCTCAAGGATGAGTTTGATTTTGTTGCTTTTCAGGAAGATTCTTATATGGTGCTGGTGCAGGAAATTGGTTTGCAGACCGTGAGCGATATCAGTGAACTGAAAGGCAAGACGGTACATGTCATCAGAAATTCTGTTTACCATCAGCGTATGGAACACCTGAACCGGGAACTGGGTGGCGGTATTAATATTCAATTGCTGGACGATACGGTTTCCGTGGATCAGGCCATCGAGATGGTTACCAAACGCAAAATTTCTTACACCATTGCCCATTACAAGACGGCGGTTCAGCACAAAGATTTCAATCGCCGGCTCGACTGCCGCATTCCGGTTGGGTTCCTGCAACGCAACGGCTGGCTGGTTAATAAGCAAAATAACCGGATCAAAGAAATGATTACCGACTGGGAGAACAGTTCGGAAACCGAATTAATCAGATCACAGTTATATGGCAAATACCGCATCAAAAATCCCTATTTTGTAGCGAAAAAGATTGCCATACCCAAAGGAGCTATTTCTCCTTATGATGCCTATTTCAGGAAGTATGCCGCGGAAATCAACTGGGACTGGCGTTTGCTGGCTGCTCTCGCGTTTCACGAATCCAGATTCGACTCGTCACAGGTCTCTCGAAAAGGAGCTTCGGGATTGATGCAGTTAATGCCCCGTACCGCAGCTACGTTCGGTTTGAGCCTGGATAACATCCTGAATCCGCAGAAAAATATTGAAGCTGGGGTACAATACATCAAAAGCTTAAATCTGCTTTTCCGAAAGATTGAAAATCAGGATGAAAGGAAAAAATTCATCCTGGCATCCTATAATTCAGGTCCTGCACACGTATTAGATGCTATGGCTTTGGCTGAAAAATATGGTAAGAATCCACACATTTGGTTTGAACACGTAGAATACTTTCTATCTAAAAAAAGTGATCCCGAATACTATAATGATGAAGTGGTAAAATATGGCCGGTTTGGTTCAGGTGAAACCATACGGTATGTGCGCAATACGCTCGATACCTATCAAAAATACAAAGGAAAAATGTAACTGTCATGGATTACCACGCCTTTTTTGAAACCCTGCAATCCCGTTACCACCTCGAAGAATTGCTGTTATATATATACCATCATCCACAGGACTTTGATGATTTGTTTGATATGGCTTTTGAAGCAGATAATAAAAAAGCCTGGCGGGTACTCTGGGCTGTCGAAAAAATAAGTCAGCGCAACCCGGAGTGGTTCGATCAGGATAAGTTAGACCGCATAACAAACATGGTGTTGACAACTAAACATCAGGGTATGCACCGGATTGGCATATCTATTCTGAACTCATTTCCAGCACCTGATCCAATCAATGTAGATATGCTGAATGCCCTGTACGAATGGATGCTTTCTCCCGCTTCTTCGATCGGGGTGCAAAGTCTGGCCATGAAATTGTTGTATAAATATGCCCTTACCGACGAAGATCTTCTCCGGGAATTCATCATTACCATCGATCAGGCCGATGAGAGTGACTATACAGCAGCATTTACTTCTTCCCGTCGGAACATCCTCAAAAACTACTCAAAATTGGTATAATAATTTGTATAATTATTTAGCTTTAGCTATAAGCGGCTGTGATTCAGATGACTTCATGATATGCTGTTGCGTCAGAAAAAAGTGTTATTTTTGTAGCGTTTTTGTAAACAAAATCAAATTAAATAGAAGTTTAATTAAACCAATGTTTTTATGACATTAAAGAAAAACATTATCGCATTGCGACAAAAGAAAGCCCTGGTTCAAATGGGTGGTGGAAAGAAAGCCATCGAGAAACAGGCTGCAATGGGTAAAATGACTGCCCGTGCACGTATCCTTTATTTGTTGGATGTGAATTCGTTTCATGAATATGATATGTTTGTGGAACATGAAGAACGCAATTTCGGGATGGACACGAAAGAGTTGGCTGGTGATGGTGTTATTACCGGTACTGGTACCATCAATGGCGCTCCCGTTTGTATCTATGCGCAGGACTTTACGGTGATGGGTGGTTCGCTGGGTTTGAAACATGCCCGTAAAATTACCAAAATCATGGATCACGCCCTGAAGATGAAAATGCCTTGTATTGGCATCAACGACTCAGGTGGTGCCCGTATTCAGGAAGGTATCGGCGCGTTGGCCGGTTATGGCGAAATCTTTTATCGCAACACCATGGCTTCCGGCGTTATTCCTCAGATCTCTGTAATCCTGGGTCCCTGTGCCGGTGGTGCGGTGTATTCTCCGGCGTTGACAGACTTCGTGTTCGTGGTTGAAAATATCTCGAAGATGTTTATTACCGGTCCGAATGTAATCGAAACGGTATTGGGTGAGAAAATCTCTCAGGAAGACCTGGGTGGCGCCCGCGTTCATGCAGAGATTACAGGTAATGCGCATTTTTACGCGCAGACTGAAATTCAGTGTCTGAATCAGATTAAAGAACTGATTGGTCTTATTCCACACAGCAATCTCGAAAAAGCGGCTAAAATCGCTCCGAAGAAACCAACTTTCAATAAAAATTTGGAAAACATCATTCCTTCAGATCCAAAACAGCCTTATGATGTACGTGAAATTATTTTTGCACTAACGGATGAATCAAAGTTCATTGAAGTACAGGAATTATGGGCTCCTAACATCGTGATTGGTTTCGGTCGTATGGATGGAGAAACTGTAGGCTTTGTAGCCAATCAGCCGATGTACTTAGCCGGTGTGCTTGATTGCGATGCTTCGGATAAAGCTGCCCGTTTCATTCGTTTCTGCGATGCTTTCAATATTCCAATTGTTACACTGGAAGATATGCCGGGTTACCTGCCGGGTGTTGACCAGGAGCACGCGGGTGTGATTCGTCACGGTGCCAAGATGTTGTACGCCTATTCAGAAGCTACTGTTCCTAAAATCACGGTAATCTTACGCAAAGCTTACGGTGGTGGTTACATCGCCATGAACTCTCGTCACCTCGGCGCCGACTTTATGTTTGCGTGGCCGGGTGCTGAAATCGCGGTTATGGGTCCGGAAGGAGCTGCCAATATCATCTTCCGCAAGGAAATCATGGAGGCGGAAGATCAGGATGCCATGCGTCAACAGAAAGTAGAAGAATATATCGAGAAATTTGCCAATCCTTTCGTAGCTGCTGCCAAAGGATATATCGATGCTGTGATTGAGCCGCTTGAAACACGCGAACTCATCCTCCATGCATTGGAAGTTTCCAAAAACAAAGACGACCACCGTCCGTATAAAAAACACGGGGTTCCGCCGTTCTGATTTGTTTTGGTGTGTTTATTTTTAAAATGTAGAATTTAAAACAAATCATCATGGCAAAAAAGAATCAGGAAATGGTAGATTTTGCAGTTACTGCCAGAAAATACAAAACATTACTGACCAATAAATACAAGAATCGTAAGGCCTGGGTCGATCCAAATCCTTATGAAATTCAGTCATTTATTCCGGGAACTATCATCGAAATTTCGGTGAAAGAAGGTGATGTGGTAGAGGAAGGTGCACCCTTGCTCATTCTCGAAGCAATGAAAATGCGTAACCGCATCCAAATGCCCTTTACCGCTAAAATCAAGAAAGTCAATGTAAACGTAGGAGACCGCATTCCGAAGGATATGTTGATGCTGGAGCTGGAAGCGGTGGAAGAGGAAGCGGAAAGCTAACAGCGGAAAGCGGAAAACCATTTATGGTTGTAAAAAAAAGGAGCAGTAAACAATAGTTTGCTGCTCCTTTTCTTAATTTTCCGCTTTCCGCTTTTATTTAACTATCCTAACAGTCAACGGGTATTTCACTTGTTTGGAGAATTGTTGTACAGCGGCAAGCCAATCTTTCTGTGTGGGGAATTTCCACTGGCTCCAGCCTCCGCCAAAGTAGTAAGTAAATTCTTCGCCGGGCACGTAGTTCTTCATCAGCAGGGCGTGCAGTTTCTGAATTTTGTATAGGTCTTCTTTATCCGGCAACACAACGCCCACATAATTTCTTCCCACGTTTTTCTGATCTTTGTCGGCAATGGCATTTTCACCATACACAATCAGACCTGTACCTTTTTGTAACGATCCTTTGCCATCGTGCAGGGTAATGCCCGCTGCCAGTTGCATGGGTTGCTTTTCCCCGGTCAGTTTAACCACGGCTTTGTTCATCACGGTTCCTGCATCGGTGTGGATAGTAACTTCCTGTTTGTATTTCTTTCCGTTAATGTCAATCTCATTGTAAGTCAGCGTAAAGCTGGAGCGAAGGGGGCCGTTATCTAATACTTTATAGGTGTCGAAATGCTTGCCAATGAGTAATTCGCCATTCACATAGGGAGCCACACCACCGGCTCCCAGGGTATTGCCAACCTTGTAGCAATCGAGTCCCTGACCATGATCTTCGTGATACGATTTGCCGTATTTCAGTTCACCTCTGTAGAAGCTATCAACCACTAATTCTTCGGTACGTTTCAACCACAGGTCGATACCGTTGGATGGGTTCTCGGCGGCAAGAGCCGGACCGTACATGCGATAGGCGGCAATGTCGTTTTCCCACGCGAAATCATCTTTTCTTTCCGGGACGAAGCGGGCTGAAGTTTTGGCTTCTACCGCTTTTGGGGTGCCTTCGTTTAATGTGTAAGCCACTTTGGTTCCAGTTTTTACTGTTGCCGGGAACAACAGAGCCTGAACACTTTCAGTACCGTTATAAATCAATTGATATGGTATTTCCTGACCGCTTTCATCGGTAAGTACATAATTGGTACCTGAAAGTCCACCCAGTTCGGATGCTGCAATTTCAACAATTTCATTCGCTCTGTCGAATGGATACTGATTGACAATTTCGATGGTTGTCTGCGCAAAGCCGGAGACTGCGGTTGCTAACAATAAAATAAGGATACTGAATTTGTTTTTTTTCATGCTATAAAAATTTAATGAATACTATGTTTGAATATTGTTTTTACTATTGTTACCTTATTAAATTAGCCACTACGCGGCTCTAAAAAACTCATTCCCTGCAAATATAACATTTTACAGGGAATGAACCGAACTCGTTTTTTATAAAAACTGTTTTTTAGTTTTTTTTAAAACTATCATGAAGTTCCAGATACATCTGGTTCAAATTGAAACACTTATTTCGGTTGCTTGCCGATATAAGCCAGAATTCCTCCATCAACATACAAAATATGACCGTTTACGAAGTCGGATGCCGATGAAGCTAAGAAAACAGCCGGGCCCTGCAAATCTTCAGGTGTTCCCCAGCGTGCAGCCGGTGTTCTTCCTATGATGAAGTCGTTGAATGGATGTCCCGGTTCGCGCAAAGGCGCTGTCTGTGGTGTTGCAATATAACCCGGACCAATGCCGTTTACCTGGATGTTGTATTCGGCCCATTCGCAGGCTAAGTTTTTGGTTAGCATCTTCAAACCACCTTTGGCTGATGCGTAAGCCGAAACGGTTTCACGTCCCAACTCGCTCATCATCGAGCAGATGTTGATGATTTTACCGCCTCCTTTTTCAATCATACCCGGCGCAACGGCTTTCGATACGATAAACGGACCATTCAGGTCGATGTCGATTACCTGACGGAAATCCTTGGCCGACATTTCAATGGCCGGGATGCGTTTGATGATACCGGCGTTGTTTACCAGGATGTCTATAATTCCTACTTCCTCCTTAATCTTAGCTATAGTGGCATATACGCCGTCTTCGTCGGTAACATCACACACGTAACCGTATGCTTCGATACCATCGGCCTTATAAGCAGCCAGTCCCTTGTCAACCATCTCCTGGTTGATGTCGTTGAAAACTATTTTTGCACCTGCCTTTGCAAATGCCATTGCCAACGCGTACCCGATGCCATAAGATGCCCCGGTTACCATGGCGATTTTTCCCGATAAATCAAATTGTTTCATATGTTGTTTTTTTGTGTCTGTGGTTTGTTGGTGCATATCGTTTGTTGGTGCGTGTAGAGACGCAATGCATTGCGTCTCTACCATGCGTACCATACGATTACCGCAATTCCGTATGTTTCCTGAAATCCTGATCGCTATAATCCAAATTCTCACCGGCCATACCCCATATAAAGGTGTAGTTGCTGGTAGCTGCGGCAGAGTGAATCGACCATTCAGGAGAAATCACTGCCTGATCGCCCTGCATCCAGATGTGGCGCGTTTCGGTGGGTTCACCCATAAAGTGGCATACCACTTCACCTTCCGGCACTTCGAAATAGAAATAAGCTTCCATACGGCGACTATGCGTGTGTGCCGGCATGGTATTCCATACGCTACCGGTTTTCAGTTCAGTCATACCCATTTGCAGTTGACAGGTTTCAATCACTTCGCGAACCATCATCTTGTTGATGTTGCGGTGGTTGGCGGTCTCTAAAGAGCCCAGCTCCATCACGATAGCATCTGCCTTGGTTATTTTACGGTCAGGGTAGTTGCGGTGCGCCGGTGCCGAGTTGAAATAAAACTTGGCCGGATTGGCTGCATCCACACTTTCGAAAACCACGTTGCGGTTGCTTGCGCCAATATAAAGCGCTTCTTTATAACCCAGTTCAAATACCTCTCCTTCAACTACAACCTTACCTGCACCGCCCACGTTGAACATGCCCAACTCTCTTCTCGACAGGAAAAAATCAGATTTCAGCGGGTCGATAGACTCGAGTTTCAAGGCTTCTTTTACCGGCATGGCGCCACCTACAACCAAACGGTCGTACAGGGTATACACCATATTCACTTCATCCGCGGCGAATAATGTCTCTATCAAATGTTCTTTACGTAAACGAGCTGTGTCGTAATGTTTTGCATCTTCCGGGTGGGAAGCATAACGAACTTCATAATTTGTTTTCATATTTTTTCTTTTAATGTCTCCAGTCTCCAGTCTCCAGTCACCAGTCTCCAGTCTCCAGTCTCCAGTCGTCCGGCGTCTGACGATTCAATCGCAAAGATAACCCAAATAAATTGGTTTACCAATTATCAAAAGGATATTTTTTATACTTTTGTACGATGTTAGGTAATTATTTGTACGATATTATCACGAAGGAGCTTCCGTTTGAACCCACGGAGCAGCAGCATGAGTTAATCAGGTTGTTGGGTGGCTTCATGACTGATCCGGCAGTGGAGAAAGCTTTTTTGCTGAAAGGCTATGCCGGGACGGGTAAGACCTCGGTGGTGAGCGCCTTAGTGCGTTCGCTGCACAAGTTACAACAGAAAACGGTGCTGTTGGCTCCGACCGGCCGTGCTGCCAAGGTGCTGAGCAGCTATGCCGGCTTTCCGGCTTTCACCATCCACAAGAAGATATACCGGCAGAAATCCATGGCTGAAAGCGAATTTCAGTTGGCCGATAACCTGCATACCAACACCCTTTTTATTGTGGATGAAGCGTCCATGATCTCCAACACGGGTGGTGACACCGAATTTGGCACGGGCTATCTGCTCAACGACCTCATTCGTTTTGTCTACAATGGCGCCGATTGCAGTCTGCTGTTGCTCGGCGATACAGCCCAGCTTCCTCCGGTGATGCAGGAAAGCAGTCCGGCGCTCGATAAAAACAAGCTGGAGGGTTACGGACTGAAAATTACGGAGTTCACCCTCACGCAGGTGGTACGACAAGCCTTGGAAAGTGGCATATTGTATAATGCAACCCTGTTGAGAAAAGCATTGGAAGATGATTTGACATCGGCCATGCCCAGACTGAAATTATCAAAATTCACGGATATCAAAGCATTAAGCGGAATGGATTTGGTGGACGAAGTGCAACAGTCATACGACGGTGTGGGAGTGGAGGACACCATCGTGATTACCCGTTCAAACAAAAAAGCCAATATGTATAACAATGGCATCCGGGGACGGGTGATGATGCGGGAAGAAGAAATTTCGAACAGTGACCTGCTGATGATTACACGCAACAACTATTTCTGGAATAAGCCTTATAAAGAAATTGACTTCATCGCCAACGGCGACATAGTGGAAGTGGTTAGAATACGCAAATTCAGGGAAATGTATGGTTTCCGATTTGTCGACCTCACGCTGCGTTCACTCGACTTCGACTGGGAAATTGATGCCCGTGTATGGCTCGAAAGTCTGCAATCCGAATCACCGGCACAAGCTGCCGAACTGAGTCGTAAACTCTTCGAAGCCGTTGCCGAAGATTATGCCGATATCAAAAACAAGCGAGAACGCTACAGGCAGATGTTCGAAAATGAATTTCTGAATGCCTTGCAGGTAAAATTCGCCTACGCCGTCACCTGCCACAAAGCCCAGGGTGGACAGTGGAAGAAAGTCTTTATTGATATGGGTATGATGCCCGATGCCGAAATCGACCGCAATTATTACCGTTGGCTGTACACGGCGCTGACGAGGGCCACGGAAAGTGTGTTTTTGGTGAATTACGTTGGTTAGCGGAAAGCGTAGGGGCGTTATGTTTGCGCCCTGAATGCAACAAGGGGTTAAATGATTTTCCCGGAATGCAGTTTCTCCACAGGAAAAATCAGATCCCAGTTTTTTCCCCAGACAATATTGCCATTGTCGATATAAAACCTTTTGAAATTTGAGGGGTTACGATATTTATCATATTGTGGATGAGAATGGTTTTTCAGGAAATCTTCAAAATCCACTTTTTTAATAGTGCCATCGCTAAATTCAATTTCAACAGCATAACCGGCGATATAAACAGCTTGTTTAATGAATAAGGAACGGTTCATATTGTAATTAAATTTTGTTCGTAATCTTAGTACATCTGATTTGTTTTCTTAATACAAAGAACTTAATCCATTTGTCAATGATGTTTGTGTTGTACTTTTGAATGAATTCTATCGCAGTTTTTGTATCTTTTTCATTTAATGAGTCGATACCTCTTTTTTCTCTTTTTCGTATTTCTTTTAATTTTCCGTTGTCAAGAATTATCTCAAATACAGTTTCTTTTTCTCCATGTTTAACATGTACGTGAATAGGCTCATGTTCGTTTGAAAAGAAATAAAAGATAAAACCAAAATATGTAAATATCTTAGGCATTTTTTCAATGTTAAGTGGTTTGAGATGCAAAGATAATTGTTTTTATAAAATCACAATTTAGTAAAATGATTTTTAACAGAAAGTAATCAATCAACACACCGTGATTGCAAGAAGCGAATCGACGAAGCAACCTCCCTAACATTAGATGCCCATCTCATTGATGCCAGTTGCCCAACTCGTTCGCGTGAGTTGCCCAACTCGTTTGCGTGAGTTGCCCAACTCGTTTGCGGGAGTTGCCCAACTTGTTCGCGCGAGTTGCCCAACTCGTTTGCGTGAGTTGCCCAACTCGTTTGAGCAAGTTGCCCAACTATCGTCAGCAAAGTCCTGTTCTCGCTAAACTCAAGTCCTGTTTTGTCTGTAACACTTTCTATTTCTTTTGTTTTGCTCTGAAATTCAAAATGTTAACCCCATAGCTGAAATATTGGGGAATTAAATAATCATGACAGTTCCTGTTGGGTACGTTTAAAATATTTATACTGCGAGCTAACGAAAGTGACAAAATCTGCACTTGCAGTGGATGTAATACATTTCTATTTAGCTAATATATGGGTAAGTAATTAAAAATGAAAGAAAACTGCGGGTGTATGTTAAATTTGTCGAAATTTATTTTTATGTTTGTATACAGAAAATTTCTACAGATGGATGTTGACCGGATTGTCTGATGCTGATATGTGCAAGCTGTGCTTTCTCTGGGTTGGGCGTGGTGTTATGTTTGTTGGCTTGGATGATTTTTTGAGATAAGTTTAGGGAGTTGGGGGTTGTAGTATGTGTATAATCATATTTGACGAAGTTTGTTGTTTCCTTAGATTTCAATGAATTAAAACCTATTATAAAGTGAAGATATGAACAATGAGTTGGACATATTTGGGTGTTGGCAGCAAGTGTAAAAAAAATTGATGGCAGAGACAAGGATCAATTGACCAAAAACAAAATACAGTGAGTTGAACATTTGAAAAAAGCGAAAAATGAATTGGAAAGTTTTTAATTTGAAATACGATAACCGAGAACAATGGGCATTTGAACAAATGTCATATTTACTTTTTTGCGCAGAGTTTGACAATAGAATTGGCTTATTTCGCTATAAAAACCAAACAGGAATTGAAACAGAACCTATAGAAAAGGATGGCGTTCACTTTGGTTTTCAAGCAAAACACTATACTACTTTAATATCTCAAAATAAAGACGATATAATTGATTCTATCCAAAAAGCGAAAACAAAGAACAATCAACTAAATGTAGTTTATCTCTATCTCAACCAAGAATTATCTGAAAGTAGTAAAACAGATAAAAAGAAATCTGACTATCAAATAGACATAGAAAAAGCTGCTAAGAAAATTAATGTTACTATAGAATGGAGAGTTCCAAGTCATTTTGAAATACAATTAGCATTACCAGAAAACAAATATATTGATGATATCTTTTTCAAACTTGACCCTAATGGTGGTGATTTAATTGATGAAGTTAATAAACATAGCGACAGTATACTTCGGACAATACAAACAGAAATTATCTTCAATGACAAGCAAATAAAAATTGACCGAAGCAAAATTATTGAACAAATTGCACGATTCTTAGATAAAACTCAAAACATAATAATTTCTGGTGAAGGTGGTTGTGGTAAAACAGCTATTTTCAAGGAATTTTATAATCAAAGTTTTCAAAAGACTCCAATATGTATATATAAGGCAACAGAATTAAATGTAAATCACATTAACGATTTATTTCGACTTGACCATAATTTTTCTTTCAGTCAGTTTCTAGAAACATATCAATCAGAACCCCAAAAGGTTTTTGTTATTGACTCTGCCGAGAAGTTAGCAGAACTTGCAAATAATGATATTCTTAAAAGCCTAATACAAACATTAAAAGATAATGGATGGATTCTTATTTTTACTACTCGTTATTCTTATCTAAATGATTTATCTTTTCATATCAAAGAAAATTATCTGCTGCCTTGTGAAGTTATTGATGTTCCCATAATTTCCGATGATGAACTAGAAAAATTTTCAGCTGACTGTAATTTCGCTTTGCCGGATAATCAAAAATTTTCAGAACGCCTTAAAAATCTCTTTTATCTAAATGAATATATCCTATACTATTCTAACATAGATAAACAAGGAAGTATTAGGTCTTTTATCGACTTACTTTGGAAAAAGCGAATTCAAAACGATATTATAAAAGATAACTTGCATATTGAAAGAGAAAGATGTATTATCAATATTGCAAAGGAAAGATGCGAAACAGGTCGATTTTATATAAATGCAGATAAATTACCTCAATCAGCACTATTTCAATTAAAACAAGACGAAATACTTGCGTATGATGACAATCATAGCGGATATTATATTACTCATGATATATATGAAGAATGGGCATTAAGGAAGACTATCGAGGGTAGTTACAATAATTTTATTGATACAAAACATTTTTTTGATGAATTAGGAAATTCCTTACCTATCAGAAGAGCATTCCGGTTGTGGTTATCGGAGCAACTATCTGATAATGTAAGTGGAATAGACAACTTTATCCAAGAAATTTTCACAGACGCAACTGCCTCACAATTCTGGAAAGACGAATTGCTCGTTTCTGTTTTATTGTCAGATTATTCAGAGGGATTCTTTTCAAAGTTTGATGCTGAAATCAAACTGAATGATTTTGCCATACTGAAAAGAATTATTTTTCTTCTTAGAATAGCTTGTAAAGAGGAAGATACATTTTTATCAAAGCTGTTAAATACCGATAATTTTACTTATTTATTTACGAAGCCCAAAGGCAAGGGCTGGGATTCGACAATAAAGCATATTTATGAGAACAGAGAAAAACTATTACCATTTTTGGATATTGTTACTCCACTTTTAGAAGATTGGAATAATAACACAAAACGAGGTAATATAACTCGTTTATCAACACTATCTACATTATATTTCTATGAACATTTCGAAAAATCTGATTCATATTATGGAGGGAAAAAGAAACAATTTATTCCAATTATTCTTGAGGGTGCGTTAGAAATAAAAGAAGAACTCAAGACTATCTTGGAGTTGGTTATCCAAAACAAATGGAAATATCATTCAAACACTCATTATGACTTATGTCACACAATTTTAACTTCAAACAATGTTTTTGCAATTACTTATGCATTACCAGATAAAATATTAGAGTTAGCTGATTTGTATTGGACTGATTCGGATGATAAAAAATCACCATTTGGACATTCAGGGATGGGAGTTGAAAAATATTATGCAATCAATGAAAATACAGGTCATGATTACTTCCCTGCCAGTGCTTTACAAACGCCAATATATTGGTTGTTAGAACATTCAACAATCAATACTATTAATTTTATACTTAGATTTACGAATAAAGCAATTGAACGATATGCCAAGTCTGAAGTAAATGATTCCGTAACTCTTGTTGATGTAATAATAGATGAAAATACTACAATAAAACAATACCTAAATCAGACAATATGGGGTATGTATAGAGGTAGTGGGGGTATTACGAAACCACATGTGTTAGAATCAATACATATGGCATTAGAAAAATTTCTTTTAAAGTTTGCTAAAGAAGAAAAAATTGATGTTGTTGAATCTTACCTCTTGTATTTAATTCAAAATTCAAAATCTGCTTCTATTACGGCAATTGTTACAAGTGTTGTTTTAGCTTATCCCGAGAAATTTTTCAATATTGCTTTAATTCTTTTTAGAACAATAGAGTTTTTTCATATTGATGGTGGCCGTCAACAATATGAAAGTGAGGCTAAATCTTTATATTCTATCGGGTATGGTATGAATAAAAGTAAGAAGATTTACGAAGATGAACGACTTAACACCTGCAAAGACAAACACAGAGAGTCACATTTAGAATCTTTATTCTTTAATTTCCAATTTATGGGAGTTGCCGGTTTTACAAAGAAGCAAAATACTGAATTTATAAAGAAACTACATGATATTATTGACCAACACAAAAAATATATCTTAACTGTTGAATCTGAAAAAGAACGAAATTCATTAGGTATTTTGTTGGTGCGAATGGACAGAAGAAATCTAACTGGGAAAGTAACAAGCCAAGATGATAATAACTTTATCGTAGAATTTACTCCCATAAATTTCCCAGATGACCTTAGGTTGCAGAGTGAACAAACAATGAAGCAGATAGAAGAAACTTTTAAATACTCTTCTTTGAGAACATGGGCAGATTTTATATCGGAAAATAGACGACAAACTTCAAATACAAAATATGATAGATATAACAATGACCCTCTATTGGCATTAGCAGAGACCAAACAATTAGTTGAAGAGCTAAATGCTGGACGAGGTGTATTGGGCATATTTGATTATTCTACTCCTGCTATTGTTTGTTCAAAACTAATGATTGAGTATGTAGAAAGTCTATCCAAAGAGGATAAAGATTATTGCAGAGAAATTATTCTTTCCTCTGTATCGCGATTATTTTCTGATGATTACGATTATCAGATCAGTGATGGAGTCGAAGCCTCTGTTCATGCTATTCCAACTTTAATGAGTGAATATCCTGATGACATAGAAAATCTCAAAATAGTTATGATTTTGATTCTTTTCGATGAAATGCCTTTGGGTGAATACAAAAGAATTTGTGATTATGCAATTGAATCGATTCTCGAATCAAAATTATGGGAGATACAACCAAAAATTAGCCAAGATATATTATTGGGATATATAAAACTAAAGCCAATCTACAATAATATTTATAATGAGAAAAGGAAAGAAAAAGGTTTCTGGGGAGCTATACCCAAAAGTATCACATTACAAGAACTAGAAACAAAAGCGACAGATTTTTCATTCACAAACATTTCGTTTGATATTCAAGATATAGATTCATTTGACATTCACGATTTAGGGATAATATATCAATTAACTCCTTCAAAAACAAAAGATGAAATCCATTTGAATATTATCAAAAGAACTTTACCAAAGATATTGCCCAAATTATTGACTGATAGGCATAGTGATAAAAGTGAGTTTGATTCTAGTATATATAAGATTAGATTGACTATCTTTAAACAATATGCTTACTTCTTGTTAGAAAGAGAAATTCATGAAATAAATATTCTCTTGCAGCCCTTAATCGATAATTTCATTGCAACTGATGAAATGAGTTCACTAATTGAGGAAATAATTAGTGCTGAGTATTATATTAATAAGTATGAGCAATTTTGGCATATATGGAATAATCTATATCCTAAATTCATTGAAGTATGCACTAATTCAAACAGTTATCATTTGTCAGAAGTAATAAAAAGTTATTTATTAGCCTGGCAATGGTGGAGAGAAGGTGTTGTAGAATGGCAAAGCTTAAAAGAAGAAAATTTAGTATTATATGCAAATTTAGCAAAGGATTTAGGTCATAATCCTGCTGTTCTTTATTCTATTACTAAAATACTAAATTCGATTGGAAGTAAATTCACAAAAGAAGGTGTCGAATGGATTTATACAATTATCTCAATAAATAATTCATTAGAAATGGGTGATTTAGAATCTATCACGTTACATTATTTGGAGAAAGTTATGAGAAAATTTATATTTATGAACAAGGGGCAAATCAAAAAGGAAATAAGATTAAAAAACAAAGTTATTCCAATTCTTGATTTTATGATTGAACGAGGTTCTATACAGGGGTATTTGTTGAGAGAAAGTATTCTATAAATTTTCTCTTTTACTGAATGACTGAATTGTAATTTGACTAAAAATTAATGAATTATAATTTGAATAGAACAAACACCAGCTGCCAACACACGCCTATGTTCACCGGCAGGCTGACGTGCATTTAGCAGGTTTTGCTTTCGCATTCACTTTGTCGTTGTACGACAGCGAATGCTCCCGCAAGCCACCAAATGCTTTTGTTTTTGCATAATTACTACCTACGCCACTACAATCATAAACAGATATTAAATGGAAGAAACAAAAAAACTATTTTCACAAAAAGCGATTTCGATTGCAACTTATTTTGGTGGACCTGCAGCTGCCGGATATTTAGTGAAAAAAAACTATGAGGCATACGACCAACCAGAGAAAGGTAAGAAAGCCTTCATGATAGGAATCGTTTCTACTCTTTTGATAATTTGGGGAATATTTTCGATACCTGAACATATTATTGATAAAATCCCTAATTTTTTGATACCTGCAATTTATACGTTGATAATTTATCTGATAGTTGAGAAAATACAGGGACAATGGTTAAAAGAACACAAAGAATCAGGTGGTGAATTTTATAGTGGCTGGAAAGCGACTGGTATTGGAGCAATTTTCATGGTGATATTAATTGCTGTGATTGCAGGAACAGCCTTTCTGGCTGGAGATTTTTCAATACCTGATTTTGATGCAACAACTTACGATAAAGAGGTCGTAAAATTTGTGGAGAATGAAAACCAATCGCTTGCAGTATTTAATATGATTGATTCAGCTGAACCTGAGTATTTGATTAAGGAGTTCCGCAATGGGATTGCTTTATGGAAAGAAAATAAGGAAATTGTTCGTAAATTAAACACAATTGAGAATTTACCAGCAGAATTACTTGAGCAAAATAAAATACTTTTAAGATATTGTGAATTAAGGATAAAACACAATGAAATTATACTAAAAGCAATATCGGAAGATACAGACAAATATGTTCCTGAAATTGAAAGAATTGGAATGGAAATAAACAAGGTATTAAAAGAACTGGAAGAAATTAAATAACAATGCCGCACACACAATATATATATAGCAAATACGGTTTTCTGTGTTTACTAGAATAAAAAACAGATTTCTAACCTACTTCCCCAATTATGCAATTATTTTTTTATCTTTGTGACGCTAACTCACCAAGGGTAATATTATGAAAAAAACTCATACAACCATCAGGAACATCGTGTTGTTTTGTTTGTTAAGTGTCGGTGTGCTAAAGGCACAGCTGCTCAATAATATGTATTTCTTAGATAACTCGCCGTTGCGCCATCATTATAATCCGTCGTTTCAGCCACTGAATAATTTTTACTTAGATTTTCCGCTGTTGGGAAATTTGCAGTTTAGCCTGAATACGGATATCCCGACCTACAAAGAAGCCGGTTTCGCAAGGGGACATGTGTTTAATATCGAGGCGGATAAAGCACAGATGTTGTCGGCCTTGCGTCCGATGTCGAATATCTTTGCCGAGGGACAGGTGAATCTGCTGGATTTCGGATTTCGGCACAGCCGGAATTACTGGTCGTTTACCGTTAGCCAAAAAGCTGACCTGCTGGTCGATTTGCCTAAAAGTTTTTTCGATGTGTATTTCAATGGTTTTCAGCTCACTGATGGGTATTCGGCCAGTTTCAAGGATTTTAACCTGAGTGGTTCTACTTATACCGAAACGGCACTCGGTTTTTCGAGGGATGTGAATGGTCGTTTTGGTTTTGGTGTCAAAGCCAAGTTGCTGTATGGCAACAATTATTTCTCCATGAAAGCTTCGCAGGCTAATTTTGCTTATGCCAATGACCGGGTGGATGCTCTGGCGAATATTGCTGTGCTGAAAGCATCACCATTTAATCTCAATGACCAACTCGGACTTGAAAAGCCGGTGACTTTCTTCGATTATATCTTACCGGAAGGTTTTGGTGGCGCGCTTGATTTGGGTGTGCACTACAAGCCTGTCAAAAATTTAACCCTTGCAGCATCTGTTACGGATTTAGGACTGATGCAGTGGGGAAAACTGAATTCCATCGATTATGAGTTGAGTTATAAGTTTGATGAGGACGATGCGGTTGCCTGGAAAAACAGTCATCCTGAATTTACCGGTACTGATGTGCCGGTTGACAGCATCCTCGCGGATATCAGGAATAATCTCACGGTGACCCGTGGCAATAAACCGGGCATCAGCAACTACCTCACACCCAAACTGAATGTGTCGGCCGAATATGGTATCCTGAATAATTTCCTGAGCGTGGGACTGTTGTCGCGCAGCATGTTCCGCGAAGATCAGTTTCTGCATGAATTAACAACCGCGTTGAATATCCGCCCGGCCAAGTGGTTAAACCTCGCTTTATCATATTCGGTAACCAATGGCAATGCCAGTACGTTTGGCTTTGGTGCTAATTTCCGCACCGGCAAGTTCAACATCTTCCTGTCGGCGGATTATGTCCCGTTCCAGTATGTCGGACTCGACCTGCAACAGTTCGACCCTGTTATCCCGGCCATTTCTTTCCCGTTGGGGTATCAGTCCGACCGGGTTAATTTCGCCCTTGGGTTCAATTACGCGATTGGTACGAAGAAAGATACCGACAAAGATGGTATCAGCGATAAGTTTGATAAATGTCCCGATACGCCACTCGGTGTAAAGGTTGATAACCGTGGTTGTCCGGTTGATTCGGATAAAGATGGCGTGCCCGATTACCTTGATTTATGTCCGGGTACCCCGAAAGAAGCCCGCGCGTTTGTCGGACCAGACGGTTGTCCGCTCGATACCGATGGTGACGGAGTGCCTGATTACTTAGACAAATGTCCCGACTCTTCTTCCAAAGCCCGTGGCTATGTCGATTCGATTGGTTGTCCCATCGATACCGACCAGGATGGCGTGATGGATTACATGGATAATTGTCCCGAAACCCCGATTGGTATTGCTGTTGATTCAGTGGGTTGTCCGGTTGATACCGACCAGGATGGCGTGCCCGATTACCTCGATTTATGCCCCGGTTCTCCTGCGGCTTCGCGTGGTTTTGTGGATCCGAATGGCTGTCTGCTCGATACGGATGATGACGGAGTGCCTGATTATCTTGATTTATGTCCCGATACCCCGGTTGAAGCCCGTGGCTTTGTGGATATCAATGGCTGTTTGATTGACGAAGATGATGACGGTGTGCCCGACTATCGCGATGATTGTAAGGAAACCCCATTTGCAGCCCGTGAAATGGTGGATCACCGCGGCTGTCCGAAAGATTCGGATTTCGATGGTGTGCCGGATTATATGGATGATTGTCCCCGCGTACCCGGTCTGCCTGAGTACAACGGGTGTCCCGAGATTAAAAAGGAAGTCAGAACCCTTTTCCAGAAAGCCATGCAAAGCATTCAGTTCAGGGAAGATACGCTTGAATTTACCCAGTCATCCTACGAAATGCTGGATCAAATCGTAGTGGTGCTCAAAGTGAACAACAACTTCAGTCTCGAAATTCAGGGACATACCGATAACATCATCAGAAATAAAACGGTTGCTGCCGATGGAGTTGTGTCAGATTCCATTGCACTGCAAAAGGCTGATTCATTGCACAAATTTCAGGTTTCAGAAGGATATGCTGATTTGGTGAAGAAGTACCTGACTTCAAAAGGAGTTAACGAGAACCGCCTGATTGTAAAAGGATTCGGGGATACAAAGCCGGTGGCTACGAATAATACTCCGGAAGGTCGCAATAAAAACCGGCGCGTGGAACTGATGATTGTCTTTGATGAAATAATTAAAGAATAAAACAGGAAACGGGATTGCCATTGACAATCCCGTTTTTGTTTAATAGAAAATTCGCTACGTCAGAAAAAATTACATACCCGGAATCCGCGGAAATCTCCCTGTTTTAGTCCATTTTTGATAGGTGCCCCAGGCTTTTTTCATCCAGTGACCTACAACCGGCATGGGGATAACAAAAGCTTTTTTACTGTCCCGATACACGTAAGCAGCACCATTTCCCGTGTCCATAACACACAGAATACTGATGTGTTCATGGTAACTTTTAAAATTGTTGCTGCCGGTTTCAGTTGCGATGATGTTGTGTGCAGCAATTCTTCCCATAATCTCGGCAAGATGTCCCTGTTTGGCCGTGAAATCCGGTCCCTCCAATGCCGCTGAATCACCAATGGCATAAACATGTTGTACTGAAGGTACCCGGCAATGCTTGTCGATTTGGATGAACCCGGCTTCTGAAAGAGGGAGGTCGCTTTGCTTAAACACCCCGGAACCGGTACCTGCCGCAATGAACATGGTCAGGTCGGCATTTAATTTTGAATTATCTTCAAATACAACCCCATCCGGTTCAAAGCCTTGAATTTTCTTACCATAATATTGATGCAGCTTTTGTTTTTTAAACATGCTGCTCATCATTTTCAATGCTGACTTGCCCATTTTAGCTCCCGGTTCTTCCATCGGGGCAAAGAAACTAAGATTAAAGTTGTCTCTTATCTTCTTTTTCCGCAAATAATGATCGATGTTGAATATCAACTCGAAAGCCGGACCGCCTCTTACAGCCGATTTGTCTTTCGGATTTCCTCCAAAACCGATGGCAATGTTACCACTTCCTTTCTTTACCAGTTCCTGAAATTTGTCGGTAAACTTCAGATTTGCCTCCGGGCTCCCGCAAATGGTATGCGTATGTTCTATTCCTGCTGGTCGCATCTTGTCGGATCCAATGGCAACAACCAGATAGTCGTATTCCAGTTCCCCGTTTTCAAGCGTAACTTTATTTGACTGACTCTGAATACCGGTCACTTTATCAATCACCAACCTGAATGGATATTTTTTTTGAATATCAGTTAAAGCCAGTTTTGTGTCTTTGAAACTAATTTCCCGGGTCGGTAACCAGATTGAAACCGGATATAAGAACAGGTAATCCCGTTCAGAAACCAGGGTGACCTCAAACAACTTGCTTTTCTGCAGCATGATGGCAGTCTCCACTCCGGCAAACCCACCACCTAAAACTAATGCTTTTTTCATACCGTTTATCTTTTCATCATCATGTGCATCAGTCCGCCGCCATTCTGCACTTTGTTGTAACCCAGCTGCATCAGCATGCGTTGCCCATAGGCCGAACGGGCGCCCGAAGCACAGTACAGCGTGATTTCGCGGTCTTTGCTTCCTAATTCATCTAATCGGGATTGCAGTTCGTCCAGCGGAATGTTGATAGCGCCAGGGTACGCGCCTCCATGAAACTCGCCTGGGGTGCGAACATCCACCACGATTGGCGTGTTGTCGTTTGAAGTTTGTTTTTCTGAAGATGTTTTGACTTCTTCCTGTTCAGTCTCCTTATTTTCCCCGATTTTCTTTTCTTCCAAAGGTAATAATGGCAATTGGATGGTTTCAAAACCCACTGCCATAGCATGTCGCTGCATCGAAATATGTCCACCGGAGATATTCCATACCTTATCAATCCCGGCGCCTTTCAGCATCCTCAATGCCTGGTGACCTTTCTTGCCGGTTTCGTCATACACAATTATATTTAGTTCTTTGGGGATAGCGTGCAATTGCTCAGGCAAGGCTTCCAACGGGATGTTATACGATCCCTGAATGTTCGATTTGTCGAAGGCAAACATGTCCCTGACATCAATCACCACGGGATTAATTTGTTTAATCAGTTCGTCTAATTCAGCAACGGTAACCGAAGGACTATAACCGCTCTTTCTGTTTTCAGCCGTATAGGCAGCCATGTTGGTGGCATCGTTCGCGGTGCCGAGTGGGGGAGAGTAGGCAAAGTCCACATCCGCCAGATCGTGGATGGTCAATCCGCCTGCCATGGCTGTGGCAATCACATCTAATCTGCGGTCTGCTCCTTTGTAACCGGCTGTTTGTCCGCCTATGATGGCTCCTGTTTCGGTATTGTATACCAGCATGACTGTTACGTTCTCTGCTCCGGGGTAATAGGACGTGTGGTGTTCTTTGTGCACCACCACCGCATCGGCTGGCAGACCGGCTGCCCGTGCCTGTTTGAGTGATAAACCTGTGATGCCGGCCACTGCTTCGAATACCCGCACGATGGAAGTCCCGGTAGCTCCTTTGTAGGGATGCTTACCTCCTAAGGCATTTTCAGCGGCAATGCGTCCCTGGCGGTTAGCCGGACCAGCAAGCGGTATCCTGACTTTCTTGCCGGATACCCGGTGCTGTATTTCCACCATGTCGCCGGCAGCGTAGATATGCTCGTCGGATGTTTGTAAATATTCGTCAACCAACAAACCACCTGCATCTCCTATGGATAAGCCTGCGTCTTTCGCTAATTGCAGGGTCGGACGAACACCTATCGACATGATGACCATATCGGATTTCAATACGGTACCGTCGTTTAATTTTACTGAATTGGGGTGGATGGCAGTTACGCCCTTGTTGGTGTGAATTTTTACGCCATACGAAAGCATTTCCTGCTGAATAAAACCCGCGATTTCAGGGTCCATGATGCCCATCACATGCGGCATCATTTCTACCACATGGACTTTCATACCTCTTTTTACTAAGGCTTCGACCATTTCCAGTCCGATAAATCCTCCTCCGATAACAACCGCTGTCTCCGGTTCTTCTTCCTCGATAAAGCGGTGGATGTTATCCATATTTTCGAGTGTCCACAACGAAAATACATGTTCGGCATCCGCTCCCGGTATTTCCGGTTTCACGGGTCGACCACCCTGCGCGAGAATCAGTTTGTCGTATTCGTATGTTTGGATGTCTCCACTGCGCACATCCAACGCTGTAATCTTTCTGTTGGTACTGTCAATGGCCGTGACCATGGTGTGGGTGTGCACTTCTACATTGTACTGCTCGTTAAAGCTTTCCGGACTTTGCAGGATGAGCTTCGAACGACTTTTAATATCGCCACCTATATAATAAGGTAGTCCACAATTGGCAAATGAAATATCCGGACCAGCCTCCAGCATGATAATTCGGGCTTCCGGTGACAGCCTGCGTACTTTGGCAGCTGCTGTTGCTCCTGCGGCGACACCGCCGATGATGATTATTTTTTCCATTTTGTTTTATTTACAGTTCGTCATTGCGAGGAGTTCACGAAGCGAACGACGTGGCAATCCCCTCATTTTTTGCATTGGGTTGTTGACCCATTCCTTTTCTACAGCGTTACTATATTTCTTTTGAGATATTCATGGCAGCAATGGTGCCATCGGCAACTGCTGTTGTTATTTGTCTGTATTTCTTACTGATGATGTCGCCAATGGCATATACATCAGGGATGCTGGTTTGCATATCTTCATTGGTTTTGATGTATCCCCAGTTGTCTAATGCAGGGATTTCTTTTCCAAGTACGTTTACATTCGCTTTAAATCCGATAAACACAAATACACCATCACTCGCTAATTCGACCAGTTCTTTTGTTTTCAGGTTCTCAAGTGTAGCAATCATTTTTCCGTCACGTTTATCGAATTTGCGGGGTTCGTGTTCGTACATGACTTCAATTTTATCGTTGGCCTGCAAAAGTTCAATGGCAGTCTGATTAGCTGTCAGTTTGTCAAACTGATGTACCATGGTGACTTTTCTGGCAAACTTGGTGATAAATAAGGCTTCTTCAACTGCTGAGTTACCACCACCAATCACGGTGACATCCTTATCCACGAAGTATTTTGCATCGCAGGTTGCGCAATAGGAAATACCTTTTCCTTTGTAGGTTGTTTCTCCCGGAGCATTCATTGTATTTGGAGAGGTTCCTGTCGCGATGATTATTTTTTTTGCTTTGATGGTTTCATACGCATCAATTACAATTTCTTTATTCCTTAAATCTACGGATGTGATATCCACGGCGACTTTGAAGTCAATGCCCGTATGCTTAGCCTGCTCACTCATGTAATGTGCCAGCATGAAACCAGGCTGTGGTTGTTCAAATCCCGGGTAGTTCGATACCTGGTGGGTGATTCCCATGTAACCTCCCGGCAAGGCGGGGTCAATTAATACGGTCTTGATTTTTGCCTGTCCAAGGTACATCCCGGCAGTAAGTCCGGCCGGTCCGCCACCCAATATGGCTACATCGTATTCCGAAACTGTTGGTTTCAGCCGGGTTTTAATTTCTTTGACTTCCTCTTCACTAATCATCATATCCAGTCGCGACATAATTTCGGACTTCTTGATGCCCCCGCTAATGCTGTCAGTTACTTGTTTCCCATTGTCGAAAAACAGCAGGGTAGGCGATGAACTAACCCCTAATGCAGTTGCCAGTTCCCTGTTTCCTTGTCTGAATATCTTCAGGAACTTAATTTTTTCTCCATATAAGGCTGCCATTGAATCAAATTTTGGAGCCAATGCCTCACAAGGCGGACATTCAGTTGAGTAAAAATCTAATACAACTTTTCCACCGTTTAAAACTTCTTTTTCAAAATCTGATGCGTTAATTTCTTTCATCTTTTTATTTTTTTATGTCTACGGTCTGCAGTCGCCGGTCTGTCATTATGAGTAGCGAAGCGACATGACAAGCTCTTCGGTTTTTGCAGTCTGCAGTGTAGTCTTTTGTGATTTTATGTTCAGTTTTCTTTCTGTTTGACGCTGCAAAATTACAACATTAATCGTCACGAAACAATATATGTACATATATTCATAAGTTAAATATACTTAAATAACTTCTGAAGCAAAATTATTTCTGAATGGATGATTACGAGTTCAGATTGCGAATCAATAACTTTTGTCCGGGAAGGATTTTATCGTTTACCAAACGGTTTTGTTTTTTCAGAGAAGAAACAGATAGGCTGTATTTTTTGGCAATGGAATAGAGGGTGTCGCCTTTTCTTACCAAATGATAAGACGGAGACTCAGGAGAAGAAGCTGTTTTAATTTCTGTTTTATCAGTTGGAGCTTTTTTTTCTGTTGGTATTTGCAAGGTATCTGCACAAGCAATTTGTGGTGACACAGGAATACTATCAACAATCACTCTTCCAGCTTTAATGAAACGTCTGGCGTAATAATCTTCATCAGCATGTGAAATCACGATTCCACTTTGATTGGATGCATGAATAAACTCAAATTTGCCATTCTCGTAGGCTCGTGTAACAATCCCGACATGTCCGACACGTTTGTTGTTTCTCCTGCCGGAGAAGAAAACCAGATCGCCGGTTCGGAGTTGCTTTCTGTCAACTTTCCTGAACTGTTCGGCCTGCTCGGCAGAGGAGCGTTTAAGCGTATACCCGAACTGACTGTAGATATATGAACTAAATCCCGAACAGTCGAATCTGATTTGTGGGTTTGGTCTGTATAGATAGGGCTTTTTCAGGTATTTACTGGCGAAACTGATGATTGAGTCTGTGAGTGAATTTGATGACTGAAAATGAGTATTTTCGGATATCGTGTCAGAGTATGCGTTTGTGATTGAATCAGTTGTGTTTAGAGTCTGTGCCTGAGTAAAGGGTGTGAGAATAAATACGCCAATCAGCAGAATAATCAGTTTTTTGTATAGGTGCATACCAGACTTTTATTTTTTTGTTTTTCCGGATACAAAGATATAATTCCGTTTGAAATTAATCAGCGATTTTTAAAAATAATAGGCTGAACCAAGTGACAATAATTCTTTAACGGGGCGGCAATCCGGGGTGTTAACATGTCCGTTCTTGTTTTTCGCAACCGAGGCGCATCCTCCGCCGCAAGCCAAAGCAACATCGCAGGTTTTGCATTGTTCTATGGTAGTGATATCTCTGTTCTGCCAGGTCTCAATGGTTTGCTCGTTTTTGGTGACGATTGGATAAAATGTGCCAAGTTCTTCTCCTTTTTTTCCTACTGTCGCTGTGCAGGAATAAATGGTACCCGTATAGTCAAAGGCCCATTCTGTCTTGCAGGCCGGACAAGAATCAAAAAGGGGAGCAGGTAGTTGTCCGTTTTCAGCAATATGTTTGGAAATGGAGAATCCTGGTTTATAAAACTCTGCGATATGGGGATGTTCTTTTATTAGTGTGTAAATATGCCGATAGAGACTAACCCGATCGAAAAGCTTATCCGGGCTGCTGTTGCATACATGCAGTTCGTAGTTTCTGCCTATTTGTGTTTTAAAATAAGGCGACCTGGTCCAACCTTTATCAATGGCAAATTGTGCTAAAACAGGGAGGTTGTCAATGTTGTCTTTGTCTACCACCATCCGTAGATTAATGTTGATATGGGCTGCCAGACAAGCATCAATTCCTTCGACGATCTTGTCAAAGGTTGGAAGTTTTCCATGCAAGTACCTGCGTTGATTGTGAATATCATCTGTACCGTCAAGCGTAACCTGTACTTCGCGTATGTGTGCTGTTTTCAACAAATCAATATATTCCGACAGCGTATATCCGTTTGTTACAAAGGCAACATCCAATTTGCTTTCGTTACTTTTCTGCAGTAAATGTGTAATCAGTTTACGTTGATTTTCGCCGGGCATAAGTGGTTCTCCGCCAAAGACCGTTATGTATTTTTTCCTTCCGGCAAATTCTTTTCCAATATAGTTAAAAAAAGCATCTATTATTGCTGTATTCAAAGTTTGTTTAACAGGTTCATATCCCTCCTGATAACAATATGAGCAGGCGAAATTACAAGCGTAATTCGGCACAAAAAACAACTGAATTTCATCTTCTTCTCTTTCTTCCAGAAAATCAAGATAGGCGAATTTAAATACTTTCTTTTCTATATCCAGATTAGTCAGATAAGAGCGGGCTGCAAATGCTCCGGATGGGTCTTTTTCATTCATTAATGACTGATATTCTTCTCTGGAAATAAAATCAGCTTTCTTATAGAGTGGGTTCGTGATGAAGTACTCTTCAGAGTTGGTAACAGGAACAATGATATTGTGGTTGGATAAAGACATGGGCATATTCTATATGGTAAGTAAAATAAAAACACTGTCAAAGTAGTTAGACTCTGACAGTGTTTAGGCTTCGTTAATCATGGCAACCTGCCACAACTGTAGAAACTTTCGCACAACATTGTGCATCTTTTTTGCTGCTGTTGCATCCGCAATCAGCCTGAACTACACTTCTCATATATATAATTGATTTTGAAATGTTTCTGATTTTATTTCTCGCCTGAAACAGTGAAACTTGCCACTTCTGCTTGTCCCTTCTCATAGGGATTTGATTCTTCAAAGATACGTATATTTTTGAATCCGGCATTTTCAAGCATTGTTAAATATTCCGATCTGGTAACTGCGCCTGCCCAACATTCGGCTATTGCTTCGGGATCATTCCGGTATTTTTCATCAATGGGAGATGTGGCGTAAATATCACTCACCACGAATCTGCCACCCGGTTTAAGTATCCTGTACACCTCACTCCATACCGCCGGCTTGTCTGTCGCATGGTTGATGGTACAATTGGAGATAACCAGGTTTACCGCATTTTCATCCAGAGGTAATGAGTCTAATTCAGCTCGAAGTATCCTGGCATTGTTAATGTCAAATTTTTTCAAATTGGCCTCTGTTCTGGCAATCATTCCTTCAGAGATATCAATACCATATACATAGCCTGTTTCACCAACCTCTTCGGCTAATCTGATTACATCAGCTCCACGTCCACTGCCAAGGTCTACACAAATTTCTCCGGAAATCGCTTTGGCATAATTGATAGCACCCCCGCATGAAAGACAACAGGATGTCTCGCTCAGACTGGTATATCGTTCATTTATAGCATTTTTAATTTCCATTGGCAACTGTTTTCGATTTGATTGGATGATTTTGAGTTGCAAAGATATAAAAAGATTTTAAATTAGATTGATATCACTAATGTAAATTATTTTGTTATCACTATAAAAAATTTATATCTTTGTGCAACAGACTTTTTAAAGATGAATTTAAAAGAAGAAATTAGTCCGGAGTTTGCAAAAATGCTTTTTGACTCAGAGGATAAGGTTTATGAATTTATCGCTTCTGTAAAATGGTCAGATGGTTACAGGTGCAGGCATTGTAATCATGATAATTTTTGCAGGGGAAAACAACCATTTTCAAGAAGATGTACGCGTTGCAAAAAAGATGAATCGGCTCTTGCAAATACCTTATTTCATAATCTGAAATTTCCTGTGAACAAGGCTTTTTATATAGCTTATCACGTATGTGTAATGGGAGAAGATTTCTCTACTTACCAAT
This sequence comes from Paludibacter sp., assembly GCA_034928085.1. Taxonomy (GTDB): domain Bacteria; phylum Bacteroidota; class Bacteroidia; order Bacteroidales; family Paludibacteraceae; genus Paludibacter. Next base: position 57,403 of record JAYFPG010000021.1, read on the forward strand.
ATGCTGATTTGTTAGGAATTAATCAGATGACTTGCTGGAAATTCAGGAAAAGAATTCAGGATTGTATGTTACAAAGATCTCAAGTCTCATCAAAATATATTTTAAAAGATATTCTGATGACTAATCAATAGTTATATGAATACCATTGCCTGGATAGGTTTCTGTCAGGGGCTTTTTGCCGCCCTGCTCATGTTCACCAAAAAGGACAGTTCGCTGCCTGATAAGATTTTATCGGGGTGGCTTACCTTGCTCGCGATTGAGTTCCTGACTTGCGGACTGGATCACGAAGTTTTCGGAGAGCCCTTGTTATCCAGCTCCTTCCTGCTGTTTAATCCGGCTATGTTTTTATATGTCAGTTCCCTCACACGCCCTGATTTTAAACTCAGGTGGTTGCAGTTGTTGCACCTGGTACCTTTTATTTTTTTTGAAATCTTTGCTTACAGCATCAGGGAACCTTTTTCAATGGACAGATTCTTTTTCAGAGACGAGAACTTCCTGTTCAGAATCAGCTTTGCGGTTGCCAATTTTATTTCGTGGATGATTTATAATCCCCTGAGTCTGGTCTATGTGCACAAACACCGGATGCACTTGCGCAACGAAAAATCGAACATCGGGAAAAACGAAAGTCTGGGCTGGGTGCTGAGTGTCGCGGTGTTTTATTTCGTGTATTGTGCCATTGCTTTTATCATTTCAGTCGTTGTTTATGTAGGTGATGTGCAGCCACTGTTGCCACATATCTATAATTATGCAGCCTTGCTCTTTGTGGTGTTTGTGTTGAGCTTTTACGGTCTTCGTCAGCAGGAGCTACCCAAAGAATCGCTTGCTTCCATTCAGACACCTACCTATAAAAACTCATTGCTGAGTGAGGAAAATAAAGAAAAGATAAAAAATAAACTCCTGCATTATTTTGAAAATCAAAAGGTTTATCTGGACTCGGATTTGAATATGGATGTGCTGTCGAAAGCCCTGAAGATTCCCAAATATCAGCTGACTGAAGTGCTGAACACGGTCATCGGGAAAAACTTTTTTCAGTTCGTGAATTCATATCGTGTTGAAGCGGTCAAGAAAATGCTTGCTGATCCGAAGAATAATTACTCCATCGAAGCCATCGGTTATGAATGCGGCTTTTCAAGTAAATCTTCTTTCTACAAAGAGTTTAAACGCATTACAGGCATGACTCCCATCGATTTCAAAAACAGAATAATCAGTTAAATCCGGTTTCTTTTTTAAAAGTAATACCACAACAACCCGTCCACCTTTTAAAATAAAGACTTTCACTACCTGCTGAAATCGTATCATTGTAGTAACATTTAAAAACTACGGATATGAGACGATTTGCATGCTTATGTACGATTTGCCTGGTTTCTTTGAATTTATCCGCTCAAAGTCTTTTTCAGGATGCCGCAAAGGAAGCAGCAACGGATGAATCTCAGCAACAGGTCTTACAACTGAATGGTTATACCAGAGGTGTTATTTTCGGAGGTGGAGAGAAGTATGAACTGGCAACTACTTTCGCTGAAATAGCTCTGCAACCCAAGTTGAGAAGCCGCGGCGCTTTTTTGCGGGCTGACATCCGGCTGCGAAAAGGTATTTTCTTCAATGAAGATGTACAACTGATTGATTTGAAAGAGCTTTATGCCGGCTACAGCAGTTTGAAGTTCGATTTGCTGCTTGGTAATCAGGTCGTGAGTTGGGGGCGGACCGATGGTTTTAATCCGACCGACAACATCACACCCAAAGATTATTTCTACTTTACGCCTGATCCCGATGACCAGCAATTATCTAATTTTTTGTTACGTGCCAAATACCGTTTTACACCGGCTGTGGAAATTGATGTAATCGGGGTGCCATTTTATCAACCATCCATTTATAAATATGAGTTGTTCGATATGGGTGCCAATGTGTCTTTTGTTGAACAACAACTTCCTGAATGGCAATTGAAAAACAGTGCGTTTGCAGCAAGACTTAATGTTGATTTACCAGCTGTCGGTTGGTCGGTGTCGTACTTCAGGGGTTATGACCCTTATCATGGTTTCGAGGTTGCTGCGGTTGACTGGTCAACCGGTTCGCCTGTGATAACCAACCGGCCTGCCAGTTACCTCAAAACAAGCTGGGGCGCTGATTTGGCTGTACCCTTGGGTGCTGTAATTCTTCGTGCCGAAGGGGCGTACAACATCACGGAAAATCCGGAAGCTAATATGTATGTCCCGATGAGTGATTTCAGTTATGTGGGTGCGTTGGAAGCGAATGTAAGCGGTTTGACGGTGATAGCCCAATATGTGGGGAAATATGTGCCAGATTTTACCCCGTTGGTTTTGCCGGTATTGTCTGAGCCTCTAAATCCTCTTGCCCAAATGCAATATGCCAATGCCATGATTGATTTTGAGAACCGACAGTTTAACCGACGGATTTTTCATCAGCAAGAGGAAATGAATCATGCTGTTGCGCTTTCTTTAACTAAATCAGTAGGTTATGATGCCTGGGAGTTGATGTGCACGGGGTATTATGATATTACTTCAGAGGAGTGGCTGGTACAATCAAAAATAACTTATAAAATCAGTGATGCCCTGACTGCTTCATTAGGTGGTAATTACATGCAAGGCCGCAACAAAACCCTGTTCAGTTACGCCTCTACCATCATGAATGGCGCCTTTGTCGGTTTAAAAGTTTCATTCTGACCACTAACCACTAACCACTGAAACCATCATGAATAAGATAAAAACCTCCCTCTTCATCCTCCGCCATCGCTGGTGGGTATTGTTACTGACCGCCATCATCTTGTTGGCAGCCATCATACCACTTTCAAAAATCAGGATAAACCCGGATTTGGAGTCGTACATGCCAGACACCATGACTTCGAAAATCAATAACAAGAAGATCAGCGAAGTGTTTGGCAATGACGAGACTATGCTGTTGATTTTTGAAAGTGATGATGTACTTCAACCGGCAACCCTGAAAAGGATACAAGATATCAGCGAAGCTTTCATGATGAACGGGGCTTTCGAACAGGTCTTATCCATGTTTCAGACTAAGAATATTCAGTCTGATGACGGAATGATGGTGGTCACGCCGGTGGTGGAAACTATTCCGGAGGAACCAGCAGCGCGTGAGGTGCTGCGGGAATCAATCCGGGAAAATGAGTTGGCTTACGGCTTGGTGGTGTCGGACGATTTCCGTTACGCGATGATAATGCTCACCACGGAACGACAGGTGCAGGATGCCGTGTTGATGGAACAGATTAACGGGGTGTTGGCTCAATATCCCGGTGATGAACAGGTTTATATCACCGGATTGCCTTATTTGCGAAACGAAGCAAATGATAAAATTGGTCTCGATTTGATGGTGTTATTGCCGATTGGTTTACTGGTGATGCTTGTATTTCTGTGGGTTTCTTTCCGTGAGTTCAAAGCCATGATATTGCCATTTTCGGTGGTGGTTTTTTCGATTGTGCTGGCGATGGGACTGATTCCTGCGCTGGGTTGGGAACTGAGTTTGATTGGGGTGTTGATTCCCATCATGATGATTGCCATCGCCAATAATTATGGTGTGCATTTTGTGGCAAAATATCAGGAAGTCAGGGCGCTGCATCCACGAAGAAATAGCTATAAGTTGTTGCAGGAAGTGATTTCTTATCTGAAAAAGCCCGTTATATTGTGTGGACTCACTACCATTGTCGGCACGCTTGGTTTGGTTGTGCATTTGCTGATTCCCGCCAGACAAATGGGTGTTATAGCCTCTATTGCCATTGCTTTTGCGCTTTTGCTTAGTTTGACTTACATTCCTGCGCTCTTGTCGATGTTTAAAAAAACGACCTTGAAGCCGGATCACAGCCATGTGCATAAAGGTGTTTTTCATTTCATGTTGACTCAGACGGGAGAACTCGTGAAAAGTCATCCGAAACGGATGCTGGCTTTTTTCACATTGTTTTTCGTGTTGGTTACCGCCGGAGTTTTCAGAATTCACATCGCGCCCGACACCAACAGGGTGTTGCCGGATGATCATGGCTTTAACCGTGCTGTTCAGCTTGCAGATGCACACTTCGGTGGCAGTAAAATGATTAATATTTTATTCGATGGAGATGCAACTGACCCGGCTTTGTTGAAAAGAATTGACGAGTATAGTCATCGGTTGGAACAAAACCCACTGGTCGGTCGTACTGCCTCTTTATCCATGATGATTAAGAAAATAAGCATGGCCCTGCATGAATCGGGAGAACCTGGGTATAATGCAATTCCGGATGATAGTTTCGCTGTTTCGCAATACCTGGAATTATACGGTATGAGTGCTGATATTGCAGATTTTGAGCGTTTTATAAGTTTTGATTATGCGCATACGCTGATGACGATTCAATACAGCGCATCCAGTTTGCAGGAGGTGGAGGCTCTGCTGCTGGAAATATCGGAAATCTTGCAAGAGGAACCATTGCCTTACATAGTCGGTGGTTCCAGTTTGATTGACAAGGAAATCAGTCAGTCGGTGAAAACCGGTCAGTATTACTCGCTGCTTTTTGCTTTCGTCGCTATCCTGCTGTTATTAAGTCTTATTTTCAGAAGTTTTACAGCCGGATTAATCGGTAGTCTGCCACTCGTGTTCGCTGTTTTCTGTACTTTCGGGTTGATGGGCTGGATTGGCATCGAGTTGAATATTGTGACCGCACTGCTTTCATCCATTTCCATCGGGTTGGGAGTCGATTTTACCATCCATGTGTTCTGGCGACTCAAATCAGAATTACTGCAAACGAATGATTGGCAGGAAGCAATTGGCAATACGATACGTAGCATCGGCAGGGGAATAACCATCAATGCATTCTCGGTCATGTTAGGATTCTCGGTATTGTTTTTATCAGCATTTCCGTTAATTCAATCATTTGCCTTCCTGATTATTATCAGCCTGTTGCTCTGTCTGATTAGTGCCCTGGCCCTTGTGCCGGCGCTGTGTTTGATTTTGAAACCGAAGTTTTTAATGAAGACGGGCCAACAACCCAATGCAAAAAACAGGGGGATTGCCACGTCGCTACGCTCCTCGCAATGACAAAACGAACACGATAAAAATAAACAATATGAAAACAACCATCACCACAATTTTGATCTTTTGCGCCCTCACAATGACCGCGCAAAACGCACGGGAAATCAGTAATAAATCCATGAATGCCACAGAAGTGGGAGATATGGAGATGATCTCCACCATTAATATTTATGATGCCAAAGGCAATGTAAGAACCCGCCAGATTAGCACCGCATCCCGGAAATTTGCTGATTGCACCAAAATGCTCATTCGCTTTCTGGCTCCTGCGGATGTAAAAGGAACCGCTTTGCTGGTGTATGATTACGAGGATCAGGATGACAGTCAGTGGATATACATGCCCGCCCTCCGAAAAGTCAGGAGAATCGTCAGCACCGAGAAAGGCAAAAACTTCATGGGCTCCGAATTTACCAATGCCGATATGAGCCGTCCCAATCAGCCCGATTTCGATTATCAGTCGCTTGGGGAAATTATGCTGGAAGGCCGGAAGTGTTGGAAAATCAAAGCAATAGGTAAAACGGATGCCATAAAACAGCAAAACGGTTTCAGCAGCATTATCAGTTACATTGATCAGCAAACATTCTTGTGTTACAAGATTGAATACTTCGATATGTCCGACAAACTGCATCGTATTCAGTATATTGCAGATTACAAAAAGCAGGCAAACGGAAAATACTTTGCTTACCGGATGACTATGCAAAACGTACAAAACAATAGAAAATCGGAGATGATTGTAGGTAAATTTCAGTCAGGGTCAAAGCTGCCGGAGCATACTTTCTCGCCTGCTGTGCTTGATAAATAATAATATTTTGCCACATAAGTCTCATATAAAATCATATAAGCTTGTTTACGTACAAATTAATATTTCTTATATGTGCTTATATGTCTTATTATATGGTGAATGAAAATTTATAATTGTAATGTGTTGTTTTAGATGTAAATTGGTTTTGTTATGTTTGTTTGTGTGGTTATCAACTGGTTTTACACAAACCCTTGAAGTTACCATAAGCAATATACGCACAAACAAGGGGCAGTTATGTGTTGCCATTTTCGACAATGAAGATGGATTTAAAAAAGAACAACCCTGTTGGGAGAATAACTATTCTAAGTCTAAGATTGAAGAGGGTGAGGTTGTATTGACGATTTGCATACCTTCCGGTATCTATGGGTTATCAGTATTGGATGATGAAAACATGGATGGAAAAATGAAGTACAATACGATTGGAGTACCTCAGGAAGGTTTCGGTTTTTCAGGTTACCGGCACAAAGGTATTCGGAAACCATTATTTAACAACTTTATTTTCAGGGTAGAAGATAATCAGACTACCAAAATCGAAGTTGTGATGAAATACTTTTGAGCTTTTGTTGTAAGGGGAATATCTATCTGTAAGTTGGTCATTGATAGCATATTTTTTCTCAGATTATATTGTTTATCAAATAATTATTCCTATATTTGCACCCGCTTTTGAAGCGAAAAACTACATAATTAATTTTAAAAAGTTAGTAAACAGTATGTTAAATCATTATGAAACCGTTTTCATTTTAACTCCCGTTTTGTCTGATGCTCAGATGAAGGAAGCGGTAGAAAAGTTCAAAGCCGTTTTAACAGAAAACGGTGCGA
>JAYFPG010000072.1:0-36386 GCA_034928085.1 Paludibacter sp.
AACTCTATCGGCAATAAATGACATAGGAAATGATTTTATAAGTTTCGGATGACGACAGCAATTGTCGGGTTTACTATGAAAAAATATTGCGTGCAAATGTACATAATATTTGTGAGTTGGTAAAATTCTGAATTAAAAAAACAGGAGAGTAAGTTGAATTACTCCCCTGTTTAGAACGAAAATTTTAATCAAATCAAAGCAGTTATTGTTTGATGAACTTGGAAACGGCAGTAGCTTTGTTTTGAATGATTGCAATGGAGTAAATTCCCGATGACAGCAAACTAACGTCAATCCTGTCAGAGTCGGTATTCACTTCTTTCTGAATAACTGTTCTTCCACTGATGTCTGATATCCTGATTATAGCGCCTTCGGTGAGGTTATTCAGACGGATCATGTCCCGAACCGGATTCGGATACAAGCTAATGCCAACATCAGCCAAAGATTTTATTCCTGTTTGGGCTTCTGCAACCTTACTGATTTCATTTGAATTTATAAACATCCTGAATGTAAAATCTTCAGGAAGGTCCCGTAGCATGGGGATGGTCATGAAAGTAACGCCTTGAGCCATGGGTTCAAGCGCAGCAAGACCGATGGCATAAACTTTATCACCGATATTTATAGCCGACATGCTGATATCATTGGAGATTACCGGTGTGCCAAATGCATCCATTTCTTTTTCGATATACAGGTTGAATCCGACAAGATTGCCGTATGATTTGAAAATCAGATTTTGTTGATCTCTAATCACTTCAACGTTGGTGATTGTTGCGTCAGGAGCTTTCATTGCACCTGTGACAACAGGATTGTCGCCTGCAAAACTATTAATGATATAAGCTGAATACTGCAAAATCATAGCAGCATCGTTGGCTGTAATGCCCGGTACTCCATCTACATCGGCAGCCTGCATTCTCCATGGCTCCCATGGAAGTGGATCAAGTTGCGGAAGCGGATCTTTACCAACCGAATGCTGCAAGGTTAAGGCAGCATCATAAGCCTGTACCCTGAAATTGCCGTCCACATCACCTTTCATGATGTAATTGATGTAGATGGTTCCGGGGTTGTAGTTGTAAACTTCGTGATTGTCAATGAAACATTGATTGAACCAGGCAGTTGTTTGGTTGTTGTTATATGTATTAACCACCTTGAAATTTAGTTTTATCAACGTGCTGTTCACGGCGAATGGTTCAGCAGTCATGAAGCTCACATAGAGAATACCGGGGTCTTTTGTTGAATTCACTTCAACTGTTCCGGTTTCAGCTACGGTTCCCTGCATTGTGTAACCTGTGTATGCAAGGGTGGTTGTGTCAAAATGCAATTCAAACTGATAGGCGATTGCCTGTTGAATCTGGTTGGAAGACATCCTGATGTCTACTGAAATATCTGCTCCAGTAGTGGTGTGAATATCATCATAAGAAATACGGGTATCATCGGGAATAAAGGTTTTTGCCCATCCTTCAACGATATCAAGCTGCGACCACTTTCTGTTCTGTATCGGTTTGCCGCTAGCATCAACTTCTTCGAATGACCAGTCGTGACCATTGAGGTATTTGTATTCCATATCAGCGTTCGCTCCATACACGGTAAGCGTATAAGTTACTGAGTCGAGCCGATTCATCCAGTGCATGCCCGGGGTCCAGTAATTAAACTGACCGGCAATACAAACCTGTTGAGTTCCCTCTGGCACTTTAACCGTATAGGTAACACTGTCATCCTGTTGTGGTTGAGGAATACCGGCATAAGCCGACACGCCCAGATAATAAATATCGGCGCCGGAATTTACATCGTAAATAAATACCGGTCCCGCTGGTCCCTGATAATTATAAATAAACATCGGGACTTCCCCTTCCGGGGCTGCAGTTGAACCCATCAGCGGAATTGAACCAATGATACTTTCACCATTCGAAATTTTCAGCTCACTGCTTCCGGTGCTATCGCTTGCAAGTGCTGCAACGGCTATCTGACAATCGCCGCCAACATTGAATGCTAAAGCACGGGCTACAGGTAAATTCGGTTTTTCTGGATTACTTACAACCGGACCATTTGTTTTTAACCGGTGCGAGAAATAACGCTGATCGTTAAATTTTTGTTTTTTATCAATGTTCATCTTGAATTCATTATTCGCGAAGAACAGTAATCCATCATCAGGGTAAGTGCTGTTAAATTCAAGTGAATCTTCTCCGGCAAACAGATGGCTGAAATTCCAGTCTTTGGGTTGCATGGGAGAATTTGCGTAGCCATAGAATCCAAATACAGTATGACGGATTGTATCTGCCTCCGTATTTTGAATATTAAATTCATTTTCCTGTGTTTGTACAAACTGCCAGTCTGGACCGGCGGTAAACTTATAGCGGGTTTGTTCCGTGAGATTGTTAATCATGATGGTTTTGCTGAATAGCTTTCCATTAGGAGTCATCTGCATGAAACTCATCATGGTATTAGGATCCGGCATATTCCAGTTATTGAAATCACCGGCAAGATATACCGACTGAACATGATTAGGTACAGTGACTTCGAAGGTGATTGGTTTGTCGACGGCGGTTGCCGGGTCATAAATACTTAGCCAGCTGTCAACCGTATCATTGGGTTGATATGCCCTGTTCGGCACCTCATCTCCAACTGCATCTTTTTCAACATAAGCCCAACCGGGACCGCTCATGTATTTGTATTCCAGAAAACTCATGTCAACATCTTCAACCGTCAGCGTATAATTGAAATCATCTACTTTCTGCATTTGATGTGATGCCGTATTCCATCCGTTGAAACTGCCTGCTATCCAGCATTCTTTGGTGTCGGCAGGAACTTGTACGTTGAAGGTAACAGGTTCACGGTGAATTGTATCAGCAAGAGGAATCTGTATATAATACAAATCAACCGGTATGTCGGCTGAATAAATAAATATTGGTGACGGTCCTCCTTCATAATGATAGCTGTCTAAAGGCAACTGTCCACCATCTGGTGCAGTAAAAGTGTTCGGTTTAATCTGAATAGTATGTAACAATTGAGCGCCATTTGTAATCAGCAGTTGACCCGTATTTGGTGTTGTCGATAAACTGATTATTTCGATATTTCCGGGACCGCCCATTTCGAATGCGACTGCTCTGGTGGTTGGCAGGAATGGCATTTGAGGATCAGTAAGCCCTGGCCCGGGTAGTCTGAGCGCATTTTTAAACAAATAGTTTCCATTCGGGTGTACAAACATTTTGTTTGTCCCCTCAATAAATACAGGGGTTTCAGGACCGGCAAGTACGCCTAAACTGTCGACATAATCCGGCGCATAGAACATTTTTTTGGCAATCCATTCAGGGGTGTCGAATTGCCACCATTTAATCTGCGACTGAGCATTGAATGTCATCGTCAAACAGAGTAAGAAAGTGAGTGTAAAAGACATTTTTTTCATGATACGTAAATTTTAATTGTAAATACTCTTGAGGGGTAATATGTTGTTTAATTACAAGTCAGGTATCATACGAATAGAAAAGGTATTGTGATGATATTAGGGTTAACGTAAAGTAAAGGAATATGAAATAAGCATAAGATATTGCAAATATATGCGAAATTTATAAATGTGCAAAAAATTAACTAATATTTTAAAGGTCAACGCTTATAATGGTTTTTTTAAAGCTGAATTCTCTTTGTGGAATTAACTTCTTTTATCTTATTGATGTTTTTAGACAGGTTCTCAATTTCCTGCTTATCGTGGACATTGACATGGAACATGCCCACGAAAATTCCGGCTTTGGTTTCAATATTGATCTGGCTGATGTTCACCCCGTATTGTTCGGATATAACGCGTAAAATCTCAATCAATACGCCTTTTTTATCAATGCCTCTGATTTCAAGTACTTCGTGGAAATTAAGCCCTTTGTGTACCGCCCATTTTGCCGATATGATGTTGTCGCCGTAATTTGATTTTAATTTAGCCGCAACGGTACATTGTCGTTTATGTACCATTACAATCTCATTTTCATCGATATAACCAAGCACATCGTCGCCGGGAATAGGCTTGCAGCATTCCGCGAATTTGTAGGTTTTTCCGGCGTTTTCCTCTGTCAGGATAAATGTTTTCTTTCGGTCGACCCGGGTCGCAGGAACCAATTCGGGAGCTGTTGCTTTGCTTTTATCACCGGTATTGACAAATGGAATTTTGATGTATTTTGAGAATACATTCTGCGATTTAGGTTTAAAGATTATTTTCTGAATATCTTCCAGGTTTAAATTACCCTTGCCTGCCTGCTGATACAAGGCATTGCGCGAACTATATTTGTAGTGATTCAGTATTTTGACATAGTTATCATTTTCTGGTGACAGCTTGATGGCTGCGAGTGCTTCTTCAATTCTTTTTTGTCCTTCAGCCATTTCGGCTTTTTCTTCTCTTCTGAAAATGGCTCTTAATTTGGCTTTTGCCCTGGCAGTAGTTACGTAATCAATCCATTCGGGTTGCGGGATTTGTTTGCGGGAAGTCAGGATTTCAACCTGGTCGCCACTTTGCAGGGTATGACTCAGTGGTACTAACTTGTGATTTACCTTGGCGCCGATACAATGTTCTCCCAAGTCAGAGTGTAGGGCAAAAGCAAAGTCAAGTGCAGTGGAACCTTGCGGGATAGTTTTAATGTCTCCTTTCGGTGTAAATACAAATATTTCGGACGCAAAAAGATTCAGTTTGAATGTGTCAATAAAATCGATGGCGTTGGGTTCCGGATTCTCAAGTAGCTCCTTGATGGTTTTCATCCACTTGTCGAGTTCCGATTCATCATTTTCTCCCGTTTTGTATTTCCAGTGCGCCGCCAGCCCTTTTTCAGCGATGTCGTTCATCCGCTCGCTCCGGATTTGAATCTCAACCCATCTGCCACCTTTCGCCATCACCGTTACATGCAGAGCTTCGTAGCCATTTGCCTTCGGATTGCTCACCCAGTCGCGTATACGTTCCGGATGCGGTTTATACAGACCCGTAATAGCCGAATAAATCATCCAGCACTGGTCTTTCTCGGTTAATCCTTCTTTGGGCGTAAACACGATTCGTAGCGCCATGATGTCGTATACATCCTCAAACGAAATGTTGTGCGTAGTCATTTTTTTCCAGATGGAATATACCGTTTTGATGCGGGCTTTGTAACGGAAATTCCATCCGAGTTCTGTTAGTTTTTCAGTAATAGGTTCGGTGAATTCTTCATAAAACAAATTGCGGGCAACTTCATCACTTGCAAGCTGTTTCTCTATTTGTGCATAAGTTTCGGGATGTTCATACTTAAAACTGAGGTTTTCCAGTTCATTTTTGATGCGGAAGAGTCCGAGGCGATGTGCCAGTGGAGCGTAAATATATTGTGTTTCACCTGTAATCTTGAGTTGTTTAGCGGGAGGCATTGAGCCTAGCGTGCGCATGTTATGGAGGCGGTCGGCAATTTTAATCAGGATTACCCGGATGTCTTCCGACATGGTAAGCACCAGTTTCCGGAAATTCTCAGCCTGAGCCGAAGCATGTTCTGCAAATACACCACCTGATATTTTAGTCAGTCCTTCAACGATTTGTGCTATTTTAGGGCCAAAGAGATTGGCAATATCTTCCACCGTGTAATCTGTGTCTTCCACCACATCATGTAGTAAGGCTGAACAGATGGAAGTAGAACCCATGCCTATTTCGCTCGAAACAATGCGCGCAACGGCCAGCGGATGCATAATGTAGGGTTCTCCCGATCGCCTACGAATGCCTTTGTGAGCTGCTTTGGCAAAATTAAAGGCCTTGGTAATCAGCTCCACTTTCTTGCGGTGGGATGAGTTCAGGTAATCATTCAACAATGCATCAAACTCCTGTTGGATTAATTCCTCTTCAGTCACACTAAAATTTGTTGAATGTGCGGACATAAATAATCAGCAGATAAAAAAATTAATACCCTGTTAAAAACAACCCAATATCGTTGGCATTTAATCCGAAGTAAGAAGCAATCAGGCGGTTGACCAACACGCCGCCGTAAATATAAGCGCCATTTCTGAAGCCTGAACTTTCAGCAATGGCACGCCTTACGCTACCAGAATTACCAACTTTGACAAGCATCGGAGCAAAAATATTACTCAAAGCCATGGAGCTGGTGCGACCAACACGAGCTGAAATGTTCGGCACACAATAATGAATGATGCCGTATTTTTCAAAAACCGGTTTTTCGATGGTTCGGCAGGTGGAGGTTTCGAAACATCCACCCTGATCCACACTTAAATCGATGATAATGGCTCCTGGCTTCATGGTTTTTACCAACTCCTCGGCCACCATGAATCTTTCGGAACCATTGATATATCTTAAATTTCCGATTACGGCATCGGCTGTTGTCAGTGCTTTAAATAAAACCGCCGGATGAATAACCGAAGTGAAAACCTGCTGTCCCAGATAATGCTGAATTTTCCTGAGTTTGTTAACATCATGGTCAAATATCTTCACCTGAGCTCCCAATGCCAATGCCGACCGGGCTGCAACTGAGCCGGCTAAACCAGCTCCCAGAATCAGTACTTCAGTCGGAGAAACCCCGGCAATACCGCCCAATAAAATGCCTTTGCCCCCGGAAGCGTTACTCATCAGTTCGGATGCTACCCCGATGGCAGTATTTCCTTCAATCTCCGCTATAGTATTAACGACGGGGAACGCCTTTTGTTCATCTTTAATCAGCTCGTAAGCAACTGCATTCAACTTCTTCGACATCATCATTTTGATGCTTTCGGCTGATAAATTTGACAACTGAAGCATCGAAAAAATGGATTTCCCGTTTTTCATCAAAGCCAGCTCATCGATCGTGGGAGGTGCGATTTTCAGAATTATATCGGCGCCGAACACTTCAGCTTCGTTTTCCACGATAACTGCTCCGGCTTCACTGTACTGTAAATCTGTATAATACATGGGTAAACCGGCACCGCGTTGTACCATCACCTTGTGTCCTTCTTCCACCACGATGGAAACTCCTTCGGGCGTAAGTCCCAGCCGTGTTTCAGCATGCGCATTTTCACGCGGAATTCCTATCGACAGCCGGGGCTGTCGAACAATTTCCCGTAGCAATGATTCTTCGGGGAAAAGCACCTTCTGCGAACTCGGATCTTGTCTCATAGGAGTTGGTTTTTGAATGGACTACAAAACTAACTGCAATTGTTGAGAATTGCAAGAGGGAGAGGTTATTTTTCTGAATTCCTATAAAACATATTCCATAATACCCCCGCTGATTTCCAACAGCGATATTTCGCAAAGCTTGGTGAGGTATTGTGCCTGAACCAATCTTTCTTCGGCTTCGAGCAGACTGTTCTGCGCTTCCCTGAGTTCGATTCCCGATAAATCTCCCAGTTTGTACCGCTCGATAGCGATTTCGTAATTTTCCCGGGCGTGCGATACGTTTTCCTGTTCCAGGTTGGTCAGTTCCATGTTGTTGAGATAGGCCATCCAAAAATTGGAAAAATCGCTTTTTAGCGAGAGTTTGAGTTCTGCTATGACAAGTTCCTGGTTGTTGATCTCAATTTGCGCGTTTCGTTGTTTACGTGAACGGTTAAAACCGTCGAACAGGTTGAAACCCAACGTAAGTCCGTAATTTAAACCAAGGTTATTTTGTTTCTTATACGTGCCATATTCATAGATGTTTGAGCCGTAACCATATCCTGCATTCAGTCGTAAATAAGGGTAATTGGCGCTTCTGACTGCCTGCAGGTCCAGAACTTTCAGATTCTTTTCCCGGGCGGCAGTTAAAAGATAGATGTTCTTCTCCAGGACATTACTCCAAAGCGTTTCCTTGCTTAGCAGGGAGTTGAAGTTGATTTCCTGATCGGGAATTTTGATGTCTTTATCAACGGTTTCTTCTCCGACAAGCTGGTTTATTCTGATTTTACTGGCGAACAAGACTTCATGTTGGCGAATCAGTTTTGAACTGTCGGTGTTGAAATCAACCCTGGCCTGTTGTAAGTCCAAACGCGAGAGGTTTCCGATGGTATAGCGGGCCTCAACAATGCGGAGACGTTCTTTCGAAAGTTTGACGGCAGCATGCAGATTGCTCAGCCGGATACATTGCTGGATATAATTATAGTATTCAGCTGTTAAATCCGACACGAATGTTTCAATATACATACGTGTTTTCAGTTCGCCAATTTGTTGCAGTTCTTTCAATCCCGAGTATTTTGCCTGAATGTTAAACCCATCGAAAACAGTCCAGTTGAGATTTACACCTGCCGAAAAATTCTGATTGGAAACACCAGACTGACGAATTACCGGTAAATTTTCATCTTGTGGAAATTGTCCCGTATTACTTTCTGTTCCTCCAAAAGTTGAGCTCAAATCAACCGTTGGTAAATAACCTGCATTGCCCGGGGTGGCATTGTTATCCGTAATTTTTTGTTCGTTACGTACCATCCTGAGCTGGAAGTTTTGTTCCAGCCCTATTTCTATTAACTGCTTCAGGTTGATTACACCTTCAGCATGTAAAATGTTAGATACAATCAGCAATATGAATAGTATTTGTTTCATTTTCATTGATTTGTTAATAAACCTGTCAGGTTTAATTGTCAGTACTCCTGCACTTTTTTCTTCGATCTGTCGGATGAAATATATAAGTACATGGCAGGCACGATAAATAAGGTTAGAAATGTTGAAATTAAAATTCCACCTACCACCGCTACTCCCATGGCGATTCGTCCGTTAGCCCCTTCACCACTCGCAAATGCCAGCGGCAATAAACCAAGTACTGTAGAGAAGCTGGTCATCAGGATAGGTCGTAAACGTTGAATGGATGCACCTGCCACAGCATTCAGGATATCCATGCCACCGGCCTGACGCTGATTGGCAAATTCCACGATTAGTATTCCGTTTTTGGCCACCAGACCAATCAGCATGATCAGACCAATCTGGCTGAAAATGTTCATCGTGATATCGGCAAGCCACATGAAAATCAGGGCTCCTGCTAATGCCAGTGGTACTGAAAGCATGATGACAAACGGATCCTTGAAACTTTCAAACTGGGCAGCCAATACCAGATAAATCAATACCAATGCCAGGACAAAGGCAAACATCAGGCTGGAAGAACTTTCCCTGAAATCTTTCGAGTCCCCCGCCAACGCGGTTCTGAAAGTGTCATCCAGGGTTTCTTTCGCGATTTTATCCATTTCATCCAAAGCTTCTCCCAGTGTCACACCCGGAGCCAATCCTGAAGTAATGGTCGCGGAACTGAAACGATTATAGCGGTATAATTGGGGAGGCGCAACTGTTTCTTCCAACTCTACCATATTGTCGAGCTGAATCATTTGTCCCTGGTTGTTTTTAAGATAAATTGTTTTCAGATCGAGTGGCGTATTGCGTTGCTGTCGGTTGATTTCACCCAGAATCTGGTATTGTTTGCCATTCATATAAAAATAGCCCATACGCTGACCGCTTAATGCATATTGCAGGGTTTCGCCTATATCTCGGGTACTGACACCTAACAGAGTTGCTTTATCCCGGTCAATATTAATGCGTGTTTCAGGCATCGTAAATTTGAGATCAACATCAGCCATTTGAAACATTGGATTATGGTTTATTTTTTCCAGAAACACCGGTATGACTTTCTGTAACTTGTCAATTGATGGTGACTGAAGTACATATTGTACCGGCATAGAAGTTCGTCTGCCTCCAAAGGTAGATTGTTGCTGAACAAATGCCCTGGCTTCTGTTTCTTTTCTTACCGCTGCTGAAAGCTCATCGGCAATTTCCATCTGGGACCTTTTGCGCTTGTCAATATCCGGCAGTAAAATTCTCACCATACTAAATGTACTTCTTACAATTGAAATATTGGATTCCCGTTCATACACCGCGCTATCAACAATTTCTGAAATTTTATCGGTATAATCCCTTATAAATTCGTATGTTGCTCCTTCAGGAGCTGATGTCCTTATGGTTAGCTGAGAGCGGTCTTCTAAGGGTGCCATTTCTTCCGGAATGGTCGACCATAAAAGTCCGATTAACCCCATGGTGAAGACTACGACAATGATTGCAATCCATTTGTGTTGAAGGAAATATCCCAATGAATTTTCATATATCCGGTTCATCCAGATGAAAAATGGCTCTGTTTTCCGGTATAGCCAGTTATGTTGTTCTCTTCTTTTTAATAATTTGGAAGAAAGCATTGGGGTAAAAGTCAGCGCGACAAAAGATGAAATAATTACTGCGCCTGAAACTACGATACTGAATTCCCTGAACAATCGTCCGGTTAGCCCTTCGAGGAATACAATCGGAAAAAATACAGAAACAAGCGTAATAGTCGTGGAAATAATCGCGAAGAAGATTTCTTTAGAACCCTCAATTCCGGCGCGTGTGGGAGTCATACCCACTTCTATTTTCTGGTAAATGTTTTCAGTCATTACAATGGCATCATCCACTACTAATCCCACTGCCAGTACCACGGCTAACATCGACAGTACATTAATGGAGAAACCGGCCAGGTACATGACAAAGAAGGCTCCAATAAGTGAAACAGGTATAACCACAATGGGGATGAGCGTTACACGCCAATCGCGCAGGAACATGAAGATGATGACAATTACAAGTATAAACGCTACGAAAACCGTGTCCTGTACTTCTTTAATTGAAGCGCGGATAAAGCGGGTATTGTCAAATACAATTTCAGCGCGGACATCTTCTGGCAAATCCTTTTTCATCTGTTGAACTCTAAGTTGGACTTCATCCGAGATTTCAATTTGATTTGCACCAGGCTGCGGAATGATAATCACACTTACCATGGGAACACCGTTCAGCCTTAGGATGTTTTTTCGATTCTCGGCGTCCAGTTCTGCTTCACCAATATCCCTGAAACGTACAATTCTGAAATTATCTTCTTTGATGATCAGATTGTTAAATTCATCCGGTGTTTCCATCAGACCCAGTGTTCTGATGGTCATTTCGAGTTTGTCTCCTTCTATACTTCCGGATGGTAACTCTACATTTTCTCTATCGATGGCCCTTTTCACGTCCATTGGTGTTACGTCGTAAGCCGCCATCCTCACCGGATCGAGCCACAGACGCATGGAATACCGGTTTTCTCCCCAGATTTCAACTGCACTTACATTCTGGATGGTTTGCAGTCGTTCTTTTACGGTTAATTCAGCTATTTCGGTCAGTTCCAACAGCGAGCGTTTTTCACTTTGAACTGTTATCTGCACAATTGGGTTCGCATCTGCATCTGCTTTTGAGACGGTTGGGGGGTCGCAATCACGCGGCAGATATCGTTGCGCCCTGGCAACCTTATCCCTGACATCGTTCGCGGCAGTCTCCAAATCAACACTTAATTCAAATTCCACGGATATGCTGCTAGAACCTTGTCTGCTTCTGCTGGTAAGCGACCGGATACCGGGAATGCCATTAATTTGTTGTTCCAGCGGTTCAGTTATTTGTTTTTCAATAATTTCGGCATTCGCTCCGGGATAGGTGACTGAAACATTAATGATGGGGTTGTCGACATTCGGATATTCCCTTACTCCCATGTAACTGTATCCGATTATCCCGAGCAGTAAAATAACCAGGATTAATACGGTGGCAAGTACCGGACGTCGTATGCTTAATTCGGATATATTCATCAGTAAAAATTCTTTTGATTATTCGGCTTCATTTTCAACGAAATTGCTGATTATTACATCAAGTCCATCGCGTAGCTGCATCACCCCTGTTGTCAGTAAGGTGTCGCCGGACTGAAGTCCCTGTATTATCTGTACTGATGACGCCGTTCTCAATCCCTTCCGGATTTCAATCTGGCGGGCTTTCCCGTTTTTATAGACAAATGCCAGATCTCTTCCCATCTCAGCTATGGTTGAAATGCTTGGTACCACAATGGCATTATTAATCTCCCTCAGTACAATTTCGATGGATGCAGAACGACCGGGTCTTAACCTGCCACCCGGATTCTCATACAAAGCACGGGCTTTCAAAGAAAGTGTTTTTTCGTCCAGGGTTGTTTCGATGGCATAAACAAGTGCCGTGTAAACCGTTTCATCCCCTTCCACGACAAACCCGATGCGGGTTCCCGGTCTGATGTTGTTGGCATGACGTTCGTTTACCGAGAATTCAATTTTGAGCGGTGATATCTTGGTAAGTCTGGCTACGACCGTTCCGGTCGATGCAAAAGCTCCTTCGCTAACCCATCTTAACCCGATAATTCCATCGAAAGGGGCCCTCAGTTCGGTTTGTCTTATTCTGGCTTTGACCAGATCAATATCAGCCATCAACTTATCCATGTCGGTTGTGACGGCCTGATAGGCTTCCTGACTGACGGCATCTTTGTCGAGCAGGGTTCGTTGGCGGTTTACCCTTTCCTGTGCCAGCGGAATCTGCGCTTCTAATTTCTTAAGTTCTGCTAACAAAGGCTGATCGTTCACTTTGGCAAGTAAGGTTCCTTTTTTTACGGATGTTCCTTCCTTAAAGTAAATATTAGTTATTTTGCCGGAGGACTCAAATGATAAATCCACTTCCTCATCGGGAAGTAACTGACCCTTGGTGCGAAAGATATCGGTTAACTTTTGTGGTTTCAGTATCATGGCATTGACATTCAGTTGTCTGCGATTTTGTTGCGAGGGTTTTCCTTCTGTTGTGGTTTGTGTCTCTCCGCTACTAAATATGCCTTTATATTTAGGGAAGAATACGATTCCGAGTAATAAAATTACGATGGAAGAAAAGAGGATTATCTTCGTGTTTTTAGTCATGACTGTGGTTGGAATTTGCTTAAATACTTTACAAGTCTGCTAATTTAGAAAGATTTATTAATATATGGAATTTGTTTTCAACATATCTGTATTTTTAATCATTTTTTAAGAACTTATTCCATCCATTTCTTTTACATTTGCAAGGTATGAAAGAAGAAGCCTTAGCAAAACTGCAAATCCTTGCTGAATCAGCCAAATACGATGTATCCTGTGCTTCCAGTGGCACTACCCGCAAAAGTAAAGCGGGTGGTATAGGTAATACTGCAGGCTGGGGTATCTGCCATAGTTTTACTGAAGATGGCCGGTGTGTTTCCCTGCTGAAGATCATGCTGACCAACTACTGTATTTACGATTGCGCTTATTGCATCAACCGCCGAAGCAACGATATCCGCAGGGCTACTTTCTCGGTGGATGAACTGGTTGAGCTGACTATTGAGTTTTACCGTCGCAATTATATTGAAGGACTTTTCCTCAGTTCCGGGGTAATCAATAATCCTGATTATACCATGGAGCGAATGGTTCGGGTGATTAAAGAATTACGAACCACCCATCGTTTCAATGGTTATATCCACATGAAAAGTATTCCGGGTTGTAGTCAGCAACTCGTTCACGATGCTGGTTTATACGCAGACCGTCTGAGTGTTAATATCGAAATCCCGACAGAAAAGAATTTGAAGTTGCTGGCGCCGGAAAAAGACCATGAAAGTGTTTTCAAACCCATGCAGTTTATTCAGCAGGGAATGCTTGAAAATGCCGAAGAAAGAAAAAAATCGCGCTATGTGCAGCGTTTTGTGCCGGCGGGACAAAGTACGCAGATGATTGTCGGAGCCACAGATGAAAGTGATAAACAGATTTTAAAAACCTCTGATTTTCTCTATAATCAGCCGGGGATGAAACGGGTGTATTACTCAGGATTTATCCCAGTGAACAGTTATGACAATCGGCTTCCGGCGTTGAAACAAGCTCCGCTGGTGCGTGAGAACCGGTTGTATCAGGCCGACTGGTTACTTCGTTTTTATGAGTTTAAGGTGGATGAAATTGTGGATGACAAACATCCCGATTTAGATCTTGAAATTGACCCCAAACTTTCGTGGGCGTTGCGGCATCCCGAGTTTTTTCCTGTGGATATCAATCAGGCTGATTATCGCGACCTGCTCCGGGTGCCGGGTATCGGTGTTAAATCAGCCAAACTGATTGTGGTTTCGCGCAGATACTCCAGACTAAATGCGCGTGACCTGAAAAAAATCGGCATCGTGATGAAAAAGGCACAATACTTTATCACATGTAACGAATTGGCTGCTTTAAATACTGTAAGCGATACATCTCCGGAGTATGTGCGCAGTTTGCTGGTACCCAGAAAGAAAGGTCGGAAACAGCCCGATTTACAACAAACATCTCTTATTTTTCCTGAATAAGCCTATGATTGTATTTCGTTATGATAAAACATTTGAAGGATTGCTCACGGCAGTTTTTGATGCCTATAGCCGCAATACATTTCCGGTCAGATTACTGTCATCCGACGAAATTGAACCTTTGTTCGTGGATGTGTGTCACACTGTAATTACCGATCCCGAAAAATCCGGTCGTGTCTGGAAGGGGTTGGAGAATAAGACGTTGCTCATCACCCGCAATATGCTTTCATACGTTTGGTTGTCTGAAATTAGTGGGAGCGACGAGACTATGTTCAGATATATAAGAAAGGCCTTCGACAGTAAAATATCTATAGAAATGAATTTTGCAGATGAAGATGTATTGCAGGTTCGTACCATCGCTCAAAAAGTGAACAGAGAAAAACAGCGGGTGATTGAATTTGTGCGTTTCCAGAAAACGGCTGATGGTATCTTTTTTGCGCCGATAGCGCCTGAGCATAATGTGCTACCGCTTACGTTAGAGCATTTTACGGACCGCTTTGCTGATCAGCAATGGATTATCTATGATACCAAACGAGATTATGGCTATTTCTACAATCTGAAAGAAACAACAGAAATAACATTGGACAGTGATGCGCTTATTTTGGAAGGTAAAGTGAATGAGGAATTATTAGATCCTAACGAACAACTGTTCCAACGCATGTGGAAAAGTTATTTTAGGTCTATGGCTATCAAAGAAAGAATCAATCCCAAACTGCACCGGCAACACTTACCGGTAAGGTTCTGGAAATACCTGACGGAGAAACAGTAGCTTTTGTTTTTTCTCAGAAATAATCTTGCTTCAGCAAAAGTTTAAATAATCTTACCAAATGGTATGATTTCTTTGATTGTGATATCTGATAACTGCGATTTCTAAACGATACTATAACTGTACAAAGGCAAAGAGTGGATTCGTATAATCAAACACAAAAATATCAATTGTTCAACTTGAAAAACTCACACTTTTTTCGTAGCTTTGCGAACTAAAATTCACAATCCCCAAAAAATGAATAAAAAAAGAATAAAAAAAGCATTAGTCTCTGTTTATCACAAAGATAAGCTGGATGTAATTATCCAAAAACTGCATGAAGAAGGCGTTGAGTTTATATCGACCGGCGGTACACAATCTTTTATAGAGTCATTGAACATTCCGTGTGAAGCGGTTGAAGATTTAACAGGATATCCTTCAATTTTGGGTGGCAGGGTTAAAACATTGCATCCGAAGGTGTTCGGTGGTATTCTGGCCAGACGTGAACTGGCGCAGGATAATGAACAACTGAATGCTTTTGAAATACCGGAAATCGATTTGGTGATTGTGGATTTATATCCTTTCGAAGCTACAGTAGCAGCGGGTGCTGATGAGCCTACGGTGATTGAGAAAATCGATATCGGTGGAATATCCCTGATTCGTGCCGCGGCAAAAAACTTTAAAGATGTCGTGATTGTAGCTTCACAGGAACAATATGAACCGCTTTTAAACCTGATTCAGGAGAACGGAGCTGAAACAACGATTGAAGAACGTCGCTGGTTTGCCAAAGAGGCATTTGCGGTTTCGTCGGGTTATGATTCAGCTATTTTCAATTATTTCGATGGGGAAGAAGAGTCGGCCTTCCGTCAGGCAGAAAACAACGCAAAAGTATTGCGCTACGGTGAGAATCCGCATCAGCGTGGTATTTTCTTTGGAAAATTTGATGATATGTTCGAGCAACTCCAGGGCAAGGAGATATCATACAACAACCTGCTGGATATCGATGCGGCAGTTAACCTCATCAACGATTTCGAAGATATTACTTTTGCCATTCTCAAACACAATAATGCCTGCGGAATTGCTTCCCGTCCGGCACTTGTGGATGCCTGGAACGATGCGTTGGCCGGCGATCCGGTTTCGGCTTTTGGTGGAGTGCTGGTAACCAACGCCATCATTGATAAAGCGACTGCCGAAGAAATCAATAAAATTTTCTTCGAAGTGATTATTGCTCCGGATTATGATCTGGAAGCGCTTGAAGTGCTTTCTCAAAAGAAAAACAGGATTATCCTGATACTCAAAGACAACAAAATCAAAACAAAACAGTTCCGTTCGTTGTTGAATGGTGTGTTGATGCAGGATAAAGACCTCAAAACCGAAACTACCGACGATTTGAAGGTAGTTACAGATAAGACACCTACAGAACAGGAAATTGAAGATTTGCTGTTTGCCAATAAGATTGTAAAACACACCAAGTCAAACGCTATTGTACTGGCTAAGAACAAACAAATGTGTGCCAGTGGGGTTGGACAAACCTCTCGTGTGGATGCACTCGAACAGGCTATCGAGAAGGCAGCCAACTTTAATTTTAATTTGAATGGTGCCGTGATGGCTTCGGATGCTTTCTTCCCCTTCCCCGATTGTGTAGAAATTGCTGCTAAGGCGGGTGTTTCTGCCGTGATTCAACCCGGCGGTTCAATCAAGGATCAGGATTCTGTTGACTCCTGCAATCGAAACGGACTTTCAATGGTAACTACAGGATTCAGACACTTTAAACATTAATAGATTATGGGACTTTTTTCATTCACCCAGGAAATTGCGATCGACTTAGGAACAGCGAATACCATTATTATTCACAATGATAAAATCGTGGTTGACGAACCTTCAGTAGTTGCACTCGACCGTCGTACTGACAAATTAATTGCAATCGGGGAAAAAGCCCGTCAGATGCAGGGAAAAGAAAACGAGGGTATTCGTACGGTACGTCCGTTACGCGATGGTGTTATTGCCGACTTTTATGCTGCTGAACTGATGATTCGCGGCATGATCAAGATGATTCCCTCCAAAAATTATCTCTTTACTCCTTCACTGAAAATGGTGGTGTGTATTCCTTCGGGAAGTACGGAAGTGGAAATCCGTGCGGTACGTGACTCTTCGGAACATGCCGGCGGACGTGAGGTTTACATGATTTATGAACCGATGGCTGCTGCTATTGGTATCGGTATTGATGTGGAATCGCCAACCGGCTGTATGATCGTGGATATCGGTGGTGGTACAACAGAGATTGCTGTAATCTCGCTGGGAGGTATTGTTTCCAATAAATCCATCCGTATCGCCGGTGATGACCTTACGCTGGATATTGTTGAGTATATGGGTCGCATGCATAATATCAAAGTGGGTGAAAGAACGGCAGAGCTGATTAAAATAAATGTCGGCGCTGCTTTAACCGACCTGGAAGATGCTCCGGAAGATTATATTGTACGTGGTCCGAACCGTATGACTGCCCTTCCGATGGAAGTCCCAGTTTCTTATCAGGAAATTGCACATTGTCTCGAAAAGTCAATTTCGAAAATTGAAGCGGCTATATTAAGTGCGCTGGAACAGACGCCTCCTGAATTGTATGCTGATATTGTTGAAAAAGGTATTTACTTAGCTGGTGGTGGTGCTTTGTTGCGCGGTCTCGACAAACGTTTGACAGATAAGTTGAATATCCAGTTCCACATTGCCGAAGATCCGCTCAGGGCTGTTGCCAGGGGAACGGGTATCGCGTTGAAGAATGTGGATAAATTCGGCTTCCTGATTCGCTAATGATTATTTCGCGGGTATGCTGTCCGGATAATGTGGCAGTATGCCCGTGGCATTTTACGCATGAAGAAACTCTTTGCTTTTTTAATTAAATACAGTATCGTGATTTTATTTCTTTTTCTGGAAGTGATCGCGTTCAGTTTGGTCGTTAGGAATAACGGTTATCAGCAGAGTGTTTTTTTTTCATCCGGAAATACGGTGCTGGCTTCGCTTTATTCAGTCAGTAACTCGGTAATAGAGTATTTCTACCTCAAATCCACCAACGATGGACTTGCCTCTGAGAACACAACCCTTACTAATCAGGTGGTTGAACTTCAAAACCAACTGGAAGCAATTAAGAATCAAGCCCCACAGCCGGAAAATCTTAAAATCAGCCCTGATAAAGAGCTTCGCTACATACAGGCAAAAGTAATCAATAATTCTACCAATAAGTTGTTGAATTATATTACATTGAATAAAGGTCAAAGAGATGGTATCCGTCCTGATATGGGAGTAGTTAACGAAGAGGGAGTAGTTGGAGTTGTTTCAAATGTATCGGAAAAATTTGCCGTGGTTATCCCACTAATCAATCCCAAGATACAAATCAACAGTAAGTTTATAAGAAATAATTATTCGGGGCCGGTTCATTGGGAAGGCGATAATTACCGTTATGCCGATTTGAATGATATCGCCCGGCATGTCGTATTTTCGCTGGGAGACACTATTGTTACCAGTGGTTACTCAAAATCTTTCCCGGAAGGAATATTTGTTGGGACGGTTGATGATTTCAAAATCAGTGACAGCGATGCCTATTATCATATCAAGGTAAAACTGGGTGTGAACTTCAGAACATTGACCCATGTAAGGGTAATTGATTACCTGAATTATCAGGAGCAACAAAATCTCGAAAACACGATGCAGGAATGATTCTTTTATTGCAGAACATAGTACGTTTTATTCTCTTGGTTCTTGTGCAGGTGTTTGTGCTCAACAACATCCGCTTGATGGGATATGTGAATCCGTATATTTATATTCTCTTCATTTTTGTGTTGCCGGTCAGGTTCTCAAGGGCAGCAACCCTTATCCTTGCTTTTGTTCTTGGACTTGTAATTGATGCTTTTTCAAACACTCCTGGGATGCACACCTTTGCGACCGTCCTGGTGGCTTATTTAAGAACCCCGGTAATTAAAATCTTTACAACCATTGAAGAAGGAGCAAATCCTGAGCCTTCATTTTATACATTTGGCGTTTCAAACTTCATAAAATACATCATAACACTCGTTTTAGTTCACCACACCGCCTTTTTCTTCTTAGAAATTTTTACCTTTGTGGGCATTGGACAAACCCTCCTGAGAATTATTCTCAATACGCTGATAACATCAGTTATTTTGTTGGGGATTAATTCTTTTAAAAAGAGATAGTTATGATAAACGATACGCTTCAGAACCGAAGATGGGTCATTGCGGGAATATTTTCTGCATTCGTTTTATTATATATTATTCAACTTTTCTCCCTGCAAATTATTGAAACCAAATATAAAAGCGGAGCCGAGAGTAATGCCCTCCTTAAAAAAACGGTTTTCCCTCCCCGCGGTTTAATTTATGATCGGAATAATACGCTGTTGGTTTACAACAAACCGGCATATGATATTGTGCTGATTATGCGTGAAATCAGAGGACTTGATACCCTGGATCTGTGCCGGTCGCTGAATATCTCCAAATCATATTTCATAGATAGAATTGCGGAAATTAAGGACAGAAAAAAGAATCTGGGATATTCGAGTTATACTCCGCAGATTTTCATGACCCAATTGAACTCAGAAGATATCGCTACCTTTCAGCAGAGTTTGTATAAGTACCCCGGTTTTTATGTTCAAAACCGGACTTTGCGTGAATATACTTATCCCAATGCTGCACATATTTTCGGAAGCATCGGTGAAGTCTCCTGGAATGATATAGAAAAAGACCCCTACTACAGACAGGGCGATTACGCCGGACGTGATGGCGTGGAATATACTTACGAGAAATCATTAAGAGGAAAGAAAGGAGTTGAGATTCTATTGAGAGATTCGAGAGGTAGAATCAAAGGAAAGTACAGAGATGGAGAAATGGACGAAGCCCCTGTAGCGGGGTCTAACCTGATGCTGACAATTGATATTAATTTGCAGAAAATTGGAGAAGACCTGCTAAACGGAAAAATCGGCAGCGCCGTAGCCATAGAACCCAAAACCGGTGAAATACTGGCAATGGTGTCGAACCCCGGATTCGATCCTTCCATCTTAGTTGGCAGATCCCGTTCTGCTAATTATACAGCATTATTGAAAGACCCTACTAAACCATTAATGAACCGGGCAACGCAGGCCACCTATCCTCCCGGATCTACATTTAAACCAATACAGGCGCTTGTTTGTCTGGAACTGGGAGGAATTAACGAACGAACCTTGTTTAGTTGCAGTGGCCAAAGTTCGACTCCTATCAGATGTACCCACAGTCATGGTTCACCTGTTACTTTACTGAATGCAATCGAACAGAGTTGTAACCCGTATTTTTGGAATGCATTCAGAGCTACCATTGAAAAAGATGGGTATGGAGAAAAAAATGCTGTTTTTAAAAAGAATTATCAGGCCTGGATGGATGCCATGTACAGTTTTGGTTTCGGACATCGTTTTGAGGACAGTGATGTGTATGAACAATCCCGTGG
Organism: Paludibacter sp.; assembly: GCA_034928085.1. Classification (GTDB taxonomy): domain Bacteria; phylum Bacteroidota; class Bacteroidia; order Bacteroidales; family Paludibacteraceae; genus Paludibacter. Next base: position 20,317 of record JAYFPG010000072.1, read on the forward strand.
GAACATTCCTTCTCAAAAGTATTTCAACAGGTACTTCGGCGAAACCGGTTGGCGGGCTATGACCATCAGGTCGTTATCAATTGGTCAGGGAGAAGTGTTGGTTACCCCCCTGCAACTTGCTAACTCCATGGCTGCAATTGCCAATGATGGCTTTTATATAACACCTCATTTGAATAAAAGCGATACCATGCTGTTGAGAAGACACGAAACGGTGGTTAGGAAAGAGCATTTTCCGATTGTGGATGAAGGAATGTGGCGTGTATTTGAATTTGGAACCGGGAGGTATTATAAAATTGACGAAGTGACAATGTGTGGTAAAACGGGGACAGTTCAGAATCCCCACGGAAAAGACCACTCCCTGTTTGTTGGCTATGCACCACGAGAGAATCCAGTGATTGCGATTGCTGTGGTGGTTGAAAATGCTGGTTTCGGAGCTACCTGGGCTGCACCGGTTGCAAGTTTGATGATGGAACAGTATATCAATGGAAAAATTGAACGAAAAGAACTTTACGATCGTATATCAACAACTATTTTAAACCTGAATGTCAAAAAGAGATAGCATACAATACGCGCTGGACTGGACAACAGTCTTTTATTTCATCCTGTTGGTTACAATGGGGTGGATCAGTATTTATGGTGCAAGCTATGATTTTGAATTTGAGGGTAGTATCCTTGATTTTGATCAACGTGCCGGAAAGCAGTTTATCTGGATATTAACTGCATTTGCCTTGGGAGGAGCAATTCTGCTCATAGATCATCGTATGTTTAACTATTTTGCATATGTGATTTATGCAGCGGTAATTTTATTGCTGATAATCACTATTTTCGTAGCTCCTGACATCAAGGGTTCCCGTTCGTGGCTGGTGTTAGGTCCTGTCAGTTTTCAGCCGGCCGAGCTGGCCAAAATGGCAACTGCGCTCGCTTTAGCCAAGTTTATGAGTCGCTATAATTACCGGATAAAAAACTGGCGCGATTTAATACCACTTGCTTTTTTTGTATTATTACCTTTCGGATTGATTATCCTGCAAAAGGAGACCGGCTCTGCACTTGTTTTTGTAGCATTTTTACTGATGTTTTACAGAGAGGGAATGAAAGGTCTTGTACTTTTACTGGTGACATTAGCTATCGTGCTCTTTGTCGTTGTTATCCGCTACAGCATTTCTCCTATTGCTGATGATAGAGGGACATGGGGGATGGTGTTGGCCATGGGTATCATCCTGCTAATTCAGTTTGTTTATGCCTTTTTCTATACCCGACACAGGAGAGAAGCCTTTTTTTTGATGGGTGGAATAATACTCTTCGCACTTGTTTCGGCGGTGTTAAACAAGTGGTTTGTTGTTAATTATGATTATGTTGCTCTTGGCATAGCCGGGGCATCAGGAATGTACTGGTTATTCGTAGAGTTATTCAAACGCTATAGAAAATACTTGTTACTGGTGCTGATCACTTTTGTTTCTATAGGTTTCAGTTATACTGCCGACCAGCTTTTTAACCGGATGCTTGAGCCTCACCAACAAATTCGTATCAAAGTGCTGCTAAATATGGAAGATGACCTTGCCGGTGCAGGTTACAATGTGAACCAATCGAAAATAGCCATCGGTTCAGGTGGTTTTTTCGGTAAAGGATTTCTCAATGGCACGCAAACCAAATTAAAATACGTACCGGAACAGGATACAGACTTCATTTTTTGTACTGTAGGGGAAGAACATGGGTTTATTGGTTCTGTGTTCGTTTTGGTTATTTATTGGCTGTTGCTGATGCGTATACTTACAATTGCTGAAAGACAAAGAGAAAATTTCCATCGTATCTATGCTTATTGTGTCGCCAGTATTCTCTTTTTTCACCTGATGATTAATGTGGGTATGGTGTTGGGTCTGATGCCTGTAATCGGCATCCCTTTGCCTTTCTTCAGTTATGGTGGATCTTCCTTGTGGGGATTTACCATTATGTTGTTTATATTGCTGCGTCTTGATGCCTCCAGACTTGAAAGAGGGAGGTGAAATGAAAAAACACCTACATTTGGATTTCTCCGTATGCAGGTGTTTCTTGAGTTATATAAATCGTCTTGCGACTACATCAGTTCAACACTTCTTTTTACAAAGTTGGCAAGTGCTTCTCCTTTTAACATGTTGTTGGCAAGCAAAGCCAGATCGATGAGTTGGCGAACTTGTTTATTACCAGAAGCATATCCTTTCAGTATTTCGTCTTTCTTGTCCTTCAGCAAACTGATTTGATCGTTCAGCGTGTCCAACTCCGTTTTTTCTTCTGCCGGAATTTCTTCTGCTTTTTTATCTTTATGACTCTCTTTCAATGCTTTTTGTTTTTCTTCAAGGGCTGAAAGTTCATCATAAACAGGCGTTATGTTATCTATTACTGAAGTTTCCTCTTCATTTAATATCTGATTTACGAGTGGGTGACCGGTATTAACTACTAAATTATAGCTGTCGGGCATTTCTCCGTAAAAACTCATCATGCCACCCTGCAGTGCCGACATTTCTTTCATCCTGCGCATAAACTCATTCTGAGTAACAAACACGGGATTAGCAGTTTCGGATAATTGCTCAAATGATACAATAAATTCAGCCTTTTCCATTGCAGGAAGTTGCGACTTGAAAATGGTAATCAACTCATCTTTTTGTTTGTCAGTCAGCGATACTTGTGCAACTTCTTCTTTCTGAATGAGTTTCTCAACCGTGTCGCTGTCCACGCGAACGAAGCGTGTCTTTTCGAATTTTTGTTCGAGTTGACTAACCACATGCACATCCAACTGACCATCCATAATTAAGACGTCATATCCTTTGTCTTTGGCATGCTGGATATAGCTGTATTGCTCTTCTTTATTGGTCGTGTAGAGATAAATCAGGTCTTTATTTTTATCTTGCTGATTTTCTTTCACTAAGTCCTTATATTCTTCAAAAGTGAAAGACTTACCATCCACATTCTTCAACAAGGCAAATTTCTCTGCTTTTTCATAGAACTTTTCATCGCTGAGCATGCCGTACTGGATGAATATCTTCAGGTTATCCCATTTGTCTTCAAATTGTTCGCGGTCCGACTTGAATATCTCTGCCAGACGGTCGGCTACTTTTTTTGTAATATGACCTGAAATCTTTTTTACATTCGCATCACTTTGCAGGTAACTTCTGGATACATTCAAGGGGATATCCGGTGAATCAATTACTCCATGCAGCAGGGTCAGATAGTCCGGGACGATGTTTTCGACATGTTCAGTTACGAAAACCTGATTGCAATACAACTGAATTTTGTTGCGTTGCAGCTCGATGTTGTTTTTGATTTTCGGGAAATAGAGGATACCAGTCAGGTTGAAAGGATAATCCACATTCAGGTGTATGTGAAAGAGTGGATCTTCACTCATAGGATACAAATCGCGGTAAAACTGCGCGTAATCTTCTTCTTTTAAATCAGCCGGTTTCTTTGTCCAAGCCGGTGCAGTGTTGTTGATTACATTGTCTTCTTCCGTTTCAACTTCTTTTCCGTCCTTCCATTCTTTTTTCTTGCCGAAAACGATTTCAACCGGCAGGAATTTACAGTATTTCTTCAGCAACTCACTGATTTTGGAATCTTCCAGAAACTCTTTATTTTCATCATCAATGTGTAAAACGATGTCGGTTCCGCGATCCGATTTGATGGTTTCTTCAAGCGTATATTCCGGATCACCTTTACACGACCAGTGCTGTGCAACCGAATCTTCTTTGTAGGATTGGGTGAAAATTTCCACTTTTTTGGAAACCATAAAGGAGGAATAGAAACCCAGTCCAAAATGTCCGATGATAGCCTGAGCGTCTTTCTTATATTTCTCTACAAATTCCTCGGCTCCGGAAAAAGCAATCTGGTTGATGTACTTCTCAATCTCTTCACCGGTCATACCAATACCGCGATCGGAAATAGTCAGTGTTCCTTTCTTCTTATCAGCAGAAACATAAACCTTTAATTCACCCAACTCGCCTTTGAATTCGCCTACAGATGCCAGGGTTTTTAGTTTCTGAGTTGCATCAACGGCGTTGGAAACCAGTTCGCGTAGAAAAATTTCGTGATCGCTGTATAAAAACTTCTTGATGACGGGGAATATATTATCGCTCGTTACCCCAATGTTACCTTTTGACATATATCTTATTTTTTAAATTTTATCGGTTTGCAACCCCGCCTGTGTCAAAAAAAATGCCACCAGTTATGAGTCTGTCATTTTGACATGAAACAATGTTTTGTAAATTCCCTTGTGCTGGATAATTCAGTTTTAAAGAGGATTCGCAATTCTTTAACGTAACTTTAATATAGATTGTATTGTCGTTTCAAAACAATGTCGTATGTTTGCGACATAAAACATTGGAGTATGAGAAAACCGGAAGTATTTGAAATGGAATTACAGGATTTAGCAGCCTTTGCCAGGGTCATCGCTCATCCTGCGCGTTTGGCAATACTGAAGTATTTGGCAGAAACAAAGACCTGTATATCGGGAGATATTTCAAATAATCTTCCGTTGAGCCGGACTACAGTTTCGCAGCACTTAAAAGAATTGCGGGACATGGGATTGATACATGGTGAAATTGATGGATTGAAGATCAATTATTGTCTATGTAAAACAACAATAGAAGGTAAATTAACGATGTTAGATGCATTTTTTAGTCAAATTAAAAATGCAGCAGTAGTTTGCGAAACAGAAACATGTAAATAACAATAAACCTGTCAGGTCTATAAGACCTGACAGGTTTAATAAAACAACTAAAAATGAAAATATTAATTCTTTGTACAGGAAATTCATGTCGCAGTCAGATGGCGCACGGTTGGTTACAATCGTTTGATAAAAACATCACCGTGTGTTCTGCAGGCACAAGAGCATCGGGCAGGTTAAGCGAAAAAGCGGTAGCGGTGATGAAGGAAGCCGGAATAGACATCAGTCATCACACGTCAGATCCCGTAGAGAAATACCTCGGCGAAGCGTGGGATTATGTTGTTACCGTTTGTGGCGGAGCCAATGAAAGTTGTCCGGCTTTCATTGGGAAGGTAAAACACCGCCTTCATTTAGGTTTTGAGGATCCGGGGGATGCTGTAGGTCCAGATGACTTTATCTGGAGTGAGTTCAGAAGAATACGCGATGACATAAAAGAGGCATTTTATAAATTGTATCAAAACGAAATCAAACCTCAGTTATGAGTACTGAATCAAAAAAGATGTCATTCTTCGACCGTTATTTATCCGTATGGGTAGCTTTGTGTATTATTACCGGCATTGCAATTGGTAAATTGCTGCCTGTAATCCCTGAAACTTTAGGTAAACTTGAGTATGCCAATGTTTCCATCCCGATAGCGGTTCTTATCTGGATTATGATATTCCCGATGATGCTGAAAATTGATTTCGGAAGCATCGTGGATGCGGTGAAAATGCCAAAAGGCTTAACAGTAACGCTGGTGGTTAACTGGTTAATTAAGCCTTTTACGATGTTTGGTATTGCGTGGCTATTCTTTTTTGTGATTTACAAATTCTTAATTCCTGAAGATTTGGCTAAAGAATATCTTGCTGGTGCGGTATTGTTGGGAGCTGCTCCCTGCACAGCGATGGTGTTCGTCTGGAGTCACCTCACCAAAGGCAATCCGGCTTATACGCTCGTACAGGTTGCCATCAATGATTTGATTATCGTAGTTGCGTTTATTCCGATTGTGACTTTATTGCTGGGAGTTTCCGGTATTGCCATTCCCTGGAATACCTTGATTATGTCGGTGGTTTTGTTTGTTGTGATTCCGTTGGTATCCGCATACATCGTAAGAACCAGGGTGATTGCCAGACGAGGAATAGAATTCTTCGAAAATGTTTTTCTGAAGAAATTTACAGGCATAACCATTTCAGGTCTACTGCTTACACTAATCATTATCTTCTCTTTTCAGGGAGATGTGATTCTGAATAATCCATTCCATATTGTTTTGATAGCAATACCCTTGATTATACAGACTTTTCTGATATTTCTTATTGCCTACGGATGGGCTAAACGATGGAGATTACCACATAATATTGCAGCACCTGCATCGCTGATCGGTGCCAGTAATTTCTTTGAACTGGCTGTCGCAGTGGCGATTGTCTTGTTCGGACTAAATTCCGGTGCCACGCTGGTTACCGTTGTGGGTGTCCTCGTGGAAGTGCCGGTAATGCTGGCTTTGGTGAAGATTGCCAATAAAACAGCCTGGAAATAAGGATTGGGGATTAGAAGCCAGCCGCTTTTAATCCCAATCCGGTTTTTTCATCTAATCCAAACATCAGGTTCATGTTCTGGATAGCTTGTCCCGATGCTCCTTTCAGCAGGTTGTCTATCATAGAAACAACGAGTAACTTATCTCCGTGTTTTTCAAGATAGACAATTGCTTTGTTCGTGTTGACTACCTGTTTCAAATCCGGATTTTTATCCGTTAAAAAGGTAAAAGCAGCATCTTTGTAATACTCCTGATAAAGTGCATTTGCTTCATCCAACGAAAGACTACAACGCGTATAAGCCGTAACATAAATTCCACGGGTAAAATTACCTCTTACCGGGATGAAATTCACGGACTTGTTGAAATCAGGTTGAAGCTGATTGATGGATTGCCCGATTTCATGTAAATGCTGGTGTCCGAAAGGCTTGTATATGGAAATGTTGTTATTTCTCCAGCTGAAATGTGAAGTCGAAGATGGTTTAACCCCGGCTCCTGTCGAACCCGTAATGGCGTTAACGTGAATTTCATCTTGTAGTAAACCTTTAGATGCCAACGGCAATAATGCTACCTGAATGGCGGTGGCAAAGCATCCCGGATTGGCAACATGTGTCGCCTTTTTAATAGCATCCCGGTTCAGTTCGGGTAAACCGTATACAAAATCATGATCCGGACTTTTTGCACGGTAATCCGTTGAAAGATCGATGATTTTTACCTGTTTAGGAATTTCATTTGCTTCAATGAATTTTTTGCTGTCACCATGTGCTGAGCACAGGAACAAGGCGTCAACTTTCTCTAAAGGTAATTCTGCTGTGAATACAAGATCAGTTTCACCTATCAGTCCGCTGTGAACTGCTGTAACCGGATTGCCGGCATTGCTGCTGCTGTTTACGAAAACAATGTCAACCTGCGGGTGATAAATAAGAATTCTGAGTAATTCTCCGGCGGTATAACCTGCGCCGCCTATGACGCCAATTTTGATTTTTTGCATATTCTGAAATGTTTTATTCTTCAATTTTTTTGTTTTTATTCTCCGGGAGGTAGTTTTGGTTTGTAACCACTTTCTTCCCGGATTTTAACTCAAGTTGTTTGCGGGCATCACCGGCAATTTTTCCTCCGGCTTTTGCTGCCTTTTTGTTTTCATCAAAACCCTGTGTATCTGTGTTAACTGTTATTTCTTTCGTTGAGGCTTCTCCAAGCATTGAAAAGATTAATTCAAGATCAGACATATGATCTCTTAGATTTTGACTTTTTAATCCTTTAATTTCCTTATATTCTTTGGGAGTTAACCCAAAAGTAGCTTTTGATATCTCAGCTGTTAGTATAGCATATTCAAGTTTTTCTTTTACACCACGATTTTTCCATTCTTCGGTTAATTCTTCACGGATAGCGATACTACGCATGCGTTTCTCAATCCAATCATCAGCATAACCTTTTAGTTTGTATAATTCCCTTGTACGCAGTGTCGCCAGTTCAGGATTTTCAATTTCTTCCAATCTTTCAGCTCCCACTTTAGCAAGCCACAATTTAAATGGTTCTGATTTAGGAGATGGAACTGACTGAATAATTCGTAAGAGCCCTTGTGCATCTGCAGCTTGAATTTTGCGTTTTTTACCATCTGCAGCAATCATTTCAACTGGGGTACAAATTGTACCCCAGTTGCCTTTCAATATAACATCCCGACTTAACATTCTTTTAATGTATTGTTTAATGTCGGAACTTTCAGTCAGAATTGAAATAACATCCTGAACTGAAAAATACCACTTTTCTTCTTGTTCATTCCAAACAGAACGAATTTGTTTGCTTTCAAACAATTTAATATTACTCATAATTCACAGGTTAAATGGTTAGTAATTATTCTTTTGATAAATCCGGTCTCAATCGTTTTGTTCTTTCCACAGATTGGTCATGCATCCAGTTTTCAATATTGGCCTGATGCCCGGATAATAGAATGTCGGGAACTTTCCACCCCTTGTAATCAGCAGGGCGGGTGTAAACGGGAGGAGCCAGCAAATTATCCTGGAAGGAATCGGATAAAGCCGAAGTCTCATCGCTCATGACGCCCGGGATAAGCCGGATAATGGCATCTGCCATCATGGCTGCCGGGATTTCTCCGCCGGTCAGGACAAAATCGCCGATGCTGATTTCTTTTGTAATCAAATGCTCCCTTATTCGGTGGTCAATGCCTTTATAATGACCGCAAAGGATGATGAGATTGTGGGTCAGCGACAGGCGGTTTGCCATCGGTTGATCAAACTTTACACCATCAGGGGAGGTGTAAATAATTTCATCATAATGCCTTTCCGATTTCAGTTTGGTAATGATACGATCAACCGGTTCAATCATCAACACCATGCCGGCTCCGAATCCATAGGCATAATCATCTACATGCCGATGTTTATCGGTAGCATAATCACGCAGGTTATGCACGTTTATCTCTGCCAAACCTTTGTCCTGTGCTCTTTTGAGGATGGAGAAGTTCAGCGGACTGTGCAGTAATTCAGGAACAGCGGAAATGATATCAATGTGCATTTTACCAGAGTTGAAAATGCAAAAGTACAAAAAATGAAGCAATCAAAGGTTCGCGATCAACCATTTTCTTATTTCTTCAGGCGATTTGCTTCTCCTTTGGGCATAATCAATCAATTGTTTCTCGTCAATTTTCCCAATCATGAAGTATTTGGATTTCGGATGTGCGAAATAAAGTCCGCAGACTGATGCAGTGGGATACATAGCCCCGTTTTCGGTCAGTTTTATGCCTGTAGGGTCAAACTTAATTAAATCATCAAGTTCGAAAATGACAGATTGATCCGGTAAGGAAGGATAGCCAATTGCCGGGCGAATTCCGCGATAGTGAACCTTGAACATTTCTTCAATATTCTCAACCTCATCCGGAGCGTAACCCCAGATTTCTTTTCTTACCTTGTAATGAAGCCATTCTGCCGTTGCTTCAGCAATGCGATCCGACAGGGTTTTGGCAATCAAGGCACTGTATACATCATCGTTTTTCTCGTATTCATCAGCAAACTCCTCAACGCCCAGCACGGAATTGGCAAAAACGCCAATATAGTCTCCTTCGGGATTGATAAAGTCAGCAAGGGAATAACAAAATCCGTCATTCGCCGGTTTTTGTTGTCGCAGGGTAGGGATGCGATATTCTTTTTCATTGTGGAGAATAACAATATCATCCTGAACTGCATATGCAGGGTAAATACCCACAGAAGCATTTATTTTCAATACTTTTTTGTCCCTGAACTCTCTCAGCATGGCCTGTGCATCTTTGAACAATTTAAGGGCTTCTTCCGCTTTTGTTCTTTCTTCAGCTGAGAACTTTTGCAGCCATCCGGTTTTACAGGAGTCGCAGTCGCAAGCCGTCTCGATGCCTTCAAATTTGCCCGGTATCCGCCAGGCCATGAAATAAAAACTCCAGTGGATATATGGAATTATATCAGATAGTTCAATATCCAGCAATTGAATTAATCCTGTATTTTTTGGTTTCTCTATAATATTCATAATCATTCATTAAAAATTAAGCCATCATCACCAGACTCAGCGACATGACTGCCATTCCCGCGATGAGACCGTAAATTGCGACATGGTGTTCGCCATATTCTTCAGCAGTTGGTAACAATTCATCTAAAGAGATATAAACCATGATACCTGCAACAGCTGCAAATATAAAGCCGAAAGCAGCTTCGGTAAAGAACCATTTCAGCAGGAAGAATCCGATGATAGCGCCAACGGGTTCAGCCAGACCGGAAAGGAATGATAGTATAAATGCCTTTTTCTTGTTGCCGGTTGCATAATAAACGGGAGCTGAAATAGCCAAACCTTCAGGGATGTTGTGAATCGCGATGGCCACCGCGATACTTACCCCCAATGTCGGGTTGGTCATACCGGCCATGAAGGTTGCTAATCCTTCCGGGAAGTTGTGAATTCCGATGGCCAGCGCCGAGAAAAGCCCCATCCGCATCAATTTGCTATTATCTCTTTTTCCCGGTTTGTCATAATCTTTTGTTTTATTGATTTCGTGGGGGTTTTCACCGGAAGGAATTAACTTATCAATGATACCAATTAGGGCAATGCCCACGAAAAACCCAATAATTGTGTACCAATAACCCGTTTTATCCCCATATTCAGCAGTAAGTGCATCTTTAGCCTTCGCAAATATCTCAATCAGCGAAACATAAATCATTACCCCAGCGGAGAATCCCAGAGAGGCAGCAAGGAACTTGGGATTAAATTTCTTATGCAAAAAGCCGATTAAACTCCCGATACCGGTTGCCAATCCCGCAAAAAGAGTTAATCCGAAAGCAAAAAGGAAATTTGAGGTGTCCATACAATTGGTTTAATTTGAGTAAACGCAAAGGTAGGATAAAAAGTTTAAATCTGAGAATCAAAAATAATACTATATTTGCACCCATGCTATGATTTCTGAAAAGTGTCTTTGACTCCTGTTTTTATTATTGTTCATATTATTAAAGAAATGAAAAACGCAATTTTTGGTGAAATTACACCTTTATCGGATAAGGATTGTTTTACTGTATTTTCGAGGTTAAAGAATGCTTTCACCTATCCTATTCATACGCATGACAATATTTATGAGTTGAATTTTATTGAGAATGCTACCGGTGCCCGCAGGGTTGTTGGCGATAGTGTGGAAGAAATTGGTTATCTTGAATTGACTTTGATAACCGGTCATGCGTTGAGCCATGCCTGGTTAAACAACAATAAAAAATTTAAGGATATAAAAGAAATAACGATACAGTTTCACGCGGATTTGTTGAATCCGGAATTGCTCGAGCGGAATCAGTTTAAGTCGGTAAAAGACATGTTCGAGAAAGCAAAATGTGGCGTGACATTTTCTGAGTCGACAATTGCTAAATACAAAGAGCGCATTGAAGAGCTATCGAGAGAAAGCCACGGTGCCCATTCCGTATTAAAATTAATCGGATTATTATATGATTTGTCGGTGAGCAATGATATACGTGTACTCTCAAGTAAATCCTTCGGGGAACAGGATGAAGATGCTTTTGATAGTCGCCGTATAAACAAAGCATATCATTACATGTTGGAAAATTATGATAAGCCCATCAAGTTGGCCGATGTGGCAGGATTGGTCAATATGTCGGAAACAGCCTTCAGTCGTTTTATAAAGAAAAGGACCGGGAAAAATTACGTGGATGCCCTGAACGACATCCGTCTCGGTCATGCTACCCGGATGCTGGTAGAAACCACACATAGTATTATTGAGATTTGTTATGAATGCGGATTCAACAATCTCTCGAACTTCAACCGTATCTTTAAGAAAAAGAAAAACTGTACACCAAGAGAATTCAGAGACAATTACTGGAAGACCCACATTATTATTTAAGCAGTTTTTTGGTTAGATAAGGCGTGGATGAATCCTCTCAATGGTTAATCGTTGTGTTTATTCTCTGTCAAAAAATCATTATTAGATTGTCGTAAAAGTATCAGTTTTTGGTGGCTGATATTATTATTTATTACATGTTGTAAAAATAAGACTCTACCTTATCTTGGTTAATAATCATTTAATCAATTCATTATATTAATGAAAGTTCTTGTGGCTAATTTTGTGCTATTAAAATAAGTTGCAATATCCTATAGACAAAAAAAGCAAAGTGTAGTGCAAAATAATATCGGTAATAGACAAAAAAACACTTGTTGTCTTCCGTTTGCACATCTATTTTTGCAACAGATGATTTAGCGTTTGGTTGTAAAATAAAACTCAAAAGTTTTTGCAGACTAAACTCTATATTATGTATAATAATCTTAAAAATAATTTATACCATGACACAAAATCTTTCTTTTAATTCTTTAAGAAAAGGTGTTAAGCAATTGCGGTCGGTTGAAAAAACGATTGGCCTGAAGACAATGGCAGTTATACTGCTTATGTTAATCGGGAATATTGGTTTTGCAAGTGCTAACGCTGAAAATCATGCTGTGGCATCTTCAGTTACGGCGGATGATGTGATAAAAATCACCGGAAGAATCAGGGATGTTAGCAACGATCCCATGGTTGGTGTTTCTGTGGTACTGAAAGGAACCAATGTAGGAACAGTAACCGATATAAATGGGAATTTCTCTTTAAATGTAAAATCCTCTACAGATGTTATCCGCGTATCCTATTTAGGATACAAAACCAAAGAATTCGGCGTTGGGAATATTCGCAATTTCAACATAACGATGGAAGAAGACGAGAAAGTGTTGGATGAGGTGGTAGTTGTCGGGTACGGGGCTATGAAAAAAAGAGACTTGTCAGGTTCTGTTGCTCAAATTAAAGCTGATGAGGTTCTTGCCGGAAATCCTTCTGCCAGTATTAATCAGGCATTGCAAGGGCGTATTGCAGGGGTAATCATCAACCAAAATGATGGAGCACCAGGTGCCGGTGTAAACATGCAGATTCGAGGAACAAACTCTTTCTCTTCGAACACACAACCCTTATATATTGTAGACGGAATTCCGTTTGAAGTACCAACAACTCCAAGAAGTGCAGAGAATACGGATGGAAGTCTGGAAGCAACTTCAAATGCATTAGCATTTATCAATCCACATGATATAGCATCAATAGAGGTTTTAAAAGATGCCTCTGCAACAGCAATTTATGGTTCTCGTGGTGCAAATGGTGTTGTCCTTATTACAACTAAGTCTGGCGAGAAAGGTAAACCCCGTATCGAACTTACTTCAAACCTCAGCAGTTCTGTGATTCGCAAACAAGTTCCGGTGCTGGATGGTTATCATTATGCACTTTATCGCAATGAACAACAGGATAATGCCTTGTTTTATGATGGTTCTCCTTTTACACAATATGTATATCCTACTCCCGGAGCATGGGCATACAAAACAAGTAACGGAGAAGTGCTGAGTGCAAAATATAATCCATCACCCGAAGATTTCCTGAATCCGGGTTGGCGCGAAGGAACTGATCCCAATGGTGGTATTTGGAGACAATGGGTTGAAGGCACCAATTGGCAGGATGAAATATTTCAAACAGCTTATTCACAGGAGTATAACATGCAGATTTCCGGAGCGACAGATCGTGGAAATTATGCTTTCTCAGGAAACTTTACCCAACAGGATGGTATCATTAAGGGTACAGGTTTCGAAAGATATACGCTGCGTTCTAATACAAGTCAGAACATTTCAAAAAACATAACCGTTGGTTTAAATTTGAATTATACTAACTCGGTAACCGACTTTGCAAGAGGTAATTCGCTTGATTATAGTATTCTTCGTTCGGCTTTGCTTTATCCTTCCACCATTTATTATGGTGACTTTTCTCAAAGTGATGAATTGCTATGGTTGTCAGCCAATCCGCGTACTTATGTGATTTCTACTAAAAACGAGCTGTCAAGTGCTAATCTATTTGCCTCAGCTTTTGCGAGTATCCGTTTGAGTAAAAATCTGGTTTTTCGTCAAAATTTAGGTTTAAGTAATTTTGAAAGTCAACGTAGTACTTATTCGAATCGTGACACTGGTGAAGGTGCCATTGATAAAGTCAACGGTAAAGGTGGGCTAAGTAACAGCCGTCAATCACATACAACTACTGAATCGATGTTGACCTATAACCAGACATTTAATAAAATACACAGTTTAAATGCTGTTGCTGCTGTGACATACGAGCATCGGATAAACAGTGTTGAGGCAATGACTGCTACTCAGTTTCCAACGGACATCACAGAAAATTATGATATGGGTCTCGCCTTGGTACCGGGTAGTTTGGTTAGCTTGAAGGTGGAGAGTAAATTGTTCTCTATGCTGGGACGTGTAAATTATGTGCTAAAAGACAGATATATTCTGACAGCCAGCTTCCGTCGTGACGGTTCCAGTAAATTTTCTGCTGTAAACCGCTATGCCAACTTTGCTTCGGGAGCATTTGCGTGGCGACTTTCAGAAGAGCAGTTTATTAAAAACCTCAATGTATTTGATAATCTAAAACTTCGTTTGAGTTATGGACAAACCGGTAATCAGGCTATCCCCGATTATCAGACAATGTACACGATGCGGGTGGCAAATTATCCGCTGGGAGGTTCTGAACACAGCGGTTTTGTGAGTGACCATGCTTTCAATGAAAATCTGAAATGGGAAACTACAGACCAGTATAATGTCGGACTTGATTTTGGATTCTGGAAAAACCGGCTGAGCTTTATTGTAGATTACTATTTCAAGAAAACAAGAGATTTGTTGCAGAATGTAAAAACTCCGCAATCGACCGGCTATGTTTCTCAAATTATTAACAATGGTTTTGTAACCAATGAAGGACTCGAATTATCAGCCAGCTTCAAGGCGGTTCAAAGTAAAGCCTTCAACTGGACTATTGATGCAAACTTATCGTTCAACAGAAACCGTATTGGCGGATTACTGGCAGATCAGTTCTCGAGTCGTTTGTGGTACAAAGCCGATAATGTGTTTATCCAACGTAATGGATTGCCTATTGGAGCCATCTACGGATATGTTGAAGATGGATTTTATGACAACGAAGCTGAAGTTAGAGAAGACCCCACCTATGCTTCTGCAAATGCTAACGTTGTTAAATCGATGATTGGTGAGATTAAATACCGACCGGGACTGCATGTTATCGGAGATACTAATCCTGATTATACCTTTGGTATTACCAACAATTTCGCCTGGAATAATTTTACATTTAGTTTCTTCCTGCAGGGAGTTATGGGGAATGATATTTTCAATGGTAACCTCATGAACGTAACGCTCTACAATACAACCAATATTCCGGTTGCCGTTTACGAATCGCGTTGGACTACTGAAACTACTGAAACAGCAATGTGGCCGAAGGCAACAAATCAGGCAAAAAGAACCTGGCTCATCTCTAATCGCTATGTTGAAGATGGATCATACCTGCGTCTGAAGAACATCAATCTTGGATATACGTTCAAAAAAATTGGCTTCCTGAAAGAAATCAACAGTATTCATGTGAATGCTAGTGCTTCGAACTTACTGACATTAACCAACTACAGTTGGTACGATCCTGATGTAAATGCTTTTGGTAGTGATCCTGCCCGCAGGGGAGTCGATGTTTACTCATATCCTACAAGCAGAACATTCTCATTTGGTGTTAAAGTACAATTCTAACTTTTTAATGATAAAACAATGAAAAAAAATATTCAAATAGCAGGGTTGTTCAGTTTCCTGTTTACTATATTGATTTTTTCTTCCTGTAGTGATATTTTAGATGTGAATGCATTCTCAAAAATTACGAATGAAGATATTGAGGATTCAGATCAGGGTGCTGATATGTGGGTCATGGGTGCTTACAATGGATTGTCCCGTATGTATGTGTATGATGAGTTTCCGCGTTGTCTGGAACTCGATAATGATTATGTAACCGGTCCGAGTTGGGCTTTTGGAGAACTGGGTGCTGGTAACTTTCAGGGAGCTACCAATCAGTCGGATGCGGTTTGGAAACTCAGCTATGATTTGATTAACAGAACCAACGAGGCAATTTTCCATGTGGAGAAAATGATAAATGTAACTGATGCAGTTAAAAACAACTGTCTGGGAGAACTGTACTTCCTGCAGGCTTATGGTTACTTCCTGTTGGTTCGTGCATATGGAGCAGTTCCGATTTATGAAAAATCAATTAACCAGGGTAATGATCCAAATCAACCGCGTCAGCCCATTCCTGCTGTGTATGCTCACATCATCGATTTGCTGAGTAATGCGAAGGATATGATTTACAAAAATACAAATGCCTCTTACAAGGAAGGTCGCGTAAGTGCAGGGGCTGCGGCTTCATTACTTGCGAAAGTATATGCCACGATTGCTTCTGCGGCCATGCCAAGTGGCACTGTATATGTTAAAGGAGGTATTCCTTTCAGCATGAATGGTAGTGTA
>JAYFPG010000053.1:0-9262 GCA_034928085.1 Paludibacter sp.
TTTCTCTTTATTCATTGCAGCCTTATATTTATGGGCAGCAAAGTTAGAAATTGAAATCGTCGCGCTCAAAAAAGCTTCGCAACTAACTAAATTTCAAATATTTCAAAGAACTCTTTTAGATTTTAATGGGACAGTAATGAATCTATCAATAATAGTGTTAGAAAATCCTAGTTTCTGAAAGTGAAAGATTTCATTATAAATGTAATCGTGAATTGAACCTTTATACTCATTCAAATAACGCAATTCTACTTTTATTGGTATCTTATAATTCTCACTAAAGCAATTTGTATATAAATATTTTACAATTGTACTCTTGCCACTTCCAGCACTTCCTATTAGGGTCAGATAGTTATATTTATTTAACAGTTTTTTAGAAGAAGACGTTGGAATTCTTTTGCCGATTTCATTTTTTTTATGCAATTCAATGTATAGCGGTTGATAAAATTCATTTAACGGTTTAGGTTCTGCCCTATGTAAAATCGTTTTTGAAAAGTAATTTCTTTTATACTCTTCAACTTGGTATTCTAGGATTCTATTAGAAAATGTTTGTTGCAGTTCATTTCCGACCAAAGTTGTCAGTTTCTCAATTGGTCCTTTAAAAAAAGTCGAAAGATCTTTAATTTCCATATTTTTTTATTTTTTAACCAGTAATTAAAGGTTGGCAGTATGATCTTTTCAACTATTTCAAAGCACTTTCCTGTTCAAGATACAAGAAATTTGGATAAAAGCAGAAACAGTGAAATTGTCAATAGAACATATCACCTATTAAGCAAAGTTGTTTATTCAATTAAATTTATCATAGGTCTCAATATCCAATAAGAAAGTATTACGACAAGGGCATTACCTATTAAAAATCTATTAAATACAAGTCTTTTATCCTCCCATATTTTCCATTGTGCTAATGTTTTAAAACCTAACCATGCTCCAATTATTATTATTGCATTTAATTTCAATAGAATTGGGTATACTAAAATTTCTATTGTTCCTAAAATGAAATTAAACCAATAATCGGAATAATGACTATTTTGTTTGACCACACCTAAAAAAATACACCTTAGAATAATAAAATAGTTCCTTTTTTCATAATGAACATTTTCGTCATGGTATACTTCAATCGCTTTCAAACTACTATTAATTAATCTGCATATTAAAGAAAGTAATAATCCTGTTGTCAAATAACAGATCCAATTGTTAATTTCAAATACTTTATTGATGTCTATGTTTTCCATATTGTCCGTTTTTACAATTTTGCATAAAGAGGAGGACTAAGTGTATATACCCGAATGGGTTACACTTAGAGCGTATTATGCGTTCGGATATTTCTCGTATTTCTCTTTTCTTTCTTCATATTAAATTTTGCCGGCTTTCATTAATGAGTCTTACATTTCAATTTCATCGTACACTCACGCATAACATCTAAACACATCCAGCTCCATTTCCTCTACGCCCAACTTATTGTTTATATTTTCACTTTAGTATCAATTCAAATTCATTAAAAAATAAGGAAACAAAAAACTTCATCAAGCATGTTCAATACACACACAACAAATACCAATCACCCAAACCAACCACCATCCACCTCCCGCGCAACCCCAGAGAAAGTACACGTTGCGCGCATCAGCATCAGACCATCCGGTTAACATTTCATCCGTAGAAATTTCAGCTTACAAACATAAAAATAAATTTTGATAATTTTAACTCACACCCCCAACTTTCTTTCATTTTTAATCACTTACCTGCATATTAGCTAAATAAAAATGTATTATATCCCGTTGTAAGTGCCGGTTTTATCACATTCATTAGCAGTAGTAAAAACAATTTAACCCTGTTAAGCGTAAACAATTTAGATTATTTAAGTGTCAGGAAATTTTGTCAGGTCGTGACAACCTGCTAAAAATGGCAGATGCCCCGATTTGAAGTAGTTAAGGGCAAAACAGGACTTGTGTTTTTCCAAAACAGGATTTGACTTCAGTGAAAACAGGACTTCGCCGGAGACAAAACAGGACTTGGTGAAATGCAAAACAGGACTTTGGCATGACGAAAACAGGACTTGCGCTCGTACAAATCAGGACTTGGCGTCAACTAAAACAGTATTTGGCGAAAACAAAAACAGGACTTCGCCACGACTAAAACAGTATTTACAAAAAAACCGGGCGACTTATCGAGGTAAGCCGCCCGGTTCGTTCGGGTTCAGGGATAATCAGCTTAGCTGATCAGGGTGCTGGTCTGGCGCAATTCAATCTTCGCGATGGACTCTTTCAATTCCTTGCCCGGGGCGAAACGGATGTTGACTTTCTTCACCTTCATCGCGTTGGCATCGGCTTCGTTTTCTGCTCCTTCGGCATTCAGGGTGAGGTGAAACGAACCCCAGTCGCCCAGCTGGATGGACTGCCCGTTGTGCAGCGCCCGTAGCATGATTTTGTGTAACTGTGAAAGCGCCATCTCGGCTTCTTTCGGGTTCAGCGTGGTTTCGTCGGCTATCTGACGGGCCACTTCTTTCTCTTTTAGCATGCTGGTGGTACGAAGGGATGGATACCACTTGGCTGTCGCGTTAGGGTCGGAAGGATTCTTCCGTTGCACCTTATTATAAAAAACAGGCATAAAAATTTAGTTTGTGTTTGCTCTTTTAATATATAGGAACAAACTGGTTAATATAAAATCTGTCGGGGTGGCTATACCAAAGATTGTGCTGTTTTTCGCCGGAAAATTGGAATGATTACATACTTCATAAAAATTTAGTTAAAACAATAGCGTGCGGTTGGTCAGGAGGTTGCTTCGCTATGCTCGCAATGACGAGGTTGCTTCGTCGGCTTTGCCGACTCGCAATGACGGGTTAATAAATGTGTGCGATTGGTGAGGGGGTTGCGGATTTGGTTGTTGTGGAGGATGCGTAGAGACGCAATGCATTGCGTCTCTACATATCTACAATTTTTCATCCATAAATCATGATATTTCAATTATTATATATACTTTTGTACTGAAATATCAGTTGTTATGAAAACAAAAGAAACAAGTTACACCCAAAAACAGCAAAAGATACTTGTCACATTAGGTGAGAATATCAGGTTAGCGCGTTTACGCCGTAAGCTATCTGTTCGCTCTATGGCTGAGCGGGCCGGTATCGCAGTATCCACGCTGGGAAACATAGAAGTTGGTTCTCCATCGGTATCCCTGGGTAATTATTTGCAAGTGCTAACTGTTTTACGTCTCGAAGATGACGTGTTATTGATAGCTGATAAAGACCCTGTTGGCAGACAAATTCAGGATGCCGGATTGATTGTAAAAAAAAGAGCCCCGAAAACAAAGAAAACAGCGTCGGTATTGGATCATGTAATTGACAGAGGGAACTCTGAAAAACCTGAATTCGAGTAATTGTTTATGAAACAGCAACATGAAAAAGAAATACTGGTGTATGCGGATTGGTATATGTTCGATTCACCTCAATTGATAGGGAAACTGCATTTTGCTTCCCTGCGGGGGAAAACTGTGTATTCTTTCGAATATGACAATGAATGGATCAAAACGGGCATTGCTATTGACCCGGAACTGCCACTTTTTTCAGGACTACATTATGCTTCCTCACATGATAACTTCGGGATTTTCAAAGATTCATCTCCCGACAGATGGGGACAGTTATTGATGAAGCGCAGAGAAATTCTTTTGTCTAAGATTGAGCAAAAAGAGCCTCGTACTTTATTCGGGATTGATTTCATGTTGGGTGTGCATGACAGTCACCGTATGGGCGGATTGCGTTTTAAAGAGTTAGAAGACGGTGATTTTTTGAGCAATGACGAAAGATTAGCTGCTCCACCCTGGACTTCATTAAGAGACCTTGAATTCGCTGTTGAACAATATGAAAAGAATGCTGACAATTTAGATGAGACTTCGCTGAAATGGATTAACCAACTGATTGCTCCGGGATCATCATTGGGAGGTGCTCGTCCCAAAGCTGATGTTGTTGATACAAACGGGAAACAGTGGATCGCAAAATTCCCCAGTAACAAAGATGATACTGACGTCGGGCTGTGGGAAATGGTTGTGCATACCCTGGCAATTCAGGCTAAGATTACGGTTCCAAATGCCATCATAAAAAGACTTGCTTCTCCTTATCATACTTATTTATCACAACGTTTTGACCGGACAGCAGATAAGAAACGTATTCATTTTGCATCAGCAATGACATTGTTACAAAGGACTGATGGAGACGATGCGGATTGTGGAGTAAGTTATTTAGATTTAGTCGGGTTTATTAAATCGACCTGTACAGATGTCATTGAGAACTTAGAAGAGCTTTTTCGCAGGGTTCTTTTCTCCGTTTGTGTTTCGAACACAGATGATCATTTGCGAAATCATGGGTTTATCTATACTGAAGCTGGCTGGACGCTATCACCGGCATTTGACATCAATGCTAATGAAACAGGAACTGGTCTCAAACTCAATATTGATGATGAAGATAACTCTTTAGATATTGATTTGGTTATGAAAACCGCTCCTTATTATTTGCTTTCCAACCAACGTGCAGAAGAAATAAAGAAGGAAGTAACCAAAGCTGTTTCATCCTGGAGAAAACTGGCAACTCAGTACAAAATATCTCCTTCGGAAATAGAACGAAAGGCGAAAGCATTTCGGGTTTGATGGTTTCAGACCACACAACAACTGCGTAATCAACCCCTGTTCGATGTTGCCTCTTGGGGAAAACCGTCATTAACCTTATTTTACTAACCTTATTTTCTTACAAAACAACCTTAGTAGCAAATAAATACCCACACCATACCTAACCTTATTAAAAAACCTATCAATCAAAATAAGGTAATAAGGTCAGAGGAAATATAACCCAAATCTATGCTACTAAGGTTGTTTTGTAAGAAAATAAGGTTGAAAATAAGGTTCTGGTTGAGCATAATTGTCCCACGAACCCGTCGCTGCTAAACACTCAATTAGTCCGCAAAACCAACAGCGACGTATATATGACCCTAATCAACGCACCGTCATTGCGAGGAGCGAACGTAGTGAGTGACGAAGCAACCCCCTGATCAATAGCACGCAGTTATTGCCCCGTCATTGCGAGTCGGCAAAGCCGACGAAGCAACCTCGTCATTGCGAGCATAGCGAAGCAACCCCCTCTACCCAAAACACGCTATACCCTTTTACAAAAAATCATTATAATTAGTGATTTTTTTGCTTTACTTTTTCCCCGAATTTTGCAACGTAATTCAAAAACTATATTACAATGCAAAAATTCATATCTACATTTTTAATCGTTATCAGCTTATTTATAAGTCTTAATATTGCTGCACTCACTATCAAAGGTAAAATCATCGATACCGATGGCAATCCGCTGATTGCCGCCACGGTGATGGTGCAGGAACTCAAAACGGGTGTAACTACCGACAATGAAGGAAGCTTCTCGCTTCCGGTACCTAATGACCGAGAACTGACTTTGGTCGCCAACTTCATCGGTCATGAACCCTACATTCAAAAGATTGATCCGAAAAAGAACAAAGAAGATCAATTGGTAATGCAAATGATTCCCAACACCCACCTGAAAGATGTGGAGGTGTTCGGGGAACGTCACAAACAGCCGGAGAAATTAGATGTCATTACCCGCATGCCATTGCGTCCTTCCGAGCAGATTCAGAGTATCTCGGTTATTTCGGAGAAAGCGCTCACCGAACTGGGAGCACTGACGGTAACTGAGGCAGTACGCAACGTGCCGGGCGTAACTTTGTTCGGTTCTTATGGCGGAGTGCGCGAGAGTTTATCAACCCGCGGATACCGGGGGGTGCCCATCGTGAAAAACGGGGTACGTCTTGATTCTGATTTTCGTCATGCATCGGCACTTACTGAAATGCAGGGCGTGGAAAGTGTGCAGGTCATCAAAGGTTCTGCTGCCATCACCCAGGGTATCGGGAACGATTTGGGCAGTCCGGGTGGCGTGGTTAACGTGGTTACCAAAACGCCGAAGTTCATCAATACCGGGGATGTTTCGCTGCGAGCCGGTAGCTGGGGGTATTTCCGTCCCACTTTCGATATGCAGACGGTGCTGAACCGCGAGAAAACAATCGCGTTCAGGGTTAACGGCGCTTTCGAGCGTGCCGACAATTATCGCCCGGTGATTGGTTCCGACCGTGTTTACCTGAATCCATCGCTGGCATGGCAGCCAAATCCCAAGACGATGATCGTACTGGAAATGGATTACCTCAACGACAACCGCACACCCTACACCAGTACCGTGAACCTGGGACCGGACTCGGTGAATGCTTTATACGAGATGCCTTATGATAAATTCTTAGGGTTTGAATCGGACAATGCCAACAACATTACCACAACTTACGCGGCGCGTTTCGTGCGTCAGCTTTCAGAAAAATACAGTTTAAGGGCTTCGTGGTTTGCTTCCAACTATCAGCTTGACAATACTTCAACTTCCATGGCTACCCTGCTGAATGCTTATCCGGGACAATACAACATGCGTCGCCGTTCGGTTTCCCGTTCATTGCGCGATGATGCCAACTCGGTATTCCAGCTGGATTTCGTGGGAAGGGATGTCATGACCGGTCCGGTAAAGCATACTTTCCAGGTAGGATTTGATTATAAATTTACCGACTTATCGACCACGGCTTATAATACGGTAGTCATTGATACGATAGATGTATTGCAGTCCATCATTCCGAATAAAATCACGAAAAATGTCGCGCTAACGGCAGCCAACCCGATTGAATCACGCAGTTCAAGTTACGGTTTGTTGTTGCAGGAAGTAATGACCATCAACAAATACCTGAAAGCCATTCTCGGGTTGCGTTACAGCTACGGGAGCAGCATCAGCGCTACCAGCGCCGGACCGACTACCGGTTCAGCCTGGAACCCAATGGCGGGGGTGATGGTATCACCGATTGAGAATATCAACCTGTTCGGTTCCTATACAACCACGACCAACCTGCGTTCCGCATCGAACAAGATGTCGAACGGCGAAGAAATTGGTCCGTCGGATACCAGGCAAGTCGAAGTCGGCATCAAATCCGATTGGTTAGACAACCGCCTGCGTTTTAACCTGACGTATTTTGACATCATCACCGAAAACCTCTCCAACACTGAATATGTACCGGGAACAAACACGGTAACCGGGTACTTCATCAAAGCCGGAGATTTATTACGGAATGGTGTCGAGGTGGAATTGAATGGCCGTCCGTTGCCCAACCTGCAGGTGATGCTGGGATATGCCTGGCTGAATGCCCGTTACGAAAACAGTCCGTCGTATGTGAATGGTTCTTCCCCGATGAATGCACCCGACCATACGGCCAACGGCTGGGTTTACTATACCATCAGCAAAAGCGCTTTGAAGGGACTGTCGCTCGGACTGGGAACCTATTATGTAGGCGAACGTCCGGTAAATGAATTCAGTCTAACACCCGACGGACACGGAACACCGGCTGGCGTAAGACCATTTGAGATGCCGGCCTACACCACCGTCAACCTGCAACTGGCTTACACCTACGAGAAGTTCACGGCTCGTGTGTTCGCGAACAACATCTTCAACGCCATCGGATATAACGCTTATTACAGAGGAGGTTTTATCAATCAGATTGAACCGTTGAATTTGGCAGCTGTGTTGTCGTATCGGTTTTGAGATATAATTAGCCCATATAATTTTGTTAGTAATTTTTGTTTAGCAAGCCCCACGTTCGGCGTAGCCTCTTGGCTACGCCGTGCTAAAAGAAAGTCTCGTGACTTTCAGACAAATACAAATACCAGCCAGAGGCCGGTTATCTGCACGACGTAGTCTGAAGACTACGCCGAACAGTGGGATGACCTCATCATTGCGAGTCGGCAAAGCCGACGAAGCAACCCCATATTCATAACAGGTTCTGTATTATATATCAACAATTTAATCATGCGAAAATTCTTCCTTGCACTTCATAAATGGCTGTCCATCCCGGTCGGCATTATCCTCGTTATCGTTTGCCTCAGTGGCTCCATCCTGGTTTTTCAGGATGAGTTGCAGGAATGGGCGCATCCGGAACGGTATTTTGTAAAACCAACTACCAAGCAACCCATTCCGTTGGAACAACTGATTCCGATGGTGAACAGTCAGCTGACCGACAACCGGGTTAAGGATGTCAGGATTAATGCCGATGCCGGACGTACCTACGCGATGGGATTAGCAGAAGGTTTCCGGGTGACTGCGTACGTGAACCAATACACCGGTGAAGTGACGGATGTTTTCAGTTACAGGGAAAGTCCGTTTTTCGTGGTGATGTCGCTGCACCGCTGGCTACTCGACGACACCCGCACCTGGGGCAAATACTCCGTCGGTATATCCACTCTGGTATTTGTATTTATCCTGATAACGGGAGTCATCATTTGGTTTCCAAAAAAACTGAAGAAAAGAAGTTTCACCATACAAGGCAAAAAAGGTTTCCGCAGACTGATGTACGATTTGCACAGTGTGTTGGGCGCTTATGCCTTTCTGATTTTATTCGTGGGTGCGGTAACCGGGTTGATGTGGTCGTTCGAATGGTACCGAAACGGTGTTTTCAGGCTATTCGGGGCAGAAGTTCCGCAGGAAAAGGCACGGGAAGGAGGCGGCAGAGGTGAGAAAAAAGAACCCCAGAAGGTCAACATTGAGATATGGCAGTCTGTTGCCGATGAACTGAAGCAGCAAAACCCGAATTTCAAATATGTCCGCATCCAGGACGGTTCAGCAGTGGTACATCAAAAAAACGCACCGACCTCACGCGCCACCGACAAGTACGATTTCGACAAGCAAACTGGAACAATAACCAATATCACCCTGTACAAAGATCAGGATAAAGTCTCCAAAATCTGGGGTTGGATCTATTCACTGCATGTCGGTAATCTTTGGGGCATCTGGTCGAAGATACTGACGTTTATCAGTGGGTTAATCGGGGCAAGTTTGCCGGTTACAGGGTATTATTTGTGGTTGAGGAAGAGGAGGAAGAAGAAAAAATAGAATTTATTTATCCCCTTTCAACAAACCTTTTTTAGCATTTACAGGAGAAATAACTTTTTGACCTGTTTTGGTTTCAAGTTCTTCGCGGGCATTACGGGCGACCTCACCACCTTGTTTGGCAACCTGAGCATGTTCATCCATTGTTTCAGGATCGGAGGACTCTGAAATCTTTTTTGTCGAAAGTTCTGCTAACATATTTAACACCAATTCTGTGTTGGTCATGTTATCACGCAAGTTTTCTTTTTTCAATCCCTTGAATTTTTTGTATTCTTTTGCTGTCTTATCTGCCCAGGT
>JAYFPG010000078.1:0-14559 GCA_034928085.1 Paludibacter sp.
TAAAAATAATTTTTTTCGTTCTATAATCAGAGAATTGAAAAAAATATTGTACATTTGCCGAACTGAAAAACAATCAAAAAATTGCATTGATATGGACGTTAAAAAATCATCCAAAGCATCACTAGAAGATAAGAAATCCATCTTTATACTGATGGGATTCATTGTGGTTCTGTCGTTG
Source organism: Paludibacter sp. (assembly GCA_034928085.1). Lineage (GTDB taxonomy): Bacteria > Bacteroidota > Bacteroidia > Bacteroidales > Paludibacteraceae > Paludibacter. Next base: position 179 of record JAYFPG010000078.1, read on the forward strand.
ATTTACATTGCTTTTGAATGGACTCAACACGAAGTGACCATTTATGAAGACACATCTTTAGAGGTTGTTGCGGAAGAAGAAATTGAAATCATCCAAACAGCAGAAGTTTTACCTCCACCTCCTCCGCCGGAAGTTCCTGAGGTTATTGAGGTATTAAATGTTGTGGAAGATGATGTGGAAACTGCTGAAATTGTTATCGACACAGAAGATGATAAGGATAAACAGGTGGTTATACAGGCTCCTGTTCAGGTTAAAGTTGAAGAAGAAGACACTGAAGTGGTTTTCATGGTGGTAGAATCAATGCCATCTTTCCCCGGAGGTGATGCTGCTCTTTTCAAATACCTGAGCGACAACATTAAATACCCGGTTATTGCACAGGAAAGTGGTATTCAGGGTCGTGTGATCTGTCAGTTTGTGGTAAACCGTGACGGTTCGATTGTTGACATTGAAGTTGTACGTAGTGTTGATAGAAGTCTTGACGCTGAAGCCGTACGTGTAATTCAAAGTATGCCAAAATGGACCCCGGGTAAACAGCGTGGTAAAACAGTTCGTGTTAAATACACGTTACCTGTTAACTTCCGCTTACAGTAAGGATTAGTTTCCGGTTGCACCAACGGTCTGCCGGTTGAATAATAAATAATTTAAAAACCGTTTGGTACGCACCAAGCGGTTTTTTTAAATGCGACAGTCGCTGATGAAAACAGAAATATACCAGGAAAAAGCCGTATTGGTGGGATTGATTACGCCAGAACAGGATGCTGCCAAAGCAAAAGAATATCTCGACGAGTTGGCTTTCCTCGCAGATACTGCAGGTGCGACTCCTGAGAAATACTTCTTTCAGAAGATCGATTATCCAAACCCGAAAACCTTTGTAGGGCCTGGAAAATTAGATGAAATAAAGGCCTATATTACAGCCAATGATATCGGGCTGGTCATTTTCGATGATGAACTTTCACCCAAACAACTCAGGAACATAGAAAGAGAACTGAATGTATTGATTCTGGACCGAACCAACCTGATTCTTGACATTTTTGCCAAAAGAGCCCAAACAGCAAATGCCAAGACACAGGTTGAATTAGCTCAACTTCAATACATGTTACCCCGGCTTACCCGTTTATGGACTCACCTTGAAAGACAACGTGGGGGTATTGGCATGCGTGGTCCCGGTGAAACCCAGATTGAAACTGACCGTCGGATTATTCTGAATAAGATTTCTTTACTGAAGAGGAATCTGAAAGATATCGACAAACAAATGTCGACACAACGTAAAAACAGAGGAAAAATGGTGCGGGTGGCTTTGGTCGGATATACCAATGTCGGAAAATCGACCATCATGAATATGCTCAGCAAGTCGGATGTGTTTGCTGAAAATAAATTATTCGCGACTTTAGACACTACTGTAAGGAAAGTGATTGTAGATAATTTACCTTTCTTACTAACCGATACGGTAGGATTTATCCGCAAACTACCGCATCACCTGATCGAATCATTCAAATCGACGCTGGATGAGGTTAGGGAGGCTGATTTGTTATTACACGTGGTGGATATTTCACATCCTAATTTTGAAGAACAACTTGAAATTGTCAACCAAACCCTGAAAGAGATTGATCCCAAAGAAAAACCCGTCATCCTTATTTTCAATAAAATGGATGCCTTTTCCTATATTCCAAAAGACGAAGACGACTTGTCTCCAATCCAACGGGAAAACATCAGCCTGGAAGAACTGAAAGCAACCTGGATTTCGAAATTACACGACAACTGTATTTTTATCTCTGCAAAGGAGAAAATCAACATTGACAACCTGAAAACTTTGCTCTACGATAAAGTAAAAGCGATACATATTGAAAGATATCCATACAATGATTTTCTGTTCCAGAAATTCGACGAATAAATACTTTTTCAATAAAACAATTATTTAACCCTTAAACAAACTAATTACAATGGCCCAATACCGTCAACTTACCGAAAAAGAAATTGCTGCACTGACCGTTTACGGATGTACTGCCGAGAACTGGAAAACTGTTACTGTAAATGAGCATTTTAACCCTGATTTTATAGCCAATGTTCATTTCTCTGGTGAAATCAAGCTGGGTTCTTTTAATAAAACATTCGATCTTGCCGGAGGACTCAAGAAACACACCGGCATCTACAATTGTTGTTTGCATAACTGCACCATCGGAAACGACGTTTATATTGACAAGATTCACAATTACATCGCCAATTACACAATTGGAAATGACACCTTCATCGACAACATCAATTTGCTGATTGTAGATGGTACAAGTTCTTTCGGCAATGGAGTCAGGGTTCCTGTGATGAACGAAGGCGGAGGACGTGAAATACCTATTTTTGATCATTTATCAGCCCCGCTGGCATACATACAAGCCTTGTACAGGCACAGAAAAGATGTGATTCAAAATATCCGGATACTGATAGATGAATATGCCAAATCACAACAATCAGATAATGGTTTTATTGGAAACAATGTACGCATGGTCAACTGCGGTACAATCAAAAATGTTAGAATTGGGAACTGCGCTGTCATTGAAGGAGCATCTATCCTCGAAAATGGCACCATCAACAGCAATGAAGAAGCGCCAGTTACTGTTGGATCCGGCGTAAAATGCAAAGATTTTATTTTAAGTTCCGGAGTTGAAGTGACTGATTCTACTTTGATTTCACGTTGTTTTATCGGGCAGGGTTGTATTCTTGCCAAGCATTATTCAGCTTTAGATTCGCTATTTTTCTCGAACTGTCAGGGCATGCACGGAGAAGCAACAGCTATTTTTGCAGGACCTTACACTGTTACTCACCATAAATCGACCTTGTTGATAGCAGGCATGTTTTCCTTTCTGAATGCGGGAAGTGGTTCGAACCAAAGTAACCACATGTACAAGCTTGGTCCTATTCACCAGGGCATCTGTGAACGCGGGTCTAAAACCACCAGTGACTCCTATTTACTCTGGCCGGCAAAAATTGGTGCATTTACGCTGGTTATGGGTCGGCATTACAAACATTCTGATACTTCTGATTTACCATTCTCGTACCTGATAGAAAATGCGACCGACAGCTATCTTGTTCCCGGAGTTAACCTGCGAAGTGTGGGTACCATCCGTGATGCGCAGAAGTGGCCGAAGCGTGATAACCGCAAAGACAGTCACAAACTTGACCCTATCAATTTCAATTTACTGAGTCCCTATACCATTCAGAAAATGATGAAAGGGGTGGAAGTATTGAAAAAACTGCAACAAATCTCAGGAGAAACAACAGATGTGTATGTGTACCAAAATTGTAACATCAAGAACTCTTCCCTTCGAAACGGGTTGGAACTTTACGAAATTGCCATTACTAAATTCCTCGGGAACTCACTGATAAGCAGATTAGGCGAAAAAACCTACAAAAGCATTGAGGAAGTAAGAGAGAGACTCAAACCGGATACTCCAAAAGGGCACGGTGAATGGATTGATCTGTCCGGTCTGATTGCCCCAAAAGGTAAAATTGACGAATTGCTTCATGCAGTTGAACAAAACAAGTATAGCCTTGAAAAAATCCAATCGGAATTTGAACGCATGCACGCGCAGTATTACAATTATGAGTGGACCTGGGCAAAGGATAAACTCGAACAATACTGGAATAAATCAATTGATGAGATTACTTATTGCGACATTGTTGAGATGATAGAACACTGGAAGGCATCGGTAGTAAAACTGGATCAGCTAATTTATATCGATGCAAAAAAAGAATTTGATCTGAACTCTAAGACTGGTTTCGGTGTTGATGGAGATGAGACCCAAAAACATCAGGATTTCGAATCAGTTCGGGGATGTTTTGAAAGTAATCCTTTCGTACTGGAGGTGCTGAATCACATCAAAGTCAAAACAGAACTTGGAAATCAGGTGATTGAACGTTTAAATTCGTTAAAGGAAGGCGAATAGTGGTTAGTGGTTAGTGGTCAATTATATGTTTAAGAGTTTAAGAGTTTAAGGGTTCTCTATTCGTTTTTTTTCCGCTATTCACTATTCGCTATTCACTACTATAATAATCTTAATATAACGGGATATGAATAATTTCAATTTTTACAGTCCGACTTATTTTGTATTTGGAAAAGGTCGTGAACATGAATCAGGGAAACTGGTAAAACAGTTTAAAGGTTCCAAAGTGCTAATCCACTATGGAAGTGGTTCGGTTGTGAAAAGCGGCTTACTCGACCGGGTAAAAAGCTCACTGAAAGATGCTGGTATTTATTTCACCGAACTGGGTGGGGTTATACCAAATCCACGCAGTGGACTGGTTTATCAGGGTATTGACATCTGTAAAAAAGAAAACATCGATTTTATTTTAGCGGTAGGAGGCGGAAGTGCCATTGATTCAGCCAAAGCTATCTCTATCGGAGCGCTTTACGATGGTGATTTCTGGGATTTCTACACCGGAAAGCGTATAGAAAGGGCACTACCGGTTGCCACTATTCTCACCCTGACTGCAGCTGGAAGTGAAGGTTCAACTGGTTCTGTTATTACCCATGAAAATGGTATGCTCAAACGTTCGGCCAACAGTGATTTAATCCGTCCGGTATTTTCAATTCTGAATCCGGAACTTACTTGCACGTTACCACCCTATCAAACAGCAGCAGGTGCAGCTGATATGATTGCCCATGTAATGGAACGTTATTTCACTAACACGAAAGATGTTGAAATTACCGACCGGGTTGGAGAAGCGGTGATGAAAAGCATCATCAGCGAAACTCCAAAAGCATTGAAAAACCCCTATGATTATGAGGCACGCGCCAACCTGATGTGGGCAGGAATGTTGGCACACAATGACATCTGTGGAGTCGGTCGGGAACAGGACTGGGCAACACACATGTTGGAACATGAACTATCGGGATTGTATGATGTAACCCATGGAGCCGGATTAGCGGTGATGTTCCCAGCCTGGATGAAATATGTGATGCACCATGATGTAACCCGCTTTGCTCAGTTTGCCGTACGGGTTTGGGATTGCGAAATGGACTTTCAACATCCTGAAAATACTGCATTACAAGGCATTGAGCGTTACGAACAGTTTATGCAGTCGATTGGTATGCCTGTACGTTTTGCCGAACTGGGTGCCAAAGCTGAAGACATCCCGCTGCTGGTAAAAACACTGGGACTCGGGAACCGAACCCTGGGCAGCTTCATTAAGCTTACCGAAGAAGATGTAACGAAAATCTACGCACTGGCTGTTTGATTTTCGCTTTAGAGAATAAAAACAATTGTAACATGACAATAAAATCCCTTCATTTTCATAAACAAAAAGTTGAAGCAGAGATTACATTGCCTGCATCGAAAAGCATCAGCAACCGGGCTTTAATTATTAATGCGCTGGCATACAGTCCATACGAAATAGAAAATCTTTCTGACTGCGACGATACTAACGTAATGATTAAAGCATTGGACTCAAATAATACGACTTTCGATATTGGTGCTGCAGGTACTGCGATGCGTTTTCTGACTGCATTTCTGTCAAAAACAGTAGGCGAATGGGTAATTACCGGCAGTAAAAGGATGAAGGAAAGACCAATAAAATTATTGGTTGAGGCTCTTAACACCCTTGGCGCCAAAATCAAATACATAGAGAATGAAGGCTTTCCTCCCTTACGAATTTATGGAAGCTCCCTTACCGGTGGTGAAATCAGATTAAATGGCGGGGTGAGTAGTCAGTATATTTCAGCCTTGATGATGATAGCACCTTATATGCAAAAAGGACTTAGAATCATTCTCGAAGGGAATGTCATTTCTGTTCCCTACATCCTCATGACCCTGAAGATGATGCGTGACTTTGGCGTAAAAGCCAGTTTTGAGAACAACATCATTGAAATCAAGCCCCAATCTTATCAGCCGGTGAAATACCGGGTTGAATCAGATTGGTCGGCTGCTTCATACTGGTACGAGTTATTGGCTATTGCTGGTGAGGGACATATCTTCCTGAAGGGGCTGCATGAGCATAGCTACCAGGGCGACAGTAAAGTGGCTGAATTATTTGAACAATTGGGAGTAAAAACGGAATATCAGCGTGACGGAGTTTTACTTAGCACTAATAATCAGGATTGTTCCTGTTTTGAATATGATTTTGTCAATCAGCCTGATTTGGCTCAGACTTTTGCGGTAACCTGCTGTTTGAAAAACATACCTTTTCATTTCAGGGGTGTTCAAAGTCTGAAAATTAAAGAAACTAATCGTGTGGCTGCGCTCATTACAGAGTTAAATAAATTCGGTTATGTGCTACATGAGCCTACAGATGGGGAATTAGCATGGGAGGGACAGACAATCCCGGTTAAAGCATCTGAAACACCATCGATAAAAACTTACGACGACCACCGCATGGCGATGGCTTTTGCCCCGGCAGCTTTCATTCGGCCAATCGTGATTGAAAATCCGGAAGTGGTAAGCAAGTCATATCCGGGTTTTTGGATAGATTTAGAAAAGATTCAGTATTAACTGACTTCCTCAAATATAAAGCTGAAATTCAAAATACACAAACTCGCCTCTTCGAGGCTCAAACAGCGTGTCTTTTGAATTTCAGCTTTATATTTGATTGAGAAATGTGAAAAAATTATTCTAACACAGTTACCCAATTATACAAGTCTTGTTCATCACCACATTGAATAGCTAGTAGCTTGTGATACAACTTATCACAAACGGGACCGGGCTTTCCATCTTTCGAGAAAACATAGCTTACTTTGGTATCGTAATCATCGATGCGTTCAATTGGGCTGATAACAGCTGCTGTTCCACAAGCACCGGCTTCTTCAAAAGTGGCCAGTTCTTCTACTGGAACAGAACGTTGCTCAACTTTCATTTCCAATTCTTCGGCCAAGGTCATCAAACTCTTATTGGTGATAGAAGGCAAAATTGAATTCGAACGGGGTGTGACGTAGGTATTGTTCTTTATCCCAAAGAAATTGGCAGCACCACATTCATCAATATATTTCTTTTCCTTAGCATCTAAGTAGAAAATATTTGAATAACCCAGTTCATGTGCATGTTCCCCGGCAACCAGACTGGCTGCATAGTTACCGCCCACCTTATACTTACCGGTTCCCAACGGAGCGGATCGATCGTACTGACGCATGATGACGAAAGGTGTTGTGGCAAATCCGCCCTTAAAGTAAGGACCAACAGGCGCGACAAACACGATGAAAAGATATTCTTTGGCGGGACGCACACCCAGTTGCGGACTGATACCGAACAAGAACGGACGGATATACAATGACGCTCCCGAACCATAAGGTGGAACAAAACGTTCGTTTAATTTCACGGCTTTAATTACGGCTTCACTGAATTTCTCGGTGGTAATGGGCTCCATCAATATACCTTTACAGGAATGTTGCATGCGTTTTGCGTTCTCATCAATCCTGAAAATACGGATTTTTCCATCTTGACCCCTGAAAGCTTTCAACCCCTCGAACACTTCCTGTCCGTAATGAATACAGGTTGCTGCCATGTGCAATTGCAGGTACTCATCTTCATGCACCTCCAATTCACCCCAGTTACCTTCAGAGAAAGTACAGCGTACATTATAATCCGTTTTCATGTAACCAAAACCCAGGTTACTCCAGTCGATCTGTTCCATAATTATTTAATTAGCTCAATTAACATACAAAAGTACTGATAATTCGCCACTTTATCACCCTGTTAATTTATTTTTTAGTATAAAAACGGCTTCATTTCCCATATTCAACAACAAATCCAACACACTCAGATTGGGCTGAAAGCCAAGTTTCGGCGCAAAAACCTGATAATATGATTTATGATGCCCCAAAATAGCTTCTTTTTTGGGATGTATTGCAGTCCTTAAGTCATGCGTATCTTCCGGCAATTCTTTTAGATAGCCGTCCGTTAAACTGATTATAGGTTGTACATCAACCAACTCAAGCATTTTTTGTTGAATTTCAATATTATAATCCCACAGAAAGTTCCATTTCTTTTCATAAAACCCGATCAGATCATCCGCGTAATACTCAAAAAAGGGGCTGGAATTATATGCTGATTCAATTGAGCGCCAATGTTGTAACTGCCAGTTACCATGATAAGATATTCTTATATCACGGATGCGTGTTTTACTTTTTTCGAACTTCTCAACCGGAATGGTGAGATCCATCAAACCATTGGCTGTTGCAATTACGCAACGATTTCTGTACGACTGCTTTACGTAGCTCTCATGCTGTTCGAGTAATACTTCTTCCGCATTGGCGAGTAGCTTGTAATACTCAACCGGAGCGAGGTAGGCCGTACTCAAACAGTACCTTCCTGAGATATTGGTATCTAAAACCGAGTTAGCGGCGGGCATCTTTAAAGAAGCGGTTAAACCTGATTTTACCGTTAAACCAACCTTTATCCTTATCAAGCGACAACCACACGGCTACCGGTCGTCCCACAACATGATCCTCCGGCACAAAGCCCCAGTAACGGGAGTCTGCTGAATTGTGACGGTTATCGCCCATCATCCAGTAGTAATCCATTTTAAAGGTATAGTATGCCGTTTCTTCTCCATTGATGAAATATTTTCCATCTTTCACTTCCAGCGTGTTTTTTTCATATACCCGGATGATGCGTTCGTAAATCGGGAAATTATACGCGTTCAACCGGAGCGTGGCCCCTTTCTTTGGAATGTAAATGGGTCCCATATTGTCTCGGTTCCAATTCTTCCCTCCACCAAGTGGGAAAACATCTCCGCCGAGTTCGTAAGGTTCAATCGCGATCTTCACAACACCCGGATAACGTTTAATTTTTTCGAGCATCTCGGCTGTCAATGGGAAATGATAAATTGGCATGGCCGGATCCATTCCTAAAAATGATATCAAATGGTAATCATACTGAGCATTTAACATCAGCCGGTCTTCTTTGCTGATACCCAGCTTGGTTTGCATATCTGCCGAAAGATAACGCCCGTCGGTCTGCACGTAATAATTAAACTGAATGCCCGGATGGGCTTCCTGTGGATTATTGTTGACGAAAATCTGATTGTCACGAATCTCTAACCAATCGCCGGGTATCCCCACGCATCTTTTTACATAATTCTCACGACGATCGACCGGACGATAAACAATTTCGCCATACTCCTGTTTTTTTGACCGCACGATTGTTCTTCCGGCAGCCATAACGGCATCCAGATCGGGCTCAACTCCTGCATTCTTCATTTTCAGACTGTTATACCCTTCATAATAGCAACTGATGTAGTAGTCCGGGTTTTGTTTGTTTACCGGCACAGTATCACCCGTTGGAAAATTGAACACCACGATATCGTCCCTTTCAATGGAATCGAACCCTTTTAATCTCTTATAATCCCATTGTGGCTTTTCCAGAAATGATTTAGTATTGATAACCGGGAATGTATGCTGAACGAGCGGGAACGAGAGGGGTGTATTGGGTACACGGGGACCATAACTCGCTTTGCTTACAAACAGAAAATCGCCCACCAGCAGACTTTTCTCCAAAGAAGAAGTTGGTATCTGGTAATTCTGGAATAAATAAGTATTAATGAAGTATACGGCTACGAGGGCAAAAACAATGGCATCTTCCCAGCCCATCACCGCCAGAAAAGTTTTGTTTTTCGACTTTTTCCACCAGGTCCAGGGTATGAATCTGGTGATGAAAGCATCAAACACGACCGGCAGCAACAATAACCACCAGAAATTACCTACCCAAACGATAAAAAGGATATAAATAACACACCAGATGATAGCCTTAATCCATTGTTTTACAGGATGTAAAAACCGGCTTTTTTGTGTATTTTGTTGCTCTTGAGTCATGATGTTTATTTTTTTCTATTCAAATTTTATTCTATTGATGAATTTTATTCTCATAATGTAAGACAAGTTCATTACGCATCAAACTTCAATAAATCCTGCATGGTATAAAACCCCTTTTTTCCGGCAGTAAATTCAGCAGCAATGACAGCTCCCAGTGCAAATCCTTCCCGGCTTTTCGCATCATGGGTAATCGAAACCGAATCCACCTCCGAATCATACACAATGGTGTGAATGCCCGGCACCTGACCTTCTCTGATTGATTTAATGGCCATTGATTCAGGAGTCACCTCCACCTCCTTCGACCAGCTTGTTTTACGCTCCAGATTGTCCAGTATACCTTCGGCTAAAGTGATTGCCGTACCACTCGGAGCATCCAGTTTTTGCGTATGATGCACTTCTGTCATTTCCACATTGTATGCCGGGAACTTATTCATTAACTTAGCCAGGTACTTGTTTACAGCCATAAAGATGTTTACACCAATGCTAAAGTTGGAACTCCAGAAAAGTGTATGACCTTTGGTTGCAATTTCCTGCTTTATTTCAGGCAGGTGTTCCGTCCAGCCTGTCGTACCACAAACAACCGGCACATCAGCAGCAAAGGCACTGCGAATATTTCTCAGGGCAACATGCGGTACCGTAAACTCGATGGCTACATCAGCACTTTTAAACGCCTCCGATTGAAAATCAGCTATATTATCAACATCTATAATCGAAACAATTTCATGTCCCCGTTCTTTGGCTATACGTTCGATGATCTTTCCCATCTTTCCATAACCAATCAATGCAATTTTCATATAATTACTTAATATATTTTTTAAATTCTTGTTTGATGGTGGGCTTGCGTGGTTACTATATCGGGCTCAAGCATTGCGCTACTAACCACTATCAATTAACCACCGACCACTAATACTGATTTGTTCCCAATAAAACGAGCGTACAAGCCTCTTCGTATGCAATCCCGTTCTTTTTAAGTATTATTTCGAATTCCGGATTTTCAGTTCCGGGATTGAAAATCACCCGTTTGGGTTTCAATGAAACAATATAATCATAATAACCCGGCTGATTTTTAGGACCGACATATAAAGTCACCGTATCCAACTGTTGATATTGTTTCCTTTCTGTGTCAATGGTTTGACCAAAGATTACATCCGGACGAAGACCGAGCAGTTCAATTTCATGACCATGGGCTAAAAGCCTTTCTGCAGCTTTGTAAGCATATCGCTCAGGATTGCTGCTTGCGCCGATAATCAATGTTCTCTTCATATTTTTTATATTTGCCCCTATCCAACAGGGTGGAATGGAGTTTTGTTTGAATTTATCCCATCAGGTAAAAATCCAACACTTCGAAAATCTCATCTTTTGAAGCGGTTTGGTTTATTTGAATTTCTCCTATTTCCGATAATAAAGTAAAATTGATCTCCTTCGATTCATTTTTCTTGTCGTGTGTCATCAACTCATACAAAGCCTCATAAGCATTACAATCGAAATCAAACATCCCATAATATGCTTTGGTCATGTATTTCAATTTCAACAACTCTTCCTTCGGGAAACCAAGTTTTACATGCGACAGATACAATTCGCATAAAAGTCCCCACATCACAGCATATCCATGCAACACAGGTCGTTTCACCCGATAGGAGAATGTTTCGAAAGCATGTGCAAATGTATGTCCAAGATTCAACGCCTTGCGTATATTTTGCTCTTTCGGATCTATTTCAACGACCCTTTCCTTGATACGGATGCTGCGATCAACCAGAGCACGCAAAAGCTCAAAGTCAACCTCATCCAGATTGAATTTCAACACTTCCTGCCATTCTTCACGGGTATCAATCAGGGCATGTTTTACCATTTCAGCAAAACCCGACCGTAGATTCTGAACATCCAGCGTTTTGAAAAATTCAATATATATCAGTACTAAACGGGCAGGATTGAATACTCCTATTTCATTTTTCAGACCCATGAAGTTGATTCCAGTCTTCCCACCGGTAGCAGCATCAACTGCTCCCAACAAAGTTGTTGAGATATTGACATATTCAATCCCACGCTTAAACGTAGAAGCAACAAATCCTCCGATATCGGTAATCATACCTCCACCCAGGTTTATCATCAACGATTTGCGCGTAGCTCCATTCTCACTTAGATATTTCCAGATATGAACAGCAGAATCAATATTCTTATTGTCATCTCCCGCAGGAATATTAATAAGATGCGCCCCCTTTAAACATGCAAGATCTTTGATAAACGGAAAGCAATAGTGCAACGAATTATCATCAGTTAATATAAAAATATCTCCCGGATCATGTTTTCCTACTGCTTCATTTAGGGCATTCCGGACATCTGTACATATAATGGTGTTTTGCTGACTCATGCATTTTCAATTGAGCAACAAAGATACAGATTTTTCTGTTAAATATGATAGATTGGTTTCGCTGAAAAACATAGTCAGTATATTAGACATTCAATTGTTTATTTAAAAACATCACACAAAATATTAAAATATTCAAAATAATTTCATATATGAAAATATGTTCATATATTTGCACAAGTTTTTAATAATAGCAATATGATAGATTTGACTCAAATGGAACAAGCAGCCTATACATTAAAAGCCATCTCAAACGGGACTCGTTTGTGTGTAATCTCTCTTTTAGCAGATAAAGAGGAATTGAATGTTTCGGAGATTGGTGAGAAACTGCAATGCGAACAATCGTTGTTATCGCATCACCTTACCGATATGCGGGCCAAAGGCATTTTGAATTGTCGCAGGGAAGGAAAAAATTGCTTTTACTCACTGAAAAATAAACAGATTACAAAGATTCTGGATTGCATCAGGTCATGCGAGTGTGTATAATGAAAAAAAGTTTAGTACAGATGAAAGAATTTATCAAAAAACATATTTTAAAAATAGCAGGAATCATCACCGGCATGACCGGAGGTTATCTGTATTATTACTTTATCGGATGTCAGAGTGGCAGCTGTCCGATTACATCCAATCCATACATCAGCATATTGTATGGAGGAGTGTTGGGATATTTATTCTTTGATTTATTTAAGAAGAAGAAAACGGATATAAACAATTCAGAAAAACAGGAAGATGTATAGCACATTTTATGTATCGAAATCGCAATGCATGAGTTGCAACAATGAAGTTTTAAAACAACTTGGAACGTTACAAGGGGTATTCGGAGCGGAAATGGACCGGATAGACGGAAAAATTGTGGTACATCATACCGATGAAATATCCAGAGAAGTGATCGGACAAAAGTTAGATGAACTTGGCTGGAAAGAAACAGAAACGAGCATAGAGGAAGATGAACCATCCGTGTGGGGATGTGTTTTATAAACATTCTGACTCTGCTATTGTTAGAAAATTATGAACCGGAAGCAAAAACAGAAAACAAATAAATAGAAACAATATGAAGAAAATCCTGGGAGCATCGTTGATGCTGATTTTAATTGCTTTTACAGCGTGCGGTAATCAATCCGGCAATAAAGCTGATGTAAAAGAAAACGAAACAAATAATATTAAAACAAACGAAACAAAAAAAATGGGAACAATTCATTTAACCAAGGCTGAATTTTTACAAAAGGTGGCCAACTATGAGACAAATCCTACTGAATGGAAGTATTTGGGTGACAAACCGTGTATCATCGATTTTTATGCAGATTGGTGTGGACCCTGTAAAGCAATTGCTCCGGTACTGGAAGAATTAGCAAAAGAATACGATGGTCAGATTTACATTTACAAAGTTGACACCGAAAAAGAACAGGAATTGGCAGCTGCATTTGGCATACGTAGTATTCCATCGCTTTTATTTTGTCCAATGAACGAACAACCTCAGATGGCACAGGGTGCACTTCCGAAAGAAACCTTTAAAAAGGCTATCGATGAGGTATTACTGAAGAAAACCAACTAAATTTACTGATTTCTCTTTTAATTGTTTAAGTCCTGTAATTCTGCAGGACTTTTTTTTATTCAGACATATTAAACCTTTTTAGAATTAAATTGTCAAATGTCACGTAAAAATTATTAATTCACTAAAAATTATCTACAATGAAAAAACAGATTTTATTCTTACTTTTGGCTGTATTCGTAACAATATGCACAAACACTGCACAAACACCGCAGGGACAAGGGAACAGGCAGCCCAATCCACAAGTCCGCGCCGAACAAATGGCTAAAGACCTGAATTTAACAGAGGTACAGAAACAACAGTTACAAGCTTTATTTGAAGAGCAGCAAACCAAAATGAAAGCGTTAAGAGAGTCGGGTGAGGCAAATCAGGAAAGCCGCAAAGAAGAATTAAAAAAGCTTCGTAGCGAATGGGACAGTAAACTTGAAGGCATCATTGGCAAGGAAAACATGGAAAAGCACAAAGCCATGATGAAAGAAAAGGCCTCTGAAACTAAAAAGAAGAAGAAACCTGAAAATTGATTCTTCAACTTGATTATAAACCCTATTAATTTCCTGCCCTGTAGCGCAAACTGTTACAGGGCATTTTCATTTCACTGATTTGGCTTATTTAGTAGCTGAAGAAAGGTCACTTGACGACCAACTTGTTTCCCAAACTTGATTCCTCAACATGCTTTT
>JAYFPG010000088.1:0-34491 GCA_034928085.1 Paludibacter sp.
CAGCGGTAAAGCCAGCGGCACTAAGGTCATGATGGCATACATGAAAAACTCTGCCAGCACATCCCATCCGATACCTTTACCCACCAAATCCGCGAAATGCTTCCACAAAAACTGCATCAGCAGGATGAAGATGACAATCAAAAAGGTCATCACAAAGAGCGTGAAGAAGCGTTTGAGGATGTATGAATCAATCTTTTTGATGACAGACATGGAGATTTGCTTTGGACGTGCAAATTTACTTTATTTTGTTCAATAAACAAGGGGATACCATAAGCAGGGTATAAAAATGCCATCGGGATGGTATGGTAAATTCAGGCTCATTCTCTGAATTTTGCAAAACATAAATTTTATATACCTATTGCAGATGAGAGAAAAAAATTACCGCAGTCTTGTTAAATCCATATCTTACAGAATTACAGGCACTATTGCCACGTTTCTCATATCCTATATCGTCACCGGTCAGTTAAAATTCGCTATCTCCATCATGAGCGTTGATTTCATTTCGAAGATTGTCATCTTCTATCTGCACGAGAGAATGTGGAACCGGATTAAGTTTGGGAAGGTAAAAGGAGGACCGGAATACGAAATTTAAAATAAAATGCAAATGAATTTACCTATTGCTCCTTTTACGGAAGAACAATTAGAAAACATAAAGAACCTGATTAACCCATTGAATGAAATTCAGTTAGCCTGGATTTCGGGTTATCTGGCAGGGCGTAGCCAATTGCCCTTACCACAACAGAACGGAAAAGAAGCAGAAGTACCGGCTGCCGACCAGGCAAATCGTAAACTGACCATTTTGTACGGTTCGCGCACCGGCAACGGGAAAGGATTAGCGAAGATGACCGAAAAAATGGCTGCTGATATCGGTCTACCGGTTGAAGTGAAAAGCATGGAAGATTATCAGCCGAAAGAACTTGTTAACGAGCAATACCTGTTGATAATCGTTTCTACTCATGGCGATGGAGTACCGCCTTTTCAGGCCAAAGCCGTGTACGACTACCTGCACGGAAAACGGGCGCAACGATTCATAGAAACCCAGTATGCAGTACTTGCACTCGGCGATTCATCCTATTTTCATTTCTGCAAAACAGGAAAAGATTTCGACAGCAAATTAGAAGCACTCGGCGCGAAACGCATCCGGGAGATACTGTGCTGCGATGTGGACTACAAACAGTCTGACGAAGTTTGGATACAGGAAACCCTCGCGGATTTCAAACGATTAACAGGTAGTGGCAGTGCTGAGACGATCGTAAAACCGGCCGGGGTTAAAACAGAAAAAAGCTTCCGGTTTACGAAACAAAAACCCTATGCAGCACAGGTATTTGAAAAAATTAACCTGCACGGACGAGGTTCGGAACGCGCCACCCTACACATTGAATTGCAGGCTGACGTTGCCGGTTTATCCTACGAACCCGGCGATTCAGCGGGTATCATTCCGGTAAATTCTAAGGAACTGGTCGCAGAATTATTGCAGGTAACCGCGTTAAATCCGGATGAAACCATTGCAATAAACGGGAATAAACGGAAGTTGGATGAAGCATTATACCGCGATCTCGAATTATCCAAAATAACGCCGGATGTCATCAAAAGATACCTGCAACAGTTTCCGGATATAAAATTAGAAGCGGTTTACAAGGATCAACAGACTTTACAAACGTATATCTATGGCCGGGACATTGTTGATTTGCTAACTGACTATCCGGTCAAACTTACAGCCACGCAATTGGTCAGCATCCTGAAACCCCTGCAACCACGCTATTACTCCATCGCTTCCGGTACGAATGCCTATCCGGGAGAAATTCACTTAACTGTTGCCCTGGTGGATTACGAACAAGGAGGACGCAACAAACGGGGCACTTGTACCGGGTTTCTGTCGGACGTACTGGAAGAAGACGAACATATACCTGTTTTCATTGAATCGAATCCGAACTTTCGGCTACCTGCGAATCCGGACACACCCATCATCATGATTGGAGCGGGAACCGGCGTGGCACCTTACCGGGCATTTGTACAGGAACGGGCATTGAATCCCGGGTCAGGTAAAAGCTGGCTTTTCTTTGGAAATCGTCATTTCGAAACGGAATTTTTATACCAGACTGAATGGCAGCAACACCTGAAATCAGGTGCGCTTACCCGCATGGATGTGGCCTTTTCGAGGGATGGAGAAAAACCGGTTTACGTGCAACACCGGTTGCTGGAACAGGCCGGAGATATTTATCAGTGGATAGAAGAAGGTGCACACCTCTATATCTGTGGTGATATGAAGAAAATGGCAGTGGATGTACAAAGTGCATTATCCACTATCCTGCGTCAGGAAGGAGGATACAATGCTGATGAAGCACAGGAATACTTGAACCGGATGGAGCAGGAGAATAGATTGCAATTGGATGTATATTAACTAAATATTAAAACCACATAAGCCACATGAGTTCACTTTAGTATAACTCCAAAAGCTAAAAGTATCAAGTTTTGCCGTTTAACTTTATTTGTTAGATTTTCTATTAAAACTAATGATTACAAATGTGACTAATGTGGTTTATAACAATTTTTAAATAATGCGAATCTGGAGTAGAAAGGTTATATTATCAGAAGAATTTGAAACATGAGCGAATGTATTCTTGCCTCGTTTACGAAGCAAAGTTTTGTAACCAGTAAGCTTGCTTACTGGGATACGGATAATACTATATCATGCGGCTGCCATCGGCAGCGAAGTTTTGTAACCAGTAAGCTTGCTTACTGGATCAGGAAGACTACTCAGACACATGGCTTCCGTAGGAAGCAAACTTCATACGCTATGAGTTCGCTGCCTACGGAAGCAGAGGGTTGTAGAAGGTTTGTTCTTTCCAGTAAGCAAGCTTACTGGTTACAAAACTTTGCTTCCTACGGAAGCATAAGAAAGCACTTTTCAACTCCTGATTAGCATAAATAATTATTTGAAGTAAAATGAGTAAACAAGATAAAAATCAGGTTTCTTCTTTCGAAGTACTGAAAGAAAACAGCAATTACCTGCGGGGAACCATCAAAGAAAGTTTAGAAAATCCAATTACAGGTTCACTTGCACCTGATGACCAATTATTAATTAAATTTCACGGCACCTATCAACAGCAAAACCGTGACTTGGATGAAGAGCGATTGAAACAAAAGTTAGAGCCACTGTACAGCTACCTCATCCGCATCCGGGTGCCGGGAGGTGTAACAACACCACAACAGTGGCTGGCCATTGATGCATTGGCAGATAAATATGCCGATAAAGAACTCAAACTCACCACCAGACAAGCATTTCAGTTTCATGCAGTATTAAAACGAAATCTGAAGAAAACAATCAAAGAAATCAACGACACGTTGCTGGACACACTGGCAGCTTGCGGGGATGTGAACCGCAACGTGATGTCATCGGCCAACCCTTTTGAATCACCTGTTCATGCAGAAGTCACCGATGATGCGCGTAAGATATCCGCGCATTTGAGTCCGCAAACCGGCGCTTACCACGAAATCTGGCTCGACAAAGAATTAGTCGCCGGCGGAGAAGCCGAGTCGGAGCCTATCTACGGGAAAGTATATATGCCCCGTAAGTTCAAAATCGCCATAGCTATTCCACCCCGCAATGATACCGATGTGTTATCCAACGACCTGGGTTTCATTGCCATTGTAGAAAAGGATATACTGAAGGGCTACAACCTGACAGTGGGCGGTGGCATGGCTTACACCTTTGGAAACACGAACACTTTCCCGCGGGTAGCAGATGTGGTTGGCTATTTCCCGAAAGAAAAAATAGTGGATGTTGCCGAAGCTGTGCTGGTATTTCAGCGTGACCACGGCAACCGTTCCGACCGGAAGCAAGCGCGTTTGAAATACACGATAGAAAAATACGGTCTGGATTACTTCAAAGCAGAACTGAAAAGGACACATGGCATTGAACTTGAAGCATCCAAGCCCTATCAATTTGAATCACAGGGAGATGTTTATGGCTGGACACAAGGAGCAGACGGACGCTGGCATTACACCCTGTTTGTGGAAGGGGGGAAACTCACGGATTTCAATGGGACAACCACCAAAACAGCCGTAAAAGAAATCGCCCGCATCCATGACGGCACTTTCATCCTTACCGGAAATCAGAATTTGGTCATTGCACAGGTTTCAGCAGCAAACAAAAAGAAAATTGAAGCCATCCTGAAAAAACACCAGGTGAAAGAGGGCAAAAACATTTCGCAATTGCGTCAACATTCCATTGCCTGCGCAGCCCTGCCCTATTGCGGTTTATCTTTTGCCGAAGCCGAAAGATACCTGCCCACGATGGTCGACAAGATTGACGTGATATTGCAAAAGCTGGGCTTATTCAACGAACCCATTTCGATTCGCATGACTGGCTGTCCAAACGGTTGCGGACGACCCTTCTTAGGCGAAATAGCCCTGGTGGGGCGCGCTCCCGATCGCTACAACCTTTACTTAGGAGCCGGGTTCAAAGGTGACCGGTTGAACAAGCTTTATAAAGAAATGCTGAATGAAGATGAGATACTGGCAACACTCGAACCCTTACTGACCGATTATGCCCACAACAGAAACGAACAGGAACGCTTTGGCGATTTCGTCATCCGGAAAGGATATATCGAAGCAGTACCCGCAGGCAATCAGTTTCACTCATAACGAAATAAGAATTTAAGTAAAACATCGATAAGTATAAAAAATGACCGGTGACTGGAGACTGGTGACCGGAGACTTTTAATAAAATGAAAAGAGAAGACATGAACTTCCTACCCATTTCCATCAACGTCACCAACAAGAAGATTTTGTTGATTGGTGGTGGCAAGGTAGCGACCCATAAAGCAACAATCATTGCACGTTTTATCACGGATAATGTGACGGTTATATCACCTGATTTCACTTCGGAAATCAGACAGTTGCCCTTTACATTCATCCAAAAGAACTATGACAAGAACGACCTGAAAGATTTCTTCTTAGTTTACGTATGCACGGGCGATCACGAACTGAATCGCCAAATCAAAGCCGATGCAGAAGAGCTGGGTATACTCACCAGCGTATGCGATGCTCCCCTGCTCTGCGATTTCGTATCGCCGGCTATTTTTAAACAGGAACACCTGACAATCGCGGTGTCGTCGAACGCGCAAAACGTGTATCAGTCGATTGCCGTGCGCGACAGGATTGCAAAATTATCGGATGATGGTATATTACAGCTCGATCAGTCAGTTTAACACCGGCATAACAGCCCGGGAAGATTACCTGAGAATACTTCGCATTCCGGAGGAAGAGCCGCATGTGTTGCTGAAAACCTGCAACCGCATTGAGCTTTACCGGGGTGCAGGTGAGATTCCGGTGGAAATCGTCAGGCATTTATTCCGGGTAGTAGCCGGCTTAGAATCCGGTTTGACCGGCGAATCGGCCATACAGGGACAAGTCAAGCTGGCTTATGAGACAGCCAAAACAAACTACAAGCTTTCACCGGCCTTGCACCGCCTGTTTCAGCAGGCATTGCGGGTAGGTAAATTAGTACGCACCCAATCGGGCATTGGCAAAGGAGCTGTTTCGCACGGACAAGCCACCGTGGAAATGATTGCCTCCAGCGGCATTGAGTTAGATAAAGCCCGGATAACACTTATCGGGGTAAACAAACTCACCGAAGACACCATCCGGTTTTTGCAGCAAAGAGGTGCTGAAACGCTGTTTGTTGCCAATCGCAGTTATCACAAAGCGTTGCCTTACGCCGAAAAGTACAATTGTAAGATTTTTCAATTTGAGAATCTGACGGAAGTGCTGATGCGTACTGATGTCCTGATTACCGCCACTTCGGCACCATACACGGTTGTGCGCATCGATAAATTTCCGAAAAACAAACCGATGCACATTTTCGATTTAGCTTTTCCCCGGGATGTAGATGCTGCAATCGCAGATTATGCCGGTATCAGTCTATATAATATTGAAGACATTGAAGCGCGCATCCGGAAGAACCTGCGAAAACGAACCAAAGAAATTACCATCGCGGAAAACATCATCGCGCAGGAAGTTATCTCATTTTATAAAAGAAAACACCATGTCAGCAACATTGAAAGTCATCAGCAGAAATAGCAAACTTGCAATCATACAAACACAAGAATTCTTCGGTGAATTTCCGGAGCTGAGCTATACCCTCATTACCCTGCCTTCATTCGGAGACAAACGAAAGGACATTTCGCTGCTTGAAAATCCACCGGCAGATATTTTCACACGGGAATTAGATGCGCAAATCCTTTCGGGTGAAGCTGACATCGCCATTCATTCGGCAAAAGATCTGCCCTATCCCCTGCCGGAAGGCTTGGCATTAATCACCCTCACAAAAGCTTTCGATGAAACGGATGCCTTGATCAGCAAGAACAATAAAACATTGAATGAATTACCGTCAGGGTCAAAAGTCGGCACCAGTTCTCCGGTTCGCAAACAAGAGCTACTGGCATTGCGTCCCGACCTCGAAGTAGTAAGCATCCGCGGTACTATCGAAGAACGCATCGCGCAGGTAGAGGATGGCGCCGTAGATGCCCTGATTGTTGCCAGTTGCGCCCTGAAAAGACTAAACCTGTTTCATAGGGCTGCCGGGGTATTGCCATTCCGCACCCATCCCTTGCAGGGCAGTCTGGCCGTAGTTGCCAAAAGCGGTCGCACCGACCTGCAACAATTGTTTGCAAATGCAGACATCCGCAGAGAATACGGCAAAGTCACCCTGGTGGGTTTTGGTCCGGGCAATCCCGAACTGCTCACCATCGCCGGAGAAAAAGCGCTGCAACAAGCCGATGTCGTTTATTACGACGACCTGACCGACCACGAGTTTCTGAAACAACACAAAGCAGCGAAAATCTATGTGGGCAAACGAAAAGACAAGCACAGTCATGCCCAGGAAGACATTCAGCGGATGTTACTTGATGCAGCCAGGGCAGGCAAATCGGTGGTGCGACTCAAGGGAGGCGATTCGATGGTCTTTGCCCATGGTGGCGAAGAAGTGATATACCTGCAAAGCAACTATGTGCAAACGAAAGTCATACCCGGTATTTCCACCGGTATCGCTGTCGCATCTTTAACCAGCATTCCGCTCACCCACCGCGGCATTTCATCTTCTGTAGCCTTTATCAGCGGACATGCAGCCGATGTGCAATTACCAAATACCGACACGGTTGTAATTTACATGGGTGGAGCAAACATCCGGCAGATTGCTCAAAACGCCATCAATCAGGGCAAAAAAACCGAAACTGAAGTCATGCTGGTTTACAACGTTTCCCTAAACAATCAGCAGGTTTTCTTTTCCTCCCTTGCCGAACTCAGTAGGGAAGAACGCACATACCCCACTCCACTTATCATTGTCATAGGCGATGTGGTTGGACTGAGAAAATACCTGACACCCCAAAAGCGACCGAAGATTCTGGTCACCGGTACCCATCGCGAACAATTCGACAAGCAGGGCGAAGTCATCCATCAGCCTTTGATTGAGATTCAAAGGACATCCGAAGAAGCATTAAAAGAGAAAATAACTCAGTTGAAAAACTACGACTGGCTATTTTTCACCAGTCGCTACAGCGTACAGTTTTTCTTCGAAACCCTGCATGGCATGGGCAAAGACAGTCGGTTGTTAGGAAACATCCGCGTTGCATCAGTGGGACGTGTAACCTCCGAAGCATTGAAAACAGCAGGCATTATTCCCGACTTACAACCCGAAGACGAATCATCCGAAGGTTTACTCAGACTAATACAGGAAAAACAGATTAAACCCGGAAAGGTTTTTATTCCCCGTTCCAACCTCGGCTTGAAAGTTTTACCCGAAGGATTGCAAAAATCAGGTTGGCAAGTCGAGACTTTCGCCATCTACGAAAACAAGATGCCCGACAACCTGCAACCCATCAATTTAAATGAAATAGATACAATCGTTTTCTCCTCACCTTCCTGCGTTACCAATTTTCTGAAATTATACGGAGCATTTCCCGAAGGAAAAGAATATGTTTTCAGGGGGAAGGAAACAGAAAAAAAATACAACCAAACGACTTCAGTCTGCTGACCGTTGACTGTAGACTGTAGACATAAAAAAAATGAAACGTTTCAGACCATACCGTACCGATGCCGCCACCCGCGGGCAATACGCCGATGTACAAGTACAGGCACCTGATTTTATTTATCCGCTTTTCATCGTGGAAGGAAAAAATCAGCGGCAGATTATCAACACCCTGCCGGGAGTATTCCGGTTTTCCATTGACAGTCTTTCGGATGAACTGGCTGAAATATCAGCCCTGGGCATCAACAAGGTATTGATATTCGGGGTAATAGATGATGCTCTGAAAAACCCTGAAGGAACAGCCGGTTATAATCCGGATTCACTGGTTTGTCGCACCGTGCGCTTCATCAAACAATACTTCCCGCGAATCACTGTTTT
This sequence comes from Paludibacter sp., assembly GCA_034928085.1. Lineage (GTDB taxonomy): Bacteria > Bacteroidota > Bacteroidia > Bacteroidales > Paludibacteraceae > Paludibacter. The sequence continues at coordinate 8,408 of JAYFPG010000088.1, forward strand.
CACGGATGTTTGTCTGTGCGAATACACTTCACACGGTCACTGCGGATTGCTGCACGGAGACCAAATCGACAACGACAGCACCTTGCCCGTACTTGCCCGCATCGCCTTGTCGCACGCGCAAGCCGGAGCCGATTTCGTAGCCCCCTCTGCCATGATGGACGGACAGGTACTGACCATCCGGGAAGCATTGACATCAGCCGGATTGAATACGAAGATTTTGTCCTATTCGGCTAAATACGCATCTTCGTTTTACGGTCCGTTTCGGGATGCAGCCGGTTCAGCGCCCTCGTTCGGTGACCGCAAAAGCTACCAGATGGACTACCGCACCCGCGATCAGGGATTAGCTGAGATTGAGGCTGACATTGAAGAAGGAGCAGATTGGGTGATGGTGAAGCCCGCGCAGACTTACCTTGACATCATCCAGCGGGCATCGGTTGCATTTCCGAAAACACCTTTAGCCGCCTATCAGGTTTCAGGAGAATATGCCATGCTGAAAAATGCGGCAGAAAGCCATTTGTTATACGAAGAGCAGGCATTCAAGGAAAGCTTAACGGCCATCAAACGTGCCGGCGCTCAATACATCATCAGTTATTATGCAAAAGATTTTATCCGAAAAGGCTTATAATGAAGCAGTAGTATTTATCCCGGGCGGGGTGAACAGTCCGGTACGCGCCCTGAAAAGCGTGGGTGCAACCCCCCTCTTTGTAAAAAATGCAAAGGGAGCTACCTTCACCGACATCGACGGCAATGAGTACATCGACTTTTGTCTGTCGTGGGGCGTTTTCATCCACGGACATGCACATCCTGCAGTTAATCAGGCAGCAGTGGATGCCATACAACACGGTACCAGTTACGGCATCCCTTCTTTACAGGAAACCACGCTGGCTAAGTTGGTCGTCGGCGCAGTACCCTCCATCGAGAAAGTCCGCTTTGTCAACTCTGGCACCGAGGCGGTTATGAGCGCTATTCGTTTAGCCAGGGCGTACACCGGCAGGGACCTCATCGTGAAGTTCGACGGATGCTATCACGGTCATGCCGACCACCTGCTCGTCGCTGCCGGTTCGGGGGTGGCCGGACTAAGCGCTTCTTCGTCAAAAGGAGTACCGGCAGATTTCACGCGACATACCTTCAGTTTGCCTTTTAACGATCTGGCTGGCGTAAAAAATTTATTCGCTGCACACGGCGATAAGATTGCGGCCGTCATCACCGAACCCGTACCCGCCAACATGGGTGTGGTATTGCCTCATGAAGACTTCTTGCCGGGATTGCGCGAAATCACTCACCAGCATGGCGCTTTACTGATATTCGATGAAGTCATAACCGGCTTCAGGCTTTCGAAAGGTGGCGCTCAGGAACTCTATGGCATTCAACCTGACCTCACCACCCTTGGCAAGATCGTTGGAGGAGGCTTTCCCGCAGCGGCATTTGGTGGCCGGGCAGACATCATGGACATGCTGGCGCCGCTGGGCGGGGTCTATCAGGCCGGGACGCTCTCGGGCAACCCCGTGGCCATGTCGGCAGGCATCCGGACCCTGCAACTGCTCGAATCAGCTGGTTTTTATCCGGATTTACAAGCCAAAACCGATTGGTTTATAAACGAACTAAAACAAATCATCAAAGGAAAAGACATCCAACTGAATCATACCGGCTCGATGTTCACCCTCTTTTTCTCACGAGACAAAATCAACAATTTCGAAGATGCAGCAAAAGCTGATGCTACCCGGTTCGGACAATTCTACCGGAATATGCTCGAACAGCACATCTATTTATCGCCCTCGCCCTTCGAAGCCAATTTTATTTCATTCGCCCACACGAAAGAGCAGCTGGAGAGGATGCTGGAGGCGGTTGAGAAAGCGGAGAGCGGAAAACGCACCTAATTCTGAAATACTGATCGCATAATCCTACTTTTTGTTTACTTTTTTTTATAAACTTATTTCTGGACTATACTCCGTTCTCCGCTTTCCGCTTTAAGTTTTCCGCTTTCCGCTAAAAAAAACCTACCGCAAACAGGGTATAAAAATCCCATTCCGGTGGTATTTGGTAAGGCCGAATATTGAGCGAATTTTGCATCAGCATAACGAAACAACGTAACGATATTAAATAAAAAACAACATGCCCCATCAGCATTTAACACACCTGAAAGAATTAGAATCCGAATCCATATACATCCTCCGGGAAGTGGCGGCGCAGTTCGAACGTCCCGCGCTACTGTTTTCCGGCGGAAAAGATTCCATCGTAATGGCTTACTTAGCCTACAAAGCTTTTTATCCGGCTGCCATCCCCTTCCCATTCGTGCACATCGACACGGGACATAATTTCGAGGAAACCCTGACTTACCGCGATGACCTGGTTAAAAAACTCGGCGCACGCCTGATTGTCGGCTCTGTGGAAGAATCCATCCGGCAGGGTCGTGTGGTGGAAGAAAAAGGATTTTCTGCCAGCCGGAACAAACTGCAAACTGTCACCTTACTCGATACCTTAGCCGAATATAAATTCGATGCAGCAATGGGTGGAGCGCGGCGCGACGAGGAAAAAGCCCGCGCCAAAGAACGATTTTTCTCCCATCGGGATGAGTTCGGACAGTGGGATCCGAAAAACCAGCGACCGGAACTCTGGAATATCTTCAACGGTAAAAAACAACCGGGTGAGCATTTCCGGATATTTCCCATCAGCAACTGGACGGAAATGGACATCTGGCAATACATCCTGCAGGAAAACATTCCGCTGCCTTCGTTGTATTACACCCACGAACGGGAGGTTTTCGAACGCGACGGCATCGTCTATGCCGCTTTACCGGCCATGCCCCGTCGTCCGGAAGAAACACCCGTGGTGGAAAGGGTTCGCTGTCGCACCATCGGCGATATTACCTGTACCGGTCTCACCCGCTCGAATGCAAACTCGCTGGAAGACATCATTGCCGAAATTGCGGGTTCGCGCATTACCGAAAGGGGCGGTCGCGCCGATGACAAACGTTCCGAAGCCGCAATGGAAGACCGCAAAAAAGCGGGGTATTTTTAATTCATGTCACCAGACACCGGACGCCAGACACCGGACACCGGACATCAGACTGGAGACCGGAGTCTGGTGTCTGGTGACTAAAACAAAAAAAGATGAACAATACAAACGGATATTTAAACATGGAACTCCTGCGTTTCACTACAGCAGGGAGTGTGGACGACGGCAAAAGCACCTTGATTGGGCGACTTTTGTACGATAGTAAATCAATTTTCGAAGACCAGTTGCAGGCGGTGAAAGATGCCAGCGAACGGCTGGGGGGCGATGAAGTGAATTTAGCGTTATTGACCGACGGACTCCGTGCCGAACGGGAACAGGGCATCACGATTGATGTGGCTTACCGCTATTTCGCGACTCCCAAGCGTAAATTCATCATTGCCGATACGCCGGGGCACATCGAATATACCCGCAACATGGTGACAGGCGCTTCGACCGCCGATGTGGCCATCATCCTTATTGACGCACGCAATGGCATCGTGGAGCAAAGTAAGCGCCATGCCTACATTGCTTCATTGTTGCAGATACCGCATGTCATCATCGCCATCAACAAGATGGATTTGGTTGATTTTTCGGAAGAGGTATATAACAACATCCGGAGTGAGTTTGAAGACATCTCAAAGATACTGAAACTCAAAACAACTTACTTCATCCCGATTTCAGCCAAAGACGGTGACAACGTGGTGGAGCAATCCGACAAAACACCCTGGTACAACGGAATACCGTTGCTTCAGTTGCTCGAAAGCATTCCGGTGCACAAAAACGAGAGTGAACTGCCGGCAAGGTTCCCGGTGCAATACATCATCCGGCCGCACCGCAAAGATTTTCACGATTACCGCGGCTACGCCGGAAGAATATCCGGTGGCAGTTTTAAAGTTGGCGACCACATCACGGTGTTACCTTCGCGGACACAGTCGGTCATTACTGCCATCGATGAAGCGGATAAGGATACCAACGAAGCATTCACGCCTCAATCGGTTACCCTGCGCTTAGCCGACAACATCGACATCAGTCGCGGTGACATGATAATTAAAACAGAAGATCAACATCCGACCCTCAGCGCGCAAATCACCCTGATGGTCTGCTGGCTGAATCACAAAGCATTAAAACCGGGAGGCCGGTATCTGGTCCGCCATACTTCCGATGAGACATTGGCTTTGATTCAGCAAGTACACTATAAAGTCAACATCAACACATTAGAGAACAATCCAATCGACAAAACAGTGAACATGAACGACATCGCCCTCATCAAAATAAAGACCCTCAAGCCGCTGAAGTTCGACAGTTATGCCGACAACCGCATCACCGGCAGCCTGGTGCTGATTGATGAAAACACCTTTGAAACCGTAGGTGCAGGCATGATTGTACACGACCTCGAAGATGAAACCTTTAATATCTAAGGTAATGTATAGTATGTAAATAAACCATATAAGTCATATAAGATCATATTAGCTAATCACATGAACCCCGAAAAAAACATTGCACAATTTAACCAACAATTCGCGGGCAAATCACCGGAATTTGTGCTGACCTATTTCCTGCATGCCTACAGTGGCCGGATAGCCTTGTCGTCGAGCCTGAGCGTCGAAGACCAGATGCTCACCGATATGATTGCCAACATAGCACCGGCTACCCGGATATTTACGCTGGATACAGGTCGCCTGTTTCCGGAGACTTACAGCCTGATTGAAAGAACCAGGATGAAATACCCCATCACGCTCGAAATATTCTTTCCGGATGCTGCCGAAGTGGAAAGCATGGTTCGGAAAAATGGCATCAACCTGTTCTATGAAAGTGCTGAACTACGCAAAAAATGTTGTCAGGTGAGAAAGATTCAACCCCTGAAGCGAGCCTTTCAGGGGCTGGAAGTCTGGATTTGCGGGTTAAGGCGCGAACAATCCGTCACCCGGCAGGACATGCAACTCATTGAATGGGATGCATCAAACGGGCTCATCAAACTGAATCCGCTGATTGATTATACCGAAGCACAGATCTGGGAGTACATCAAAACCAATCAGGTTCCCTATAACAAACTACATGAGTGTGGCTTCCCGAGCATTGGCTGTCAGCCCTGCACCCGTGCTATTAAACCAGGGGAAGATGTCCGTGCCGGCAGGTGGTGGTGGGAAAACCCGGAGCAAAAGGAATGCGGACTACATAAAAGGTAGTGTGCAGTATACATTAAAGGGGTAAGGTAAAATAAAACTCAGAACCCTTGCCTTCTTCACTCTGCACCCCAATTTTACCACCCAGCTTTTCGATATAAGCTTTCGAAATTGCCAGTCCGAGCCCGGCGCCCTGTCGTGCCATTTTATCTTCCGGATCAGCCTGTATAAATCGTTCGAAAATAACAGCTTGTTTATCTTCGGGGATACCGGCGCCAGTATCTTTTATATAGCAGAAAAGATTGCTTCCTTCAATATGACATCCCAATTCAATAAAACCAACCTGGGTGAACTTAACCGCGTTTTTCAACAAATTAATCAAAACAGACAAGAGTTTATCCCGGTCGGTTTTTACAATTAGTTCTTCCTGAATGGTAATACTGGTTTTAAATTGCAATCCTTTTTCATCCATTTCCGGCTTAAAAAAAGTATATACATAATCCAGCATTTCACTGATTCTGAACTGCTCTTTGTGCACATGAATCACACCGGTCTCAATCTTTGAAATCTCGATAATATCATTTATCAGGTTAAGCATGCGCACCCCCGACTTCTCGATGATCTGTATGTATTGCTGTTGCTTCTCAGGAGGTAAATCCGGATTTTTCAACAAATCGGCAAAACCAAGAATGCCATTCATCGGCGTACGGATTTCATGGCTCATATTAGCTAAAAAGGCCGATTTGAGCCGGTCGCTGACTTCAGCCTTTTCTTTCGCTTTTTTCAGTTTGACATTTACTTTCTTGTACTCTTCATTTTTCTCCTCCAGCACTTTTTCATATTGAATTCTTTCCGTCACATCCACACCAATACTGGCAACTCCCTCAATCTCTCCGCTTTCTGAATAAAAAACAGTATTATACCACGAAATGTAAAATAACTCTCCGGATTTAGCCTGAATCGGATTATAGAAATTATTATCTGTTTTCTTATTGACAACGTTATCACTAAAAACCTGGTAAACGTGCAGTTTAAATTCTTCAGGCAGGAACTTCAGAAACCAGTTCTGATTGATAATCTCTTCTTTGGCATAACCGGTAATTTGAGACAAATACTGATTGCAGTATCTTACATTACCATCTACATCCAGCACTAATGATACGATATTGCCACTATCCAACACCTTGAGAAATCTCTTTTCCAACTCCTCCAACTTCACCATTGCCTTACTATTCCGGGCATTAAAATACTGCCTCAACATCAGAAACCCAATTAACACAGTGGCAGGAGTATACAAAAACACCAAAGGCAATGCAATTACTTTTAGTGTGAAAAGCATTTTTTCAGGCGGCAACAAGAGTACACACAAAGCCATGACTAAATGCACCACCAATCCCAACGCAAACAGTTCCCTGAGATACTTACCAGTTCTCCAGGCAGGACGGAAATATCGCCACAACAACCCGATTGTTCCGGAAGTAATGATGGTTGCTATTCCCATCCAGATGCCATCACCTCCCATCACGAAACGCACGGTTCCCGTCACGAGCATGGTAATTACAGTCGGCACTAAACCGAAAAACAAACCCGAAATGGAAATCATCACTGTGCGGGTATCAAAAACCAATCCTGGTCCCAGTCGCCAGGGACTGAAAATCAGGATAACACCAATACCACTTAAAATAAAACCGACCAGAATCTTTGCGCCCAAACTCTTCGACTCCTCGTTTTTCACCCAGAAGTTTTCATACAGCATGGTAAAGGCCAGTAAAATGGCTATGTTTTGCAGTAGACCGATGATGATGGAGTTTTCCATTTACAACAAATTCATTATAAGTTTACAACGGCTACAAATATATGCATAATCTGCAATTTTTTTCTATCTTTGCTCACCTTATTTATACCAAAACATTTTGCAATTCATTTCACATGCCGTCAAACTTACCCAATATTCTGATTGTAGATGACAATACGTCCTATCTTCTTTATCTGGAAATTATCTTATTTGACGTAAAAGCCAATATCTACAAAGCAGAATCCGGTCCACAGGCCCTCGAAATAATTAAAGATGTTGAAATATCGATGGCTATTCTGGATGTATATATGCCTATCATGAACGGTTTCGAACTGGCACTGAAACTTAATGCTAAAAGAATAGATAACAAAATCCCGATTATTTTCTTAACATCCGACAGTCCCGCCATTGAGAATATGCTACAAGGTTATGAGTCAGGAGCTGTTGATTACATCATAAAATCACTGAATAAGAAAGTTTTAATCAGCAAAATCAATGTACTTCTGGAGGTATTCTGGCAAAAAAAACAATTGACAGAAAAGACGGAAAAGTTGAAACAGTCTGAAACTGAATTATTATCTGCGAAAGAGCAATTAGAACAGGTTAACGAGCATTTAATCAGCGCCATAGAGGAAGAACGCACCAGCATCTCCTACAAAGTTCATGACGAACTGGGGCAATCGATAACAGCGCTCAAAATGGATTTAAAATGGGTTAGAAACAATCTCCATGAGCAAAATTTGCTGGCGGGAAAACTGGAAAGCATGATTGATATTACCGACGAAGTCATCTCGAAAGTCCAGCACATTGCTGCTGAGATGCATCCCGGCATCCTCGATGATCTGGGATTGGTTGTTGCCATCGAATGGTATTGTAAAGATTTTGAAGAACGTACCGGCATTCCCTGCTTATTATATCTTGAAGAGGTAACTCCTTTAAAGTCTGAAATAAACCTGGCTATATTCAGGGTATTACAAGAGGCGCTGACAAATATAATCCGACACGCACAGGCAAGTAAAGTCGAGATTCAACTAACTAAAAATGAACATGATATAATACTAAACATCATTGATAATGGTATTGGATTACCTGCCGGAAGACTGTCATCACCCGACTCATTCGGAATTATGTCGATGCGACAAAGGATCCAGCAATGCAAAGGATTTATTAATTTTGTAAATTCAGTTGGGTGCGGATTAACAATAGAAATAAAAATTCCCCAAATGCAATAAATTAACATGAAAATTCTAATAGCCGATGATCATGCAATCGTGAGGGAAGGTGTCAAGCAAATAATCAAAACGCTTCCCGAAGTAGAATTAATTGATGAAGTCAGTGATGGCAATATTGCTTACACGAAAATACTCAGCACAAATTATGATTTGGTAGTTCTCGACATTTCCATGCCGGGGATAACCGGTTTGGATTTGCTCCAGCGACTGAAAAACAAAGATATCAAAACAAACGTATTGATTTTGAGCTTTTATCCACAGGAGCAATATGCCATCCGGGCTTTTAAGCTGGGAGCGTCCGGTTATTTATCGAAAGACAGTGCTTCCGAGGAGCTTTCACTTGCTATCAGAAAAATAGCAGCAGGAGGGAAATACGTATCATCAGCCTTAGCCGAAAAAATATTGTTTCAGGACATTGAACTGGACGGAAAACTGCCACACGAACAACTCTCAGAGCGGGAGTTTCAGGTTATGATTATGCTGGCAAAAGGGAAATCACTGGTAGAAATTGGGCAGGAGATTTTCATATCGGATAAGACAGTCAGCACCTACAGGATGCGAATTTTGGAGAAAATGGGGTTGAAAAACAATACGGATATTACGATTTACGCATTAAAAAATCATTTAATAGAATAGTATCATAAATATGCCCTGAAAAGCACAAAACAAGCAAATCTCCTACAAATAATTCCGGCTACCTCCCACACACTTAACTCATTTCCCCTACAAGCAAATGCTGCAGATTGTAGTAATTTCGGGCTTTATAAATTGCAAATTGCATGTAACATGAAGAGATTATTTTTTCTATTGTTCGTTATCTGCTTTCAATCTACCGAGATAATGTACAGCACTGAAAATAATATAACACACATGCCTATCATTCTAACTGTGCCCTCGATTGCATTGGTCGACTTCGCCGGTTATGAGAAAAGAATTTCGTACAAAACTGGTAATGGCGCTGAGCAGATTATCAACCCGACAACGCACGATAAAACCTGGATTAATTATTCATGTATCAATGAGGGCAATGCTACCAGTGTGATTTCAGTCAGCTTAAGCTCCGATGATCTTCCGGCAAATATTGTAATCAAACTCGATGTTAGTGAAAATAAAGGTGGTGGAGCCGGGAAAACCGGTCGACCGGTAGGCCCGGTAGTTCTACGTCCCTACCCTCAGGACATCATAGTTGAAATCGGCACTTGTTATACCGGAAGGGGAATAAACAAAGGACACCAGTTAACTTATTCCTGGGAATGGCTATCTCCCTATAATCCGGATCAGTTATCTGCCAGAAATATTGAAATTGCTGTAACGTATACCATTACCACAGCCAAATAAAAATAATCATGAATAAAGTACAATATTATATACTGACGCTGATTATAAGTATGTGCTCTACAGGGATAATTAAAGCACAAACCTACACAGCCGGAGAACAACTGACATTAACTGTTTCCAGTTATTGTCTGATAGGCACCAACGGCGCACCGGTGAACCTGACTTTGGCTTCTACTGTTGCAGGCGCCCCCATCACATCCGTATCAAATTCTGATGTGTTTGTGAAAGTTTCCTCTATCGTGCCGGGTGGCACACACCGGGAGATTACGGCCCGGATTGGGAGTGGGACAATTCCGACCGGAACGATTCTCACCCTGGTGTCTGCACCTTGTACCACCACCAACAGTGGTGGTAGTTTGGGCGTTCCGTTTACTACTCCGGTCGTGCTGAACGAAATAGACAAGGAACTGGTCGATATGATTGCTACCTGTTACACAGGCACAGGATACAACGACGGCTATCAACTTACTTACACCTGGAAACGGGATGAAACCATTGCGTACAGTCAAATTAAATCGACCGTTGAACCTGTAAATATTACGGTGGTACTGACAATTACAGCACACGATTCCAACTGACAGTCGGACATACAGAAAAAAACGGCACATACACTTCCAATTCCCCTACAAAAGAAGTAAAGAATCTCCTACATGGTTTTCATCCAGCTGATGTCATGAAGTTGCAACATACTGTCTTATTTTTGTCGAAATTTTATTTCAAAAGGCTAAATTTTAAAAATAACAATTATGAATGCAACTAGAAAACTACTGGTTATCAGCATCGCGCTATTAGTTACTACCTTTACATTTAATGTAATCGGACAGAATTCCAATGAATCAGCAGGTACCGTAACACTTGGACTGCAAGAGGTATCATTGATCGATGCCAACGCTGACGTATCGCTTGTATTGACTCCTCAGACTGCCGGTTTGGCTGTTAAACCAAGCGTTGTTGACTCAACAGCGCGCATCCTCATCTCATCAGTGGTTTCGGGTGTAAATACCCGCGACCTTAGTGTTGCTTTCAGTGGATCATTACCTACAGGAACTTTTCTAAAATTACAAGCGAAGGTACCCAATACCAACTTTGTAGGGACATCGGGTACTGTGACGGGTGAAATTGATTTTAACAACACCATTTCACAAAATCTCGTGACAGGTATTGGCACTTGTTATTCAGGAACCAATGCTGATGATGGTTATAAACTGGTGTATGAATTTGGTACTTCAGCCACTGCAGAAAACTATGCCGACATCAGGGCGGTGGGTGGTGCCGCGATAACGGCAACCTACACGCTGACAGCAGCCCAGTAAACTGTTAATATTAAATTGTATGAAGATATACCAAATTTATACCTTCCTGTTACTGACGCTCTTGTTTCCTTTAAACCTGGAGGCATCAGTAGAAGTAATGGGAAGCCTGAAACATATTTACCAGGCTAAACCGGGAGATGTAATCAGAGGAGAAATACAAATTCAAAACAACGACTCTACCGATCAGGAGGTGAAAGTGTATCAGACAGACCTTCTATATAATCTGGAAGATCAAACTTTCTACGATGAACCGGGAGCTCATAAACGTTCGAATGCCAAATGGATTGAATTCAGTCCAAGATCTGTCATCCTCAGAGCCAAAGAAACCAGGATGATTCAATATGAAATAACCGTACCACAACAAGAACAACTCAATGGTACTTACTGGAGTGTCATCATGGTAGAGGGGGTTATTCCAATAGATCCGAATCAAAAAGGCGACTTAAGCATCAGAACGGTGACCCGTTACGCGATACAGATGGTGACAGAAATGCCCGATAAAGGAAATGGCATGTTGAAATTCAAAGAGCCTACCCTGATCAATGGTACCAATAAAAAACTATTTCTGGCAGTAGATCTCGAAAATACAGGAGATCGTTACATTGCACCGGAAGTTACCATTGAACTCTTTGACGAATCGGGTGAGACGGTTGAAAAGATTAAGGCACCCAGAAAGGGACTTTATCCAACAACCTCGACAAGATTTATGCTTGATCTTGAAGGTATTCCTTCGAAAAAAACCTACAAGGCCATCATCATTGCCGCGGGACAGGAAGAGGATGTTTTCGGACTTGAATATACGCTTTACTTTTAATTCATTGACATTATTCAGGAATTTATGAATGTGGAGAACAGTTGCAGTTTTTTTTCTTGTAATATTTATCCTGCATACTGTTTCGGTATCTGCTGTCGGTCCGGAAATTAGCTTACTGAACAATAAAAGGAAAGAAATGGCTCCGGGAGCCGCTTCTAACTTTCTGGTAAAGATTAAAAACCAGTCAGATTCTGTCCAGGTATTTAGTTTAAAACTAAGAACTGCAAGCTACAACTGGAAACAATTTATGAATTATTCATTTATCCGGATAGAAGGAAATTCAGCTATTAATAAAATTGTCAGTATCAATGTACCGGAATATATCCGGGCAGGAGATTATTCAATTATTTGGGATATATTTGAAGAATCTGAAAATCAACCTGTCGGCACATTTACAATTCCAATCCGGGTATTACCAAAATATGATTTCCGGATCGAAAAAGTAAATGTGCCCGGATATTTAATCGCGGGAGATACCGTTCGTGCCGGTTTTCGGATATTGAACTTATCAAACGCCGATATACAGGTAGAAGCCAACCTGATAAACGGAAACTTCAGAGAAAACAGATTCTTCACCATCCCACAGGATTCTGCTGTCTATACAGATGTCGTTGTTACCGCCGCAAAGAATTCAGCAAGTTACACACAACAGAGTGTAACTTTATCTGCTTTTATGAAAGAAAATCCTGAAATCACCAGTCAAAAGACATACTGGTTCGATATCATCCCTTCAGAACAAACTAAATTCGACGGTTACAACCGGTTCCCCGTCAAAATATCAAGTCTGGTGGCAACCGGCAACCGACTGAACAAAAAATACTTTGCTGTACTTTATGATGTATCAGGAAGTGGTGCAATTGATGAAAGTGGCAAAAAAAAACTGACTTTTCGTTTCAGGGGACCCGATCGCAGGGGAAACCCCATCCTGGGTTTGAATGATGAATATTACCTGACTTATCTGACCTCCTCAAACCGGTTTTATATCGGAGATCATAATTATGGACTGAGCAACCTCACCGAGTCGTCCCGAATTGGCAGGGGTATCAAAGCTGAACATCATTTCAGGAAAATTACAGTCGGAGCCTATTATCATACACCAAGATATTATCCTGAAATAAAAAACACATTCTCGGTGTATGGGCACTTTAACATCAACGATAAAATTCAGCTATCATCGGGTTACCTGGGCAAAACCGACACTTTAAACAAAATGGCCAACCTGCTTTCCGTTTCCGGTATTTTAAAACCCTTCTCCTGGATAAGTACTTCCTTTGAAGTGGCAGCCGGCATGTATCAGAATCTGTTTCAAAAAGCAGGCATGGGAAATATCAATCTCAGCACAAAATACATCTCTTCTCATGTGAATGTTAAATATGCCGATCAGTATTTCCCGGGTTACATCAGCAATTCGATGGTGATATCTTCCGGTGCTAAAATCAGTCTGAAAAAATTCAGCCTGGCGTTTAACTACGACCTGAACAACGCCAACCTGGCCCTGGATACCCTTTATGCCAATGCTCCATACAGCGAAAACATGAACCTGATTGGTTTTTACCGACTGAATCAGAATAATTCAATTGGAATCAGTGCAAATACAATTTTATTGGAAGACAAAGGAATAAACCACCTCTTTCACTATAAAAAATACTTCGGTAGGATTTTCATGGACAACAGAATTAACAATTTTAGTCTGAATTTGTATGGTGATTATGGTAAAATTGTCAACTATCTCGAAAACAACAATCAGGCTGAAAATATATACAACGGGCAAATATCGTTGAAACACGAACTCAGTAAGCTTTTTTCATGGAGTGGTTTTCTGAAGTATCAGGGAGGTAAACAACAGGACATTACCGGATATAGTAAGTATTATTACGGCGGTACCCTGCAAATGAACTTCAAAAAATTGTTTCTGATTTTTAATTTTCAGAGCGACTACGAATTAAAGGATTATTATCGCGACAGAAGCCTGCTTTCCATGCAGTTGCATTTCCAGCCAAACCGTCAACATGAATTTGACATCAGCACAAATTACAACCTGGTTAAGAACACTTTATATAAAAAGGATTTGAATGTTCAGATTCGATACACGCTCAACTTAAACCTTCCTGTTTCTAAAAAGAAATCTATTGGAAGTCTCAGCGGTAGAATCATCAGTAATCATGCTGATAAGGTTGGTGGTATCATGGTGAATCTGAACGGACAAAAATCCATTTCAGACAAGAGTGGAAATTTCAGATATCCGGCACTCAAAGCCGGTAATTACACCTTAACCATTGACGATAAAAACTTCGACATCAATACAACAACAGCCATCTCCGGACCATACAAAATCGAAATTGAACCCGGGAAGGAAACTCAGTTTGTAACTGAACTAACCAAAACAGCAAAAATCAGCGGCAAGATAATCATACAGGAAGAAAAACAGGAAGGCAATAACTTCTATACAATATCGGAAGGAATTAACAAATTGATTGTTGAAGTCTCGGATGGCACAGAAGTATTCCGCGTTTTTACTGACTACGAAGGGAAATGCTATTTTAACGACCTGCGACCCGGTACCTGGCAAATCAAAATTTTCAAGAACGGCATACCATCCGGATATCAGCTTGTAAAAGATCAATTTACAATTAAACTGGAACCGGAAGATGAAAAAGAATTTGACATTAACATTCTGAAGAAAAACAGGGTAATTAAATTTCAGCCGGGTTTTTAAACTTCGGTGTGGGATGAATTTCCTGGTACTAATTGAAAACGATAAAAAATGAGCAACATAAAAAAAACAACTACCTGCTTCATCTTTACGATGCTGTTGTTTACCTGGATATATGCCGGGGATAACCACAATTCCATTTCGGTGTCGAACCGGAGCAATTCCACCTTGAAACTGACCGGGGCATCCATCCCCGGCAATGAAATGGGGGTAATTATGGAAGATTCTCAGTGGATAAATTATGTGAACGAATCAAATCCGACAGAACCTCTAAAATCAATTTCGGCATACATTGCATCCGGCGACATTCCTCCCGGAGTCGAAATTTATGCAGAAGCCAGTCACGATAATGGACTGGGACATGGAAAAACAGGTCGGCCCACCGGGAAAGTCAAACTAAGCAATGTCCCTGTAATCCTGATAAATGAAATTGGAACCTGCAACACCGGCAATGGCAAATTTCACGGTCACAAAGTTACGCTTTACACAGTGGTAAAAGATTATGCTCAAATGCATTCCGGAGATTTCAATATTTACATTCAGTACATACTTAATTAATTGTATTTATAAACATGGGTTCATCCAAAAAAGAATCACCACGACAAAAGATGATCGGTATGATGTACCTCGTACTGACCGCTTTGCTGGCATTGAATGTATCAAAAGAAGTACTCGAAGGATATTCTGTTGTGAATACCAGCGTGGTGCAAACAAACGACGCCTTTGTATCGAAGCGGGAAGATATGTATGCCCGCATGGAGAAAGACTATGCCCTGAATCAAACCAAGGTGGAACCCTACCTGAAAAAGGCCAGAGAGGCCCGGGAACTATCCGCAGCCATAATCACATATATTGAAACTTTACGGGATGAACTGATTGCATATACTGAAAACATTCCCATTGACTCTGCCCGTAATGTTTTGGTTCAAAATCTGAAAAATAAAGACAATTATACCATTCCCACCAATTATCTGATTGGTGTCAAAGATGACGGTTCGGATGGGAGGGCCGGAGATCTGAAGAAAAAAATTACAGCATACCGCGAAAACATGCTCAACCTTGTTGCACCTCACATCCGGGATCAGGTAAAAATTGGCCTGGAAACAGAGGGCAATTATTTCAATGCAGTCGGACAGAAACAAAGCTGGGAAAATTATTATTTCTATGACATTCCTCTGGCAGCCGACATCCCGATACTGAATAAATTCATCACCGAAATCAACAATGCCGAAACGGAAATCGTCGAAGAATTACTGCGCGAAATCAGTGCCGATGATTACCGGTACGACAAAATTGCCGCCAGGATATTGCCCAAAAGCAATTTCCTCTTTTCGGGAGAAACTTATGAGGCCGAAGTCATCGTGGCAGCCTACGATACCACCCGCACCCCCCATGTTTACCTCATGCAGGGAGTGGACTCTCTGCCGGTGACGATGAAAGACAAAGCTACCATGATTTCGGGACAAAATGGCCGCATCAACTTTAAGTTTCCGGCAAACGCGACAGGTATTGAAAAATATGCCGGTTTCGTGCGTGTTCTCAATAATTCAGGCGACGAGAACACCTATCACTTCAAGAGCGAATACTTTGTTGCCAAACCTTCGGTAACGGTTTCGGCCATCAACATGAACGTGTTGTATAGCGGGGTCGACAATCCGCTTTCCATTTCCGTATCCGGGATCCCCGACCAGCAAATTACGCCTTCTATATCGACCGGCTCCCTCAAACAGGATAAAAGCAAAGGCATCTGGATTGCTACGGTGCCACCAAATATCACCGAAACCACGATCGACATTACCGTTAAATCGGATGAAGGCATCAAGCGCATGGGGTCTTCCACCTTCAGGGTAAAGCGATTGCCCGACCCTGCACCCTACATTGCCCGCACAAAAGATGGTTTCGTAAACCGCGAAAGCCTCATCTTTGCCGGAAAAATAACGGCACGCATGCCGGCTGATTTCGAATACGATTATGCCTTTCAGGTGCTGTCGTTTACCATGACCATGCAAAGAGGTTTCGACACCTATCACTACGAATCGCGCAGCAACAAACTGACCGATGAAATGATACGGCAAATCAGGAATACCAACCGGGGACAAGTCATCATCTACGAAGACATCATCGCGACGGGTCCCGATGGCGCTGAAAGAATGCTGGCACCGCTTATTGTTACTATCAATTAATTATTAAACTCAAAATTCTACTAGATATGAAACTGGCTCAATTAATGCAAAACAAAAAATTCAAAGGATTTCTGACCATGCTGTACAGTCTGGGCGCCTCGGTGGTTGTACTGGGCGCGCTGTTTAAAATCCAGCACTGGCCGGGTGCAGGTTTTATGCTTTCGGCGGGACTGATTACCGAAGCTTTGATTTTCTTTATTTATGCATTTGAAAAGGATGATGATGCAGCACATGAAAATGAAAAAACTACTACCGGGATTACCGAAGGTAATGAATTTCTTTCCGGCTACGGCATCACAGCAGGCGAAGCGGGCGCAGGCTTCCCAGCCTTAGTCAGGTTCGACCGTATGCTGGAAGAAACTAACATAACACCCGATATGCTCTTCAAACTCGGCGATGGGATGCGGAAACTCGGAGAAACAACTGAAAACATGAGCGCCATGGTCGATATCTCAGCGGCTTCCTCCCAATACCTGAAAACCATCAAAAGAGCCGACGAGTCACTTGTGAGAACCGCCAAATCCTACGAAACCGTGATCTCCAATGTCACCGTGAAAACCGTTTTCAAATACAAGAGCATAGCCAATTCCTTGTCGAATATTGAATCGGGGTCCATAGAGTTCCAGCAACAAATGAAATCGCTGAATAAAAATCTCTCTTCACTCAACAACTCATTCCGTTTACAGCAAAAAAGTTCCGAAGATTTTCTGAAAGACCAGGAAGCCTGCGCCGAAGAATCCAAAAAATACCGCGAACAAATGAAAAAACTGAATGAAAACCTGACTGCGCTGAATCAGGTTTACAGTAATATGTTGTCGGCTATGGATTCGAGAAGAAATTAAGATTTCCTGTACTTACTTTATTTCTTTGCTTCACTACGGTCATATTTACAGCATCCGGGAAGAGTATTATATACTTCATCTGTGGCTTTGTGCATGGGTGTGTCATGCCCTACTTTAGCTATAGCCATTTGAACTTTATGCACAGTAGTTTTTGTTGAATCAAATTCTACCGTCAACATTTTTGTTTTCTGTTCCCATTCTGCTTTGGTAACACCACCTACCGACTTTGCGGCTTTTTCGATGCGATTTTCGCACATACCGCAGTTGCCTTTTACTTTAAATGTTTCGGTTTTTGCCAGCGCAAACATCATGCTTGTTCCTATAAGGAACAAAGTTACTAAACTTAAAACTTTTGTCTTCATACTTATAAATTTTTAAATGATTACTAAAAAACACTATTTAATTTCTTTGGTGACTTCTCCGCAAGAAAGCATCGAATTTCCAAAGTAGGGGTTCCGTATTTCCTTTTCCAGGCTCAGCCAGTCGGCTCCCTTGTTGTTGTCGGCCATGGGGCAATGTTGCACGTACATGACATTGTCAAGCGGCGAATATGTTTTGCTCATATCAATCAATGTGACCGAAATAGTTTGAAAGGCACTCCGCAGTTCCTCAATGTTCGAAAAATGTTTGACATGCTCTAAATTTTTACTTAAGTTGCGTTGAAAATCCATCCAGGCATTGTGAGCTTCACCTTTGAACACATTCATATTAATTTTTTCCATTGCTGACTTCATCTTAGTTGCAGATTGTTGAGCTGCTTCGAAATCGTCATCGGTCAAAGCATCCTTCCACTTAAAGTATTGGGCATATAAAGGTTGTAAGGCTTCTTTGGCTTTTGTGTCGATTATCAAAGGTTTTGATCTTGTTGATTTTGACTGTACATCATGCGAATCACCACTGCCGGCAGGTGTGCCTCCATGATTATGACTTGTCATTACCTGCCCACCACCTTCGGGACTCATCATGCTGGGTTTTCCGGCCAACTGGGCTGCAGCATCTATACTGAATGTGCCATTTACCGCAATTTCATCTCCTTCCATTAAACCTGCTTCAACCACATAACTATCTCCCAATGCAGAACCTAAAATTATTTCGCGCATGACGAAATAAACTCCTTGTACCGAATTTGTTTTCACATACACTACTGAACGTTTGCCTGTCCACATCACGGCTGTTTTGGGGACTACAATCGAATTTGAATTGTTAGCTAACATAGACTGAACCAACCCGGAAGCAAACATTTCAGGTTTTAGCTTTCCATTAGCGTTGTTCAATTCTATCCTCGCTTTTGCCACTCTTGTTTTAGGATCTATTACAGGATCGAGAAATGTAATACTACGCTTAAAAGATTCACCGGGCAATGAGGCAATTGTAAATTCCACATCATCACCTTTTTTTACCCAGCTAATATCTGATTCATATACATCAAATAAAACCCAAACTTTCGAGAGGTCAGCAATTTCATAAATTGTTTTACCTTCACGGACATAATCGCCCTGGTTTATCATTTTTGAAGTCACATAACCAGAAACATCAGCTTTTATAGGGAATTCTTCCTGTATTTTTCCTGATTTCAAAATACCTTCAATCTGCTCACCAGAAAATTTCCAGTTTTTCAACTTTTCCTGCGCTGAGGTGAATAATTGAGGTTGCATTTCGGCATTTTTTTGAGCCTCAAACAACTCTTCTTGTGCTGTTACCAACTCCGGAGAATAGATGTATGCAATGATTTGTCCTTTATTCACAAATTCACCGGTAAAATTCACCATTAACTTTTCTATCCTGCCCGGGATATGCGATGATTGCGAATAAATTAACCGTTCATCGGGCTGTACTTTACCGTTCAGGCGAACTTGCTTAACAGGATTCATTTTCCCGACAATTGCCGTACTCACATTGGCAAGTTGCATAGCTGTAGGCGACATACTTATCGCATTGGGGTCAATAGCGGCATTTTTGTCATCTTCTAACGGGATTAAATCCATTCCGCAAATGGGGCAATCGCCCGGCTCATTTTGTCGCACCTGAGGATGCATGGAGCAAGTCCAAATTGTTTCACCGCTTATTTCAGTTTTAAGGTGGTCGTGGTCACCGTGAACATTACTTTGGTTGCTTCCAAATATTAACCATCCCACCAACAAGCCAACCACTATTGATGCTGCTGCAATGAGTATTGTTTTTTTATCAATTGTTTTCATTTTAATATGATTTTGACGTTAAGTAATTTATTTTTTCAATTGCAATATGGTATTGAGTCAATGCGGTTACACGCAGTTTCTGATATTTTAATAATTGCTGCTGCATCCGTAAAACTTCTTCAAATTCTTTCCCTGAATTTCCATACGAAGTAAATAGCAGGTTTAACGATTGTTGCAGGGTTTGCATTTGTTGTTTATAAAGCGCTATTAATTGCAACTGTTGTTGAACCTGAAACCAAACCATTTCATAATCAGAAACAAGGGCGTTTATTACTTCCTGTTTTTGAAGTGTATAGCTTTCCTGCATCAATTGGCTTTCTTTTACCGAAGCTTTATATTTCGCCCTGAAAATTGGAATGCTTACACTCACCATAGGCATCAAGATATTTTTGCCGTTATTGGACATAGAAATATCGGTGCGTTGACCAACCAAAACATAATCCAATCCTACACCCAATTTGGGCATTCCCTGCTTTTGGGCAAGCCGTTCAGCCGTCTGGCTTGCCTGTAGTTTTAAATCCAGTGCTTTGAGTTTTGGATTGGCAGCAATCAGTGAGTCTTTTCTGTAGTTATCTAAAAGACTTACGGATTTCAATGTATCGCTGATATGTACTGGTTCATTCTCAGTCCGGTTTAAAATCTTGTTGAAAGCAGTCAACAAAGGTTTTTCTTTATCTCTGAGAATATCAAGGTTAGTTTGTGCATCTTTCAGCATAATATCCACGCGCAGTACATCCACCATTGTTCCTTTTCCGTTTTTATACTTCTGATTTGCAATGGTCTTATAAGATTCCAATATGCTGATATTATTCTGTTCAATGCGTATCAGGTCCTTTAATTCGAATAAGGGATAATAAGCAGAAGCCACCTGAAAATAAAGTTTATTTCTGGCATCAATAAAACTTTGGAACCTTGCCTCTGCCGTTAAAAAGGCAATATCTCCCTGTGCTTTTAATGTACCAAACCACGGGAACATTTGTGTTAACGAGAATTTTGCCTGTTGAGGCCCAACCCTGGTTTCGACCGGAGAAATAAAATACCCGAAAGAAAAAGTCGGGTCGGACCAGACGCTTACCTGCGGCACTTTCTGCAGAGCAGCTTCGTACTCTTTATAGATTGCCTGTAAGCCCGGATTGTTTTCTGCACCCATTTTAAAATAATCGTCCAACGTTTGAGCGAAGTTAAGGCTACTAAAAAGCAGCGATGTTATGAATATAGCTATATATCGTATCATGATTATGATTTTTTTAGTTTAAACTCTTCACGCATGCAGTAAAGTGTGGGAACAATGTAGTAGGTAATGGCAGCGACAATCATGCCTCCAAAAGCTGGAATAGCCATTGGTACCATGATATCGGATCCACGCCCTGTTGATGTAAGCACCGGAAGCAATGCAATAATGGTAGTTGTGGTGGTCATAACAGCAGGTCTTATTCGTCGCTCACCTGCTTCGACAACAGCAGCCCTGATTTCCTGAATCGTTTTGGTACGGTTTCGCTTAAAGCTTTGGTCAAGATAGGTTCCCATCAATACTCCGTCGTCGGTTGCTAATCCGAAAAGGGCTATAAAGCCTACCCACACGGCAACGCTCATGTTAACGGTATTCATCTGAAAAAGCTCACGGATATTTGTACCAAAAACAGTAAAATCGGCAAACCAACCTTGCCCGTATAGCCAGAGCATGATAAAGCCACCACTGAATGCCATTGCCACACCTGTGAAAATCATGAGTGAAGTGGTTACCGATTTGAATTGAAAATATAGTATCAGGAAGATGATTAAAAACACAAGAGGGACAATAATGCTTAAACGTTTTTCAGCACGTACCTGGTTTTCATAACTTCCGGAGAATTTGTAATTTACTCCTGCCGGTACAATTAATTCACCCGCATCAATTTTTTGCTGAATCATTTCCTGTGCATCATTTACCACATCTACTTCGGCATAACCTTCTCTTTTATCAAACAATACATAACCCACCAAAAAAGTATTCTCACTTTTTATGGCCTGCGGCCCCCGAACATACTCAATATCGACTACTTGCTTTATTGGAATTTGTGCTCCCGTAGGGGTTGGAATCAGAATATTCCCAAGTGATTCCGGGTCGTCCCGTAGCTCTCTTGGATAGCGGACACGGATGGGAAAGCGCTCACGTCCTTCAACAGTTGAAGAAATTTTCATTCCTCCAATGGCCGTTTCGATGGTTTGTTGCACCTCTTCGACATTTAATCCATAACGAGAAATTTCATCACGATTGATATTCAGGTGTATATAGGGCTTACCCACAATACGGTCGGCAAACGCGGTTTCAGCTTTCACCGAAGGAACTTGTTTTAGAATACCTTCCAGCTTCATACCGAATTCTTCTATGGTTTTGAGGTCGGGTCCGAAAACTTTGATGCCCATGGGAGCTCTCATTCCTGTTTGCAGCATGACCAAACGGGTTTCGATGGGTTGCAGTTTCGGGGCAGAAGTAACACCCGGTATTTTTGTTACGGCCACTATTTCTTTCCAAATATCATCGGATGATTTTATATGTTCGCGCCAGTTTCTGAAATAGTTTCCTTCATCATCAGGAACGAGTTCATCAGATGTAATGCCCTTTTTGAGTATTTCTTCATTACTCATAGCTTCTCCCGTCTTCAACACAAAACGGTCATTTTTATCTGTTTTAAAGCGTTTGCGATGACCTTTAACATCGAGTGCGTATTCGGGTTTATAATTGATAACATTTTCATACATCGAAACGGGTGCAGGGTCAAGCGCCGATTCCACCCTGCCTAATTTACCAACGCTAAGTTCCACTTCCGGGATGTTGGTTAATAACATGTCCAACTGTCCAACAACTTTTCGGTTGTATTCAACGCCTGAGTGTGGCATTGAAGTAGGCATAAGCAAGAAACTGCCTTCATCCAGTGAGGGCATAAACTCTTTTCCCATTCCGGGAAATGAATGATTAAGTCCTGACCAAACAGCTGTAGTACGAATATTCCAACCCAACTGATCAATTCCCTTTGCCAGAAATCCAAACATATTTGAGAAACCTATCCAGATATTTGCACCCAGAAAGATCAAAAAAACAGGTATCAGAAGAAATTTGACTTTATTATTTAAACACCAACCCAAAATCCTTCTGTATGAAATCTGCAATAAGGTAAATGCTCCTAAAATAATGCCAACCAGCAAGGCAACAAAAATAAAATTAAGTAGCACACTTTTTCCTGCTCCCAAAGGCAACCAGTATTTTGCCAGGAGCCAAACAACCCCAACCAGAACTAAAATCAATTCAATATTATCCAGGGTTTTGCTGAAAAATGGTTTTTCAAACAACCTTTTGTCTCTAATAAAAGGCTTAACAAAGGGAATAACTCCAAATAAAATCAACAACACACCAGCCCATATAACACTGCTGAACAGACCAATAACACCAACCACGATAAGCAGTAAATTCACCCACTTGTTATGACGGGGATTTTTAATTTTAAAACCAAAAAACCAGTGAGCCAGTGTTGGCAGCATGATAAGCGAAACTATAAGTGCCGCTACCAAAGCAAAGGTTTTGGTGAATGCCAACGGGCCGAATAATTTACCCTCGGCAGCCTGCATGGTAAAAACGGGTATAAAGCTTACTATAGTAGTGGAAACTGCTGTCAGAATGGCCGAGCTAACCTCTGCCGAGCCATTATAAATTGTTGTTATCAGTTTCTGTTCGGGTGGCGCTTCATCCAGATGTTTGACGATATTCTCCGATAGAATAATACCCAAATCGACCATGGTACCTATGGCAATGGCAATACCGGAAAGCGCCACGACATTGGCATCAACGCCAAAATATCGCATGGCAATAAAGACCATGAGTACGGCAATTGGTAATAAGCTGGAGATTAAAAAAGAAGCCCTCAGGTTATAAATCATTACGATGATGACCAGTATGGTTATGAGAATTTGAAGCGAAAGAGCTTCTTCCAATGTACCTAAAGTCTCATAAATCAATTCCGAGCGGTCGTAAAACGGCACAATGGTCAATTGACTTTCCACGCCATTTGCCAAAGTCTTTTTGGGCAGACCGGGAGAAATTTCGCCAATCTTTTCTTTCACGTTATTAATCACCTGCAATGGATTTGCCCCGTACCGTGCCACTACAACACCACCTACCACTTCAGCACCGTCTTTGTCGAGTACCCCCCTGCGTGTTGCCGGACCAAGTGTTACAACACCAATATCTTTAATCCGAATGGGAACGTTATCCTGAACGGCAACCACCGCTTTTTCAATATCCTCTGTCATTTTCACATAACCCAAACCACGTACAAGATATTCCGCCTGATTGATCTCGATAGTTTTAGCCCCGACATCGCGGTTCGATTTCTGGACAGCCTGCATCACTTTGTGTAGAGGAATATTGTAGGCCTTCAAGGCATCGGGGTTCACATCTATCTGATATTCCTTAACAAATCCGCCAATAGATGCTACCTCCGATACACCTTCCGTTGCATTTAATCCATATTTTACATAGAAATCCTGAACGGTGCGTATTTCATGTAAATCCCAGCCTCCGGTCGGGTTTCCATTCCTATCGCGACCCTCTAATGTGTACCAGTATACTTGCCCTAAAGCTGTGGCATCCGGACCTAACGAGGGCTGAACCCCTTCGGGCAAAAGCCCGGAAGGAAGCGAACTTAACTTTTCCAGTATTCGGGAGCGCGACCAGTAGAATTCTATATCTTCATTGAAAATGATGTAGATGCTTGAAAAACCAAAAATTGATGAACTACGAATGGTTTTCACGCCGGGGATACCCAAAAGATAGGTGGTTAACGGATACGATATCTGGTCTTCAATATCTTGTGGCGACCGTCCATTCCACTGGGTAAATACAATTTGTTGATTTTCACCAATATCCGGTATGGCATCTACCGGAACAGGGTCCGACGGCAAACCTACTACCTGCCAACCAAAGGGTGCAGTAACAATGCCCCATGCGACTAATCCGGTCAGAACAAGTACGGTAACCAACTTATTCTCTAAAAAATATTTGATGATTTTATTTAACATAATGATTAATTTATAAATGATATAATAATGTGCTGATTTATGTATATGTACATGGTTCGACACATTCCATATACATATAACACAAGAATCACAACACTACAAACTGTAGCATCGCATCAATTATTCATTTATAAATCAAATCAGGAAAGTTTGAAAAAGCACCTGAATGTCTTTATCAAGAGGGGGAGAATAATATTCTGATTTAAACTGACGAGTTGTCTTTGGAAGCAAATCCGGATTTAAAGCATTACAAAGAAATGCAACTGTAAAATCAATATTAAAAGCTGTTTGTGTTGCATCCTTCACAAAATCATCTGTGCTTTGAATCGTTTGAAATTCATTTTGGCAGCATGGAATGGTATTAATGTGAACCTGATTATTATTGGTATGTTCAGAATCTTTGCATGCTTCTTCCATCTCCATCATACCACAGCCCAAATGTGTTTCGCCTAATATTATCTTTGTCTCAACGGCTACACCGCTGCAGAAGTGTGTTCCCATGGTCAGGTTGATATGATTTGCCAAGAGAATTAAAGATAATAATATGGAAAAAAACTGTTTCATCACTTATTTAAACGCAAAACTACAATAATTGTTTTCACTCACTTTCATTTCGCCGTATATTTTTCATAATCCCAACATTAGTTTTAAAAAATTAGTTAATTGAAAATCTGCACATATATCTGCTTACTATAACACATTCAGATTTATTCAATTGCATTCAAAATAATCTGTTACTATAAATCAGGTATTATATGCTCCTCTCTACCTCCCCAACAACTCCTTCCGTTTACAGCAAAAAAGTTCCGAAGAATTCCTGAAAGACCAGGAAGCCTGCGCCGAAGAATCCAAAAAATACCGCGAACAAATGAAAAAACTGAATGAAAACCTGACTGCATTGAATCAGGTTTACAGCAATATGTTGTCGGCTATGGATTCGAGAAGGAATTAAGAATCACCAATTTTTTATCTGCTATTGACGATAAGATCAACCATCGTAGTAAACAGATTAAGAAATTGGAATGATGGAAGAAGGGTTTGATACCGGGGATGTTTGTGTAGGTATACTTACCGGACTATGCGTTATTGCGATTAATATTTTATAATTTAATTAAAACCCGTTCGTTTTTTTCGCAATCCGTTCGTTTTTATTGGAAATATGAATTATATTTGCATGCATTAAGCGTCAACTTTTTATATTTATCAGCATGAGCAACGAAATTTCATATTCAGCGTCTATTTTTAATGGGCTCATTGTGCCTGAGAAAGGACATATTGTAGGTTATGCTGCGATGATTCGTAAATGGGAATTAAAAATGCCTTTCCCTGACTTAATTTCATTAGTTTGCGATAAAAACACGAAATACAAGAATGAAAACTGGCAGGTCTTTTCAAGCAGCTATCTACCGGAAGATACACTTTTCAAGCATATTGTGTTTGCGTTAAAATACGAAGGCGTAAATCTGCTTTTCTTTAAAAAACTT
>JAYFPG010000014.1:0-18056 GCA_034928085.1 Paludibacter sp.
CCTGCCATACATCACGTGTTTTCTGCGTCAGTTTATCGAAATTCCAGTCCGGAATTTCAATAGATAAATTTTGTACAGCCTGCTCCAGACTAATAAAGGAGGTGGCAACTTTAACATTAACAACCTCATCCTCTTTGGTTGCAAAACTAATGTATGCACCCATTTTGGTTCCATATCCCTCTGTATTCATCGGTTTTATATCAGCGACCTGATTTCCATCCCATGTTCCGAAATCATCAAACGGTTTATCAAACTGGATGACAAAATATCCTTTAAAATTGGGGAGATCAGGACCAAGATGTGAGGACATCCGATCTGGATTATAGCCCGTAATCAGCCCTTTTTCCTTATCAATTTTCACATAACCCTGCAAAGGATTTTTTGCTTGATGGTTTTTATCAACATCAATCTCAGGTTTTGTTTTAAGATTAATACCCTGAATAATAATATGTGACTCTTTTGACTGAGGAAAAGTAAACCGGAATATTCCACACCGCGAAGCTGCCGCGATCTCACTTTTGATTTGTTCTTCTCCGGGATTCAAAACTACAGCATAATAATATGGCTTCGACACTTCCTGATCGTGAGAAAACTTAGCAGCGCGTTCTTCGGGTAAAAGTTTTAATTCTCCAACCTGCGGCATCACCGAAACATAGCCGTAATCTCCCATCCATACAGTTGGCTGATGCGTTGCTGCAAAGCCAATTATGGAAGTATCTTCATACACATATATCATCCTGCTGATCTTGTTCTCACAAGTCTGAGCAACAAAATTTGTCATGGCAAAGGGGGGGCCCACGCATGGCATGGTGCCCCCTCCTTCCAAACCGGGTTTAAATCCGGCAAATGCAGTTCCGATTAAAGGATTTACATAATCAACTTCCTGTTTGATTTTCCCCTTTTCTTTAGCAGCAAAGCCTGCAACAGCAGAGAGCAACATCACAAGTAATACATACATTGCTTTCCTACTGTATAATAATGGTAATGACATAACTAAAAGATTATTTTGAGACAACAATCTTTATCGTTTCAACTTTCTTATTTCCCATTGTAACCTGAAGGAAATAGATACCGTTTGGAAGATCCGAGGTGCTGAATTTTAATGATCCATCATTCTCAAAACTTTTCGTATTGACATCTATAACCATACTGGAAAGGGAGTTATAAAGCCGTATGTCAACTCCATCAGCACCTTGTCCGCCTTCCAGTTTAACAAAAAACTCATCTTTAGCTGGATTCGGATATATTTTCACAATATCAGTTACTTTAGTATCCTCAATGTCGGTTAGAACTGTTACTTTACAACTTGCAGATTTAGTTCCATCTGCAGTAGTAGCTGTAATTGTAGCAGTACCGACATCAATAATTGTAACCAGGCCGTTGGCATCAACCGTAGCAGTAGCTTTTCTTGAGGATGTCCAGTTAACTCTTTGGTCAGTTGCATCCAATGGTGTTATGATTGCATTTAATTGGATCTTTTCATTTTTTACAGCATTAATTTCGTTTTTATCTAGTGTAAACGACGAAATATCTACAAATGGTTTAGAAACCATTACTTTAATCAAATCCAAATTAGGAGCCCATTGCGAAGAAGATGTTAACCTGATAAGGTTTTTACCCGCTTTTAGTCTAATAATTACATAATTAGGATCGTCCCAGAAATCCCACCAGGTCATATTAGGCAAACGTTTCAAAGTAAAATCCGCCATCTTCTCCCCATTTACATCAATTCGCATTTGATAAACAAGTGTTTCTTCTGTTGTATAATGCGACACAAACCGATAGGTTGTATCCATTGGCAAATCAACAGTCCACTCCATATACCCCCGCATCATTGACCCCATTAGAAAACCTGAAATATCGATATTAGACCCGTAAGCGAAAGAATAACCGATACCCATATACGCCTCTTCAACATCAAGTAAGCGACTCCAAACAGAGTCAGTTTTCATTGTTATCATATTGCTAAGTCCTGATTCATTGCCCGAGAGATCTACTGCCTTCATCGTAAAATCATAACTTGTGTTTGCATCGAGCCCTGTAATTTTATTAAGCAGATAGTCGCCTGTAACAGCAACTCCCATATATTCATGAGCCGGGATTTTTTCTCTGAACAATTCTCCTTTATTATATAAATTATAATATGCAACATCGCTATTATCAGTACTTTTTTTCCAGTTAATTGCAGCTTCTGATGTTGATCGCTGAGTTGTTGCATATAAAATCGGGATAGATGGTTCTTCTTTGTCGTCACTGGTAGAGACGGTTAGAGAAGTTGTGTCTGATGCGTTCCCAGCATAATCATAAGCAACTATCTTAAATAAATATTCATTTGAGGGTATTAAGCCTGTGACAGAATAGACCGTATCCTGAGTTGGTTTAAAATCTAATTTTTCATCATTTAAAAACAAATCATAACCAGTAACTCCAATATTATCCAATGATGAATTCCATTTCAAATCAATTGTTTTGATTGTTTTGTTATATGCGGTGAAACCGGTAGGTTTTGAAGGAGCAATAATATCAACAGGAAATGTTTGAGCCGTAATTGTATCTGAAAAAGTCTCATGACCTGCATAATCTGCAGCTGACACATATATTTCGTAGCTTGTATCCGGACTCAAACCAGTTATTGTATGTTTTGTATTCCAAATTGTTTTCGCATTGGATTTTACGCCGTTAACATACACAAAATAGCCTGAAAGTCCAGTAACATCTGTAGCTTTACCGAATGATACAGTAATGGAGCTTGCTGTTTTTGAGTCCAATCTCAACGAATCAGGTTTTGTTGGAAATTCATTATCATTTTCATAAGGATTCCAACGATGGATTACAGTTTTTTCAGCTAAATCATCTTCCTGAAAAACAAGGTATTCTCCATTGGTACGTTGTGCTGCATTTGACCCCCATGGAATATCAATCCAGCCAAATGGTCTCATTTCTGCGGGAGGTCTAAGGTTTCCTACCATGGAACCATCCTTGGAACTAAAGACATCAACACTGTAATAGTTTCTATCCTGTGTATAAGCTGCAAATAAATAATCACCTTTAGCAGCAAATCCTCCATACACCATATTAGATTCTGTCACCCAGGCTGCTGTTCGGTTTCCCTTACTCCAATTATAATAAGCCGCAAATACTGGTCCCACGTTATACGAACTAGAAAGAGAAGTTCCATTACCGGTAATATACATGATATCTCTTCTGTTGTCATAAACATTCTTTTTAATTGAAGTGAAAGGTACCGGGACATCTAATTCAACACGTTTCTTGAAGCTATAAATCGGATTACCTATTTCATCAAGTCCCTGACATTCAAAATACTTAAAGTCCCAGGTATAAATATTTCCATCATCATCAACATTTCCCATCCCAATTTTATATGGTACTGTTTCATATTCTGATTTTTCCATTTTTCCATCCCCGTTTTTATCGCGCCAGATAAAAGACCCGACAATGGGTTGATCAGGTGGCCAAACCCCATAGAGTCCGGTTCCATAACGAGTATGTGGCATAATAACTCCACTAGGAATAGCTATTTCCCCATCTGTTTCTTCATTGAAACGATAAATAAGTATAAAATCGTTATACATATTACCACAAAACATAAATTTCTTACCCTGAATTCTCTTAATCCACACACCTCCATCAACACTTCTATGACAACGACCATCATCAGGATATTTTTTACGGTTTATAGTATATGCTTTGTAAGTTTGTTCCTGCCCGTTTTCCTTAGTGTAGTCCATAGAAAAGCGCTCTTCACAGGAAAAAATATCATTTTCATTATACGGGTCTGCATCTGCCATATCGACAAAAGCTAATCCATATTTTTGCCAAATCATTTTTCTGTTCGCATCAAATTTTCTGATGATTGCTCCTTCAAGGTCAGTTACAACATATAAGTTATCAAGCGAATCTGTACCAGCATAAACAATCCCATTGAATTTATCTGGTTTTACTTCACCGGGAATACCCGCACCAATTCCGCCATGTTGACCAAATGTCTCGACAAGATGTGGCTCTCCCGTTATATCGTAAAAGTAGACCTGCTGGTTCAACCCATTATCGCCCACAACCAATTGACCTTTTTTACTGATGTGAATCGAACGTGGATCAGAGAGACCGGAAATTCTTTTACCTGTTGCAATAGAGGCAGTATCAAACTCTAAAATTCTGGGAGCATTATTATCATCAGCACCCTGAACAACCCATACATTACCTAAAGTATCAGGGGTAGCATAATATGCCCGATCAATTGAAATTGTTCTTAACAAATTTAAATCAGTATTATAAACAAAAACTTTATTTAATTGATAGACTGCGGCTACTACATATTTCTCATTGGCACTAACACCTGTTATCCCCAATTGCAGTCTAAAAGAATCTGCAATATGGGGCTCAAGATGATTAGCAACATCCCCCTGACCAAAGCTGGCAGAGACTCCGGCAATCGTAACAGTTTTAATTACTTTATTCGTATTTGTAATGAGGCGTTTAGTAATAGATGTAGTTCCTGCATTATAAATATATTTGAGGTTAATTCCCACATTTGTTCCTCCATTACGATCATTCCATTCAAAATTGGTAATATCGCCGGTTTCAGTACTGTATACGCCCAACCCACGTCCACCCTCGTCCCAATAACATACTCCGGCAGAAATACCAGCCGGATTAACAGCTGCAGCAATCATATACATTTGTATATGATTTTTCAATGTACCTCCTGAATTAGCAACCCAGGTAGTCTTGTAATTCAACTGCCCATAAGTCATTATGGAAATCGAAAGCAAAAGACCTAATGTAATTAAAGTCTTTTTTTGTAATTTTCTCATATTCTTTTGATTATTCCGTTAATTTAATTAATATATATTGATAATTATGTACTTTTATGTATTACATCCTTACAACTGCAATATTGGCCTTAACATAACCAAAAGGTTATTTTGATATAACAATCTTTTGAGTATTAACTTTCTTATTCCCTTTCATAACCTGAAGGAAATAGATTCCATTGGGCAGCGTCGAAGTATCTAATTTCAATGATCCATCCTTCTCTCTGCTTTTGGTGTTGACATCCATAACCATACTCGAAAGAGCGTTATAAATTCTTACTGTTACATCATCGCTTCCCAGCAATTCAGCAAATTTCACAAAAAACTCATCTCTTGCAGGATTCGGATATACCGTTACCAAATCATTGATTTCGATATCTCCAATACCACTTGGGCCAACCGTAACAACGCAATTGGCAATTTTTCCTCCATCCACAGATGTGACTGTAATCGTTGCTGTGCCATTACTCACAGCTGTTACCAAACCATTTGCATCAACTTTTGCAACTGCCTTTTTATTTGAGGTCCAAACAAGTCTTTTGTCCGTTGCATCCATTGGCTGTATTGTTGCATTCAACTGAAACGTTTCATTTTTCTGCATAATGATCGTATTTTGATCTAATGACAGTGTAGATACACCAACATATGGTTTGGTAACCAACACCTTAAGCAAGTCCAAACCAGGCGCCCACATAGTATGAGAAGTTAACCTGATAACTCTTTTCCCGGCTTTTAATCTAACAATTACATAACCAGGATCGTCTTCATAACCCCACCATGTCATATTGGGTAATCTTTTCAATTCATATTCAGCCACTTTTTCTCCATCGACATCAATTTGCATCTGGTAAATAAGTGATTCCTCGGTAGTATAATGCGTAACGAATCTGTAAAGTGTATCCATGGGTAAATCAACGACCCATTCCATATATCCACTCTGCATGGATCCCATAAGGAAACCTGAAATATCCATATTAGCACCATAATGGAAAGTATATCCGATTGCCATTTTCGCTTCTTCCATATCAAGCAAACGGCTCCAGGTAGACTCAGTACTCATCTCTAATTTGTTACTAAATCCTGATTCATTACCACCCACATCTACCGCTTTCAATGTAAACTCATAACTTGTATTAGCATCAAGTCCGGTTACTTTATACAACATATAATCCCCTTCAACAGGAATACCAACATATTCATGAGCCGGAATTTTCCCAATTAACAACACACCCTTGTTATACAAATCATAATAAGCAACATCCGTGTTATCAGAACTAACCTGCCAATTGATTGCAATCTCAGAAGAAGAACGCTGGGTAGTCGGATACAATACAGGAGTAGTGGGGGATTCACTATCGGTTGATGTTGAAACGCTCAGAAGGGCAGGCTCTGATGCATTACCAGCATAATCATAAGCGATTAGTTTAAAATTATACTGTGTAGAAGGCATTAGATCTGTAAGTTTGTAAACAGTATCGGAAATCTGTTTAAACCCGATTTTCTCGTCATTGAGAAATAAATTGTAGCCCACAACTCCAATATTGTCGGTTGACGAATTCCATATGAAGTTGATGGAAGAGAAGCTAATATTTGAAGCATTAAAACCGGTTGGTTTTGACGGGCTCTCATTATCAGCAGAAAATGTCATAACATTAATCTCATCGGAGTTAGTTTCGTGACCCGCGTAATCGACTGCTGCAACATGTATGTCGTAGCTGCTCTCAGGATTCAGTCCTGTTATGGTGTAGGTGGTGTCCCAAACTGCTTCAACATTGGATTTTAGATTATTAACATAGATATAATATCCTGAAAGTCCTGTTTCATCTGTAGCATGATCAAATGATACTGTTATTGATGTCGCAGTTTTTGACACAAATTTCAACGAGTTTGGTTTGGTTGGAAATTGATTGTCATTTTCATACGGATTCCAACGATGGATGACCGTTTTTGCGAACAAATCATCTTCCCTGAAAACTAAGTATTCTCCATTGGTACGTTGTGCCACATTCAATCCCCATGGAATATCAATCCAACCAAGTTGTCCCAATGTGGTTGGGGCCATATGGCCTAACTTCGAGCCATCTTTCGCGCTAAAAACATCTACTCCCCAACTTCCTTCATCCATTGCATAAGCCGCAAAAAAGTGCTCTCCTTTTGCACCAAAACCTCCGTATGCAAGGTTATATGATTTCACCCATGCTGCAGTCCGGTTTCCTTTACTCCAATTGGGGTAAGCGGCAAACACGGGTCCGACATTATAATCATTACCAAGAGTTTTCGAGTTACCAGCAGTATACATGATATCACGTTTATTGTCATAAACGGCTTTTTTAATATGATTGTATGGTTCGGGAAGTGAGAACTTCACGATATTCTTAAAACTATAAATCGGATTACCAATTTCATCAAGCCCCTGACATTCAAAATAATCAAGACCATTGCCCATATAAATATTTCCGGCATCATCTACATTTGCAAAACCAATGGTACTCACATACGTCTCATACTCCGACTCTTCCATTTGACCATCTCCGTTCAGATCACGCCATAACATGGTTCCCCTTCTGGGTTGTTTAGGCGGCCATTCTGTTCTTCCAAGTACATCAGGCGAGAATGTTTGATGCTGTATGATAAGTCCACTGGGGATAGCAATTTCACCATCAGTTTCTTCATTAAAGCGATAAATAGCTATAAATCCACTATACATATTGCCGGTAAACATGAACTTCTTGCCATTAATTCTACTTATCCAGACACCTCCATCAACACTTTGATTGTTACGGGCATCATGGGGATATTTGTCGTAGTTATAAGTATAAGCCTTGTATGTATGCTCTTGTCCGTTTTCCTTTGAATAGTCCATAACATAACGCTCCTCACACGAATAAATATCATTTTCGTTATATGGATCTGCATCCGCCATATCAACAAAAGCTAATCCATGCTTTTGCCAAAGCAGGTTTCTGTCTTTATCAAACTTCCTGACAATTGAACCTTCACAATCAGTAACAACATATAAGTTATCAAGCGAATCGGTACCAGCGTAAACAATTCCGGTGAACTTATCAGGAAGCACCTCTCCCGGTATTCCCGCGTTATTTCCACCTTTCTGACCAAATGTCTCCACAAGCACAGGAGTGCCGGTTATATCATAAAAATAGACCTGCTGATTTGTACCATTGTCACCCACAACCAATTGACCTTTTTTACTGATATGTAGTGAACGTGGATCTGCAAAACCGGTAATCTCTTTTCCCGTGGCTTGCCCGGAAGTGTTAAACTCTAATATTTTTGGAGCATTATTTCTGTTTGTACCTTGAATTACCCAGATATTACCGGCCTTATCAGGTGCGGCATAATAGGCGCGATCAACTGCAATTGTTCTTATCAGATTTAAATTTGTATCGTAAACATAAACTTTATTTAACTGATAGACAGAAACTACCACATACGACTCGTTGACACTTACACCTGTAATTCCCATCATTATCCTGAATGAATCAGCAGCTGCTGGCTGCAGGGTATAAGCAATATCGCCCTGAGTAAATTTAACTGATATTCCGGGAATTGTTATCGACTTTGTGACAACTGTTGTTCGTGTAATGGAACGCTTTGATATAGATGCTCCTTGTGCATTATAAACATAATTTTTATTAATACCAACGCAGGATCCACCATTTCGGTCCATCCAGTCTGTATTCATAACTGAACCATCTTCTGCACTATATACACCCAAACCTCGTCCGCCTTCATCCCAGTAACAGACTCCGGCGGTTATACCCGCCTGGTTTACAGCGGCTCCAATCATATACATCTGTACAAAAGTATTCTGAGTTCCTCCGGAATTCCCTACCCAGGTAGTTTTGTAATTTAACTGCCCAAAACTTAACATGGAGACAAAAAACAAAAGGCTCCATATTAACATTGTTTTTAATTGTAATTTTTTCATGTTTATTTATTTGTTATGTTAATTTACACTTTAGTATTCATACTTATTATTAATTCTATTTTTATCTTAGGGCCTTGATTTCAGCATCGTTCATACAAACTTATTTTATTATACTCAACTTATATGAAAATGTTGCAGGCTCTGCATACACAAGGAACTGTTCCTGTGGTTTGGGACCGCAACCGGCCGAACCTACTCCCAATGTTTTATGACTAATGCATAAAACAGTAGCTTGACTTTGAGGGAGATCAGTTTGATATTCATAATTATTTAGTTCCTCATCAGTATAAGGAAGTGCGGTAATCTGCATTAAATTTTCATCACTTTTCACCTGAATTCCGCTTCCACATTTTTTGCTAACAGTTACCCATCTTACATCTTCGTGATTTCCACAATCCATTGGTTTTTCATAACCAGTGAGTTGCTGTAAAACAGAACTACTGTATAGCCCCACATCAGCAGCTCTTTTACGATCACTATAATTTTCCATTGGGCCTCTTCCGAAATAAGTCATCTGATCAAGCGCTTTATTCAACATAAAACGGACACCCATCCGTCCAATAACCAAACGTGGATTATTTGAATTTATCTGGTTCCAGACCTGTATATTCCCATCACCGGTTATGGTATATATAGCATCATGTGTCATTTCAAAATTGCTTTTACCTGTTCCTCTTTGTTTAACAGATATTTCGACAACACTTTGATCAAACTGATTTACTGTAGCATCGAGAATATCCCATTTCAGTTCATTTAAACCATACTTTAACCAATCATCATATGCCCACATATCGTCGTTTTTGTGTGGTGCCCGCCAGAGGTGCAAGCGTGGACTATACTGACCAGTTAACAGACATTCTACTCCACCATTTTTAATACTACTGAATGTTCCTTGAATTTTATCAAATATTAGGGTGAAGTTTTTTCCGGAAACAACAAACTCTCTTTCATTGGTGATTAGTTTAAGCTCTCTTTGAGATTTTAATTTTGTGAACCCACTATTATCAACAGGGATTCTAAACTGTTGAGAGGCCATTTCCAGCCCTTTCCTTGCCCAGCTTTTATCACTGTTCAGTACAAATGAGATTCGAAGAAAATACTCTGCTCCGGCTTTAGGTTTATTTATTGAATAAGGAATATTTATAATTCTAGCAGCCCCGGGGTTTAAATCCGGAAGTGATAGCTTGCCTGATGAAATAATTTTGCCATTTTCAGACAAGCTCCAAACCGGGGTAAAATCATCAAGACTGATAAATTGATAGCGGTTTTTGACGGTAAAGGTTCCATTTTCAAGGTTATCAACGGTAATGTCAATCCACTGGTATACCTTTTTCATTTCAAAATATTGCGGTTTGACTGTACGATCCGAGAAAACAGTTCCTTTATGAATAAAATAATTATCGTTGGGATACTCTCCAAATCCGCCACCATAAGCCAGAATAGATCGTTTAGGATCTCTCCTGTTCCACAAGCCCTGATCCTGAAATTCCCAGATTGCTCCACCTAATATCGCCGGATATTTATCAAACAAATCGTTATATTCTCCTACAGAACCCATCGAATTAAACATGGCATGTGCATATTCGCACAAATAGTAGGGCTTTTTAAAGCGATTGCTATCGGAACCAATGATTTCAACATCCTCAAAACTGGGATACATCTGAGAATCAATATCGGCCGGATTATCTGAATTAACACCGAAACATTGATAATGTACAAAGCGCGTCGGATCAATAGCTTTTACTGCTTGTTGCGCAGCTATGAAGTTCGACCCAATTCCTCCGTTTTCATTTCCAAGCGACCATATGATAACTGACGGATGATTTTTAAAATTCTCTGCATTGGCAATATTACGATCGATGATAGCCGCTTTCATCTTTGGTTCCTCATCAAATCGTTCCATATACCCATGACATTCAACATTAGCTTCAGCCACAAGCCAAAGACCATATTCATCACACAATTCATACCAGCGGGGGTCATCGGAATAATGACAGGTTCTCACATGATTGCAATTCCCCTGTTTTATTAATTCAATATCCCGAATCATTTGAGCTTCTGTAATGGCATGTCCCACTTCCGGCCAATGCTCGTGACGATTTACCCCTTTCAGTTTTATCGGCGTTCCGTTAACCATAAAAGATCGCCCTTTAATCTCAATCTTGCGAAAACCAGTTTTTGAGGATAATATTTCGATTGGTTCAGATTCATTATTTAAAGTAATGACAGTAGTATAAAGCCTGGGGGTTTCAGCAGTCCATTTCAAAGGATTGTCCACGTTGAACTTCAACGTGACAATTGTTTCTTTCCCTGGATCCAACGCCGGAACAAACACATCTGCATTTGCTCCTGAAACTTTATTACTGCCATCAAAAAGTGTGGCTACTAATTTTTGCTCAACACTTCTTGTGGAACCGTAATTTTTCACTTTTGCAATAATGTCGACAATTGCATTTTTATACTGGGCGTCAAGATCCGTCTTAATAAAATAATCCCGAACATGAGTATTGGGAGTGCTCCATATAGTTACATTTCTGAAAATGCCACTCAATCGCCACATATCCTGATCTTCGAGGTAACTTCCCGCACAATACCTGTAAACTTCAACAGCCACAATATTCTTACCTGGCTTAACGTATCTGGTAATATCAAATTCAGCAGCATTGCGGCTATTTACACTATAACCGACTTTCTCCCCGTTTATCCAAAGGAAAAAACCGGCATCCACGCCATCGAAAGTTATAAATACACGACGTCCGTCCCATATTTGAGGCAAATCAAACTCTTTTCTGTAACTCCCGACGGGATTACGTTCTGAATATGCAGTGTAATTTTCCGGAGGTTCTGACATTACGTGAGGAAAATCCTTTTGAAACACATAACCAAAATTACGATAATAAGGAGTACCATAACCAAGCACCTGCCAATTCGAAGGTACCGGGATATCTTTCCAGCCTGAAACATCATATGAGGGCTGATAAAAATTTACCGGACGCAATTCGGGACGAATCGCATAGTTAAATTTCCAGCATCCGTTGAGGCTTTTACAAAAAGATGAGGCATGGCGGTTTGCTTTAAGTGCCTCATGCAGGTTTCCATACACCATTAAGGTTGCATGTGCAGGTTCTTTATTGATGCCCAACATCTCAGGGTCTTCTATTTCTAAAGGAATATGAGCCTCAGTAACACAATTCTGTTGACCCAATAATTGTGTGAAAATATTTACTAAAAACAGAAATAGAAGAACAATCTTATTCATGAAAATATGTAGTGAAAATTATTTGTTTTTTTATAATCAATTACCTCCGGAAATTACAATTAGGGATAGCCCTAAAATAAAAAACATAAACATAAAAAATAACATTATATCACACCTCCCAACACACCTACCAAATGGGTTTTAAAATTACCCTGAAAATAATCTTTGTATCTGACCGGCTCCCCTAAAAAGGGTTTTTTCATAATAATCGTATTAAATAAAAAATTGCTCACAAGAACACCCATTGTAAAAACAAAGAATGCCGAATAGGGTGTTAACATACCTGAAGCCGGTGACTCAAAATTATTCAGATCCATTGATACGGCTACAAAACGGTAGAAAAATGCCATTAGTAAACCAGCAAGAACTGCCAACAAAGTTCCTTTTTTAACAGAGCCTGTTTTTTCATTATTATTCATTTTACCGGCAGCTATTCCATTGAGGATAATAGCCAGCATGATGATTAACACACCAACAAACAGCGTAACCGGATCTCCTTTTGGAGCGGTAAAATAATTCACAAAAACGCCCAGAACCAAAGCAATGCCTACACCAACGGGAAAAGCCACTGCCAGTCCGGCTAATGACACTGAAGCTGAAAGCATAATATTTGCCGCATTAAAGACAACACCTCCGATTACGGCACTGATTATGTTTGCCAAATCAGCTTGAAGTAAATCCTGTATAAAGGAGCGCCCTTCGTCACCGATACTACCCAGGGTAAAACCGGACACGACACCAAACAACACCATTCCAATCACATAATCCCAATAAAACAACTCATAACGCCAGGTTTTGGCTGCCAGTTTTTGTGTATTGGCCCATGAACCCCAACATAACATTGTTACTACACACAACAATACAGCCAGTGAATAATTATCAACGATGTACATATTTTTTATTTATAATTCTAAATCCGCAATTCCACATTTAATTATCTCACATACAAACACCTGACAGATTAGAAACAAATTTCGTAACGATATGGTATTGCCGTCTGGGCACCTTCACGGGTCACTGTTACCCCTGCAGCTTTATTTGCCATTATTGCTGCTTCTTCAATTGAGAGTCCTTCGGAGAGCCCCACACAAAATGCTCCGCAAAAAGTATCACCCGCAGCTGTCGTATCAACAGCTTCAATTTTCCGCACAGGGATTTCATAATATTTTTCATTATCCTTTATGAATGTACCTTTTGAGCCAAGGGTTATAACAACAATACCTACTCCCTTTGAACTAATTACATCAGCAGCCATTTTAGCCGATTCCCAGTCAGTTACTTCAATTCCTGAAAGTATCTCAGCTTCACATTCATTCGGAATAATAGCATATAAACATCTCATCAAATCATCAGATAGAAATGTTGCTGGTGCTGGGTTCAGAATAACTTTCACCCCTTTCTTACTGGCCATCTCAGCAGCATACTCAACTGTCTGCGTGGGTATCTCAAGTTGCATTAGTAAAATATCAGCTTTCTCGATTACATCCTTCGCTTCATCTATATTTTTTGTACTCAGGGTTGAATTTGCACCCGATGCAACAACAATAGTATTCTCACCACGTGCATCTACCATTATGATGGCTACTCCAGACGGAGAAAGAAATTCCTTAAAAATGTAATCAGTTTTAATATTCTCACGCTTAAATATTTCTACTGTCTTTTGTCCAAAAACATCATCTCCGGTCTTAGCAATAAAAGTAACATCACCATTCATCCGGGCAACTGCAACAGCCTGATTTGCTCCTTTTCCACCCTGATTCATCATAAATGCTCCACCGAGAATTGTCTCGCCCGGGACAGGTAATCTTTTAGATCTCACAACCATATCAGTATTAGTGCTTCCTATGACAACAATTTTTTGGGGATTCATGAAACTTAGTTTTAATTAACAGTGCACTCTACACACAATTAAACTTTTATACAATTTTTTAAACATATATTCTGTTATATTGTCAATTTCTAAGCATAGAAATCAACTATCCATTTAGCACCAAACGAATCATAGCACTACCGGATTAATGTCTGATTTATTATGATTACAAATAATTGAGAAGATAATCCCTGAATCTGGACATAATTATTGAACGTTTATTCCGGGACATAATCATCAGAAGCATATTCAAATGATTTGGAAATTTGCACTTACGTGAGTCTTCAACAATATATTATACAAACAATCATGCCACAACAATTATTCAGCAGCATTAATTACTTATTCTGCAACTCTTTGAAATACAACAAATAAAAGAACAGCTAAATAACAATAGTTTTCGTCAACTCTTTTTTTCCTGCTTTTAGCTTTAACAGGTACAATCCTTGGCTCAGATATGATAAATTTATCTCATTGTTAAGTGATATATTGTATTTGCCAAACACCTTTTTTCCCTGCAAATTAAACACTGTAACATTTGAGTTCTCAGGAGCACTGATTTTAAATATACCCTTGGTTGGAGATGGGAAAACTGAGAATCCGAGTTCATCTGGCAAACTTGTATCTGTACTTTCAGAATTACGTGGAGTCATCTCAACAGATTCAATTACACCTATGTAATTACCTAAGGCATCAAAATAATGCAACTTGCACGTTGCAGTTGTTGAAGTTATTTCCAAAGTTAACAAATGATTCATAAGACCATCATTGAAGTTGGCCGGATTGCCGGGTTTATTTGTTCCAACAACAATATGAGGATAAATGGTTGGACCAACTGACTCATTAATATCCAAATAGCTGGCACCACCCTGAGTAATATATTGTACTCCATCAAGCACTCCTCTTTCATAGCCGTGCATGTGGCCGCTAAATACTGCTGTAACACCATATTTTTTGCTCAACAATGGAATATTTGTTTTTATAACTGATTTTTCTTCAAATTGCCAGCGTTCAAAGAATGGAGGACAATGAATAAAAACAAAACGGAACTTAGCCTGTCTGGATACCGGAGATTTCAGAAATGTTTCGAGCCATCCACCAGGAGCTATATCAGCCTCATAATGAGTCCAGTCAATGGTAATAAACACCGAATTGCCATACACATACGCATAACTACCACTTACTTTCGATATATCTGAATTATACTCAGTTGGCTGATCCACATATTTACGAATCAAATCACCATTCTTATAAGCCACATTAACATCATGATTCCCAAAACTTTCGTAAAACGGCACTTTTGATCCTATAATATCTAGAACAACGGGCATAAAAACTGTTCTTAAATCAAGAATATCATTACCTTTGTTTGAAATATCGCCTGAAGTAACGCAGAAATCAACGTTCAGATTATTGACCATATATGAAGCCATCGCGGAGAACGGATTCAAATAGTGGCTATCACCCCAGATACCAACCTTAAACGGCATATCAACATTTGTTGTGGCTGTTTTTAGCGTTTGTTCCTGAGCTGAGATGCCATCAGTAATCGCCTGAAAATAATAAGTGGTACTCTCCTGCAATGACGGGAGCACTGCTTTCTGTATATAAGTATTTGCACCGGATGGAGTTACTGTAGCTGTAACCGATTTACCATACGAAGCAGATGTTCCATAACTTACAGTTCCTGGCTTTGAAGCATCACTTTCCCACATGATAGTTGCAGAAGTGGGTGTTACATTTTGGATGTAAGGCTTGGTACGAAATGAACTAATTGTCTGTGTTTGCTGCTCGTACCGACCTAAATTATTGGCGTCGTCAAGCCCCCATTCGCCAACAGGAACAGGTTCAATACCCGGAGTTAGATTTTTTGCCCAGATATTTTCAAACATCATGAGCATAAGTGAAAATAATAATAATTTTTTCATAAAGGTTTATCTGCCACTTTAACTATTGTAACATTCTCGGGATTTATTACGGCAAAATGTGCAGCTTGCTGAGCTACTTTTATCTCAGATGGAGACAAGTCAGAAGGAACAAAAGAATTTCCAATAACAGAATTACCCAGCAATTTCTCATACCATGTACAAGAGGCAACATAACAACCAAGTGCATTTAAATGATAACCATCCGAATTAAGATGATCTCCTACAGAGCTGGTACGACCGTTTTGTATGGCGGTACCCGCCGGAATAATTATTTTTATTCCATTTTCATTGGCAACACGGCTGGTTGTACTGACGATTGAATCATACATTATTTTTTGGTCTGATTGGTAATTAACATATCCCGGATGAGTTGCATTACTGGCATAAGCCCAGGTACGATGCAGACAATACTGCACCTCCTTATTAGTCGCAATTCCTTTGACATAACGCAACAAATCAGCCAAATATGGATAATATGTTGCATATTTACCAGAATATTGACTTACTTGCTGAAAAGAAATGTAATCCCAATCTTCATCGGTAACGCCAAAAAAAATACTTTTACCTGCATAGGTCGTTTTCTGTCCATCTACAATTTTTTTATACAAATAAGATGGACTATTCGTATTTGCGTTCTTCCAATGTGTAGCTAAATCACAACCACCAATGTAAAGATTACCAATAACCAACTCGACACCATCCGCTTTTGCTATATCATATAAATTTTGCTCAACAGCATTTTCTGAAAAACTATTTCCAATGGCTAATATCTTAACAGTTCTCTGTGAGAATACTATCGTACTAATGGAAAAAAGAACAAATAAAAAGTAAAATACAATTATCTTCTTCATATAAATATTATAAATATTTGATTAAATTATGATTATTTTGAGATGGTGCCGTTTCTTAAGTGTGAAGCTTAAACTATTGAACACTTAACAAGCGGTTCCATTAAATTTTCTAGTATTAATTTTCGAATACAAGTATCTACATGTAGTAAAGTCAAGCCCAATTCTTTTATTGTTATCTTTATTTTATAATTTTTCCGGTTAAGCTTATTACGTTTCTTCCGGCCTTTAATTTCAACTTTCGTCCGTGCCATACAAATACACCTGAAAGGTTTCCCGGGAGTATGACTTCTCCTTTAAGCCCACGCTCCATATTCTGAAGTTTCATTATTATTTCACCCTGAATATGTGGCATAGCAGCCTCAACCCATTCAAGTTTACCGGGATTTGGTTCTATCTTCACTGACTTAAATCCTGGTTCATTAGGTTTTATGCCACATACCATAGACAAAAAATAATACAAGGGCGATGCACTCCAGGCATGACAATCGGAACGGGTAGGTTCGGGTTCTTCGGCGAAAGTAGTGAGCCCTGAATTGAGCATCTGCTTCCAGGGTTCAAGTTGATCCACGTATTTACCGGCAAGCCCTGTCTTGCCCATTGCTTCGGCAAGATAAAATCTGAAATAATAGGTACACTGAGCTAAGGATTTATCCATAAGCACCTTGTCCATAACCTGCTTCTGAACCGGCACATTTATCGTATTAGTTAGTACGGCCAATATGTTGGCATGCTGACTGAAGGTTGTCTTTTCCGGTAAATCAGCCATCAGCCCTTTGTTTTTATCGAAACAAGTACGATAAACGGCGGATTTAACTTTTTCGGCAATACTTGAGTAATAATTTGCCAATTCAATGTTGTTGTTTGCTTTGAATATATCAATCGCTTTATTAAGTGCATAAACAAACTGAAGATTGATAATCGAAGAATGACTGTTATCAAGTCCGGGAGGAATTCCGGTACGCCAGCCATCGGTATGTACCCAATCAACAAAGTTCCACCATTCACACGGTCCAACCATGCCCGTTGCATCAATCTTAGACTCATACCAGTTTAACACCCCAATTATTCCGGGAATCATTGATTTCACAAACTCCCT
The DNA here is from genome assembly GCA_034928085.1 of Paludibacter sp. Taxonomy (GTDB): domain Bacteria; phylum Bacteroidota; class Bacteroidia; order Bacteroidales; family Paludibacteraceae; genus Paludibacter. The sequence continues at coordinate 17,789 of JAYFPG010000014.1, forward strand.
ATCGTTACATAAATACTGATAATCTGAGATCATCGCTATCCAGAGCAAAGAGAAAGGTGGTATAATTTGTACATCTTTGTTCGGATAACGGCTTTGTGTTAAACCAAATGGAAGCCGGGAATCATTAATCGATGAAATTGCATTGCGCATAAGCATTGTATCGCCTGACACATAATACGATACAAGGTTCTGAATACGCGTATCTCCAACATATTGCAATTGCTCATAATAAGGACAATCGAAAAACGTTTCAACGGCACATAAGCGC
>JAYFPG010000094.1:0-2729 GCA_034928085.1 Paludibacter sp.
AAACGTAGAGACGCGATTAATCGCGTCTCTACATGCGTTCGAAAACCGGGATATTTTAACAACTTTAAATAAATCATTATGACAACATACGCATTTCTTCAACATTACTGGTGGTTCCTGATTTCCCTGCTGGGAGGATTACTTACTTTTCTCCTTTTTATTCAGGGCGGACAATCCATGCTTTTTTCGCTTTCAAAAACTGAAGATGAAAAAAGATTGCTTGTAAATGTTCTGGGACGGAAATGGGAATATACATTCACTACCTTAGTTACTTTTGGCGGTGCCTTTTTCGCATCTTTCCCGTTGTTCTATTCAACAAGTTTCGGGGGCGCTTACTGGGTGTGGATCATCATCCTGTTTGCGTTTACCATACAGGCTTTTTCTTATGAGTTTCAGTCGAAACCGGGTAACGTATACGGTAAAACGACTTACCGCAGTTTGCTGTTCATCAATGGCTTACTGGGTACTTTCCTGTTGGGCGTTGCCGTTGCTACTTTCTTTACAGGCTCAGATTTTACCGTTGGGAAAGGAAATATCACCAACATCGCCTCTCCGGTAATCAGTCGCTGGGGGAATGCCTGGCATGGACTCGAAGCCCTGGCTTGTCCACGAAATCTTTTCCTGGGTTTGACAATTTTTTTCCTGGCGCGTACGCAGGCAACCCTGTTTTTTATTAACCGCCTGAAACATGAAGTACTGGAAAACCGTTCGCATAAGTATCTGCTGTATAACGCCATCCCATTTGTGGTGTTTTTCCTTGCTTTTGTGATTTCGATTTTATTATCCGAAGGGTTTGCTGTACAGGAAGATGGCACTGTTTACATGGAAAAATACAAGTACTTCAACAACTTCATCGAAATGCCGGTTGTGGGAGTCCTGTTCCTGTTGGGTGTTGTGGCTGTTTTATACGGTATCATTACCTCAATTCTGAAACAATCATTTAAAAAAGGGATCTGGTATACAGGAGCAGGAACGGTTGTAACGGTAACCATGTTGTTGCTGATTGCCGGGTATAACAATACCTCATTCTATCCGTCATCAACTGATTTGCAAAGTTCGCTGACCATTTTCAATGCCTCGTCCAGCGAGTTTACGTTGAAAGCCATGTCGTGGGCTTCCATCCTGGTGCCAATTGTTGCGGGTTATATTTTCATTGCCTGGAGAGCCCTTGAAAAGAAGAAAACCGATATGGATGATATCAATAGTGATAGCCACGCGTATTAAACACACATGTAAAGGATCACTAATTGGTGGTGATTCTGTTGAGTAATTCTTCCGGCGAGCAAAGTACTTGTTCGCCGGTTTTCATATTTTTCAGCATGACCTTATTTTCAGTCATTTCATTCTCCCCGACAATGGCTACAAAAGGTATATTTTTATTATCTGCGTAGCTCATTTGTTTCTTCATCTTGGCCGGTTCAGGATAAATCTCGCAGTTAATCCCGTTTTTCCGGAGGGTTTTCAGCCAGGGCAGACAATACATCAACTCTTTTTCGCCGAAACTTACAAATAATATCCGGGTTTGTTCTTCGGATGTTTCAGGATAAAGATTGAGTTGGTTCAGCACGTCATAAATACGATCTGCGCCAAATGAAATACCCACGCCGGATACACCCGGCATACCAAACACCCCTGTCAGGTTGTCGTAACGTCCTCCTCCGGTGATGCTGCCAATTTCCACATCCAGTGCCTTTACCTCGAAAATGGCTCCTGTGTAATAGTTTAGTCCCCGTGCAAGTGTCAGATCCAGTTCTATTCTTGTTTTGATTTGCATGGTTTCGCAGAGGCCGAATATGGTTTCCATTTCATCAATGCCTTTCATTCCTGTTTCTGAATTCGCCAACACAGCTTTCAGCTGATTCAGCTTCTCTGAATTTGTTCCGCTGAGTTTGAGGATGGGCTGTAATTTATCAATTGCAGCCTGTGATATGCCTTTTGAAGCAATTTCCTCGTTGACTTTTTCCAGTCCGATTTTATCCAGCTTATCAATGGCAACCGTTATGTCGGTGATTTTTTCAGCTTCTCCAATGATTTCAGCGATGCCCGACAGAATTTTGCGGTTGTTGATTTTAATAACCACGTTAATTTTCAATCGGCGATACACCTCATCCACAATCTGGATCAGTTCCAGCTCATTCAGCAGGGAGTCGCTTCCCACCACATCCACATCGCATTGGTAAAACTCACGATATCTGCCTTTTTGTGGCCTATCTGCACGCCAAACCGGCTGTATCTGGTATCTTTTGAAAGGGAATGAAATCTTATCACGGTTTTGCACCACGAAACGAGCAAAGGGGACGGTAAGGTCGTAGCGCAAGCCCTTCTCTGTTATCTTGTTTGTTAATTTGATACTGTTTCTTTCAAGTAATTCTGTATCGTTGACATTGTTAAGAAAGTCTCCTGAATTCAAAATCTTAAACAACAATTTATCACCCTCTTCCCCATATTTCCCCATCAACGTGGATAGATTTTCCATGGCAGGCGTTTCAATTTGCTGAAAGCCATAGAGTTGGAAAACTGACTTAATGGTGTTGAAGATATAGTTGCGATTCGCCATTTCCTGTGGTGTGAAATCGCGGGTTCCTTTGGGTATGGAGGGTTTCTGGGACATGTTATTGCAAATATAGGTTTAAATTCATGCAAAGATAAACTTTAACATCGTATTTGAAAAGATAGTTTGAACAAAAAAGGCATCTCAAGAAATTGAAACGCCTTTTTAATGAGATTCG
>JAYFPG010000027.1:0-2139 GCA_034928085.1 Paludibacter sp.
TTGGGGAGGGTGGATTAAAACCGGAACATCTGGCGGATTTGTGGGGAAAAATTGCGAAAGAGTTCTGCGGATACAAAAACATCTGGGGATATGGCTTGATGAATGAACCTAACAATATGCTGGATAGTATGCCCTGGGCGAAAATCGCGCAAGCTTCTATTCTGGCTATCCGGAAATACGACGCAAAAAATTCCATAGTTGTGGGAGGTGATAGCTGGAGTTCGGCTGAGCGTTGGATGCAATATGGCGATAACCTGAAGTATTTGTATGACCCTGCTGATAATCTGATTTTTGAAGCGCATGTTTATTTCGATGAGGATGCATCAGGAACCTATAAAAAGAGTTACGAAGAAGAAAAAGCCAACCCATACAAAGGCATTGAACGCGTTCAACCGTTCATAAAATGGTTGCGTGAAAATAACTTCAGAGGGTTTATCGGTGAATATGGTATTCCGGATAAGGATGAACGCTGGCTGGTTTGTCTCGATAATTTCCTGGCTTACCTGCAGGATAATGGAATCAACGGAACCTACTGGGCAGCGGGACCCTGGTGGGGTAAAAACTTCATGGCGATTCAGCCAATAAACGGAGAGGAGAGACCGCAAATGAAAGTGGTAGAAAAATATCTCTGGACAAAGTAATCCAACTATCAGCATCTGAAAATTAAACTAGTATGAAACAGGTATCAGCAATGATAATGGTGGTCTTTTTGTCTCTTTTTGCAGGAGTGTCCTGTGTTCAAGAGGCTAAAATACAACGCGTTGACTTCTCGAAAGGGAATTTGCAGGTTGCTGAGAACGGAAGATTTTTAGTTTATCAGGACGGAACACCTTTTTCGTTTTTTGCTGATACTGCCTGGCAGCTTTTTCACCGGTTAACGCGTGAAGAAATTGAGTTTTACTTTCAAAACCGGGTGGAAAAAGGCTTTACCGTTATTCAGGCGGTTATACTGGCTGAGCTCGATGGATTGCAAACCCCGAACAGGTATGGTGTGACTCCCTTATTGAATGATAACCCGGAAACGCCTGACGAGGCTTGGTTTGAGTGGATTGATGAGGTGCTGAAAATGGCTGAAAAACAAGGTTTATACATCGCGCTTGTACCTACCTGGGGCGATAAAGTGGATAAAAAATGGGGAACCGGACCTGAAATTTTCAATGCAGAAAACGCCTATCAATATGGAAAATATTTAGGTCATCGATACAAGGATTATCCGAATATCATCTGGATGAATGGTGGAGACCGTTCAGCCGACGGAGAAAGATTTGAAATATGGGATGCCCTGGCAAGGGGAATTAAATCGGAAGATCAAAATCATTTGATGACTTTCCATCCTCAGGGTGAAAGGTCTTCATCAGAGTGGTTTCATACTTCGGATTGGTGCGATTTTAATATCTGCCAGACCAGTCATGCACAGACCGATTACGCTATTTACGAGCGATTGCTGGTGAAGGATTACCAGCTTACACCGGTTAAGCCCTGCATGGATGCGGAACCCCGGTATGAAGATATCCCCATCGGATTTAAACCTGAAAACGGATGGTTTGATGATGCAGACGTAAGACAATCACTGTACTGGAGTCTTTTTTCAGGTGGATTTGGCTATACCTATGGATGTAACAGCATTTGGCAGTTTTATGAGGAAGGTCATAAACCCATTTGTGATGCCAGGCGAAGTTGGAAAGAAGCGATTGACCTGCCGGGTTCGTACGCCATTCAATATGCCCGAAGTCTGCTGGAATATTTCGATTATTTGAGTCGCGTTCCGGATCAGTCGGTTATCATCAGTAAAAATGATGATAATGAACACAAAGTGGTTGCTACCAGAGGGAAAGATTATGCATTAGTCTATATTCCGACAGGACAGGAAACGACGGTTTCATTAGAAAAGATAGAGAGAGCAAAACAAGTTAAATTATGGTGGTTCAACCCACGAAACGGAGAAAAAACCAACATCAAAAGAACAAAATCTGAAGGTAATTTTATAGCAAAGCCTTCCACAAGTGGAAAAGGAAATGATTGGATTTTAATTATTGAGAAAATTAAATAAAGACAAATATACACACAATTAAGATACTGTATGAATAAAGAAATATTGCATATCATCGAAGAGCAGGAGAGGTTGTTATCACGTAAAAA
>JAYFPG010000015.1:0-1926 GCA_034928085.1 Paludibacter sp.
GACTTACAAATCAAATTTCGGAACAGGTACATACAGGGACATTGATGTTAGAAGTGAGTCTTTGGCTTATCTGGCTTTGCATGGAAATAACCTTCAAAAATCTACAGATGGTGGGATGACCTGGGCTAATATGACTTATCCGACAGTTGCTGCGCATTTCTTTAGTACTTATTTTATAAATGACAATACAGGCTTTGCGACGGGACAACCAGTTGCCGGACAACCAGGTTATGTTTTAAAAACAACAGATGGCGCTAATTGGACCAATACTGCATTGGGTGCTGCAGGCCAAATTTTCAACAGGGTTGTTTTTGTGAACAGCACAACAGGTTTTATTGTAGGTAATTTAGGTAAAATATTTACCACCACAAATACAGGAGGCACATGGTCTGAAATGACTTCGGGAACAACAAATACTTTAAGAAATTTTGATTTTAGCAACAACATCCGTATTGCTGTTGGTGACGGTGGTGCAATTATGAGATTGGTTGAGATTACGACTTCGAACGAAAATTTGCATGAGAACAATCTGATGCAGATATATCCTAATCCTGTGAAAGATGTATTGACCATCAGGTCAAATGCTGATGTGAAAAAACTAACTGTTCGTGATATCACTGGTAAAGTTGTTCTGTTAAGCGAAACTCAGCAAAACATCAATATGGCGCATCTTTCCAAGGGAATTTACCTTTTACAGGTTCAAACTGCTGAGGGACTTATTGAAAAGAAAGTTATGAAAGATTGATTTTAACCGTTAATATAAATGCTAAAAATTTGTGTATTATGAAAACATTACGTTCTTTTTTATTCTTCGTGCTGATGTCCGGTGTTTTTGCTGTGGGACTGAAAGCCGAGGTGACCTGGGAAAAGGTGACCAGCGGAACTACTTCCCGTTTCTGGGATGTTGCTTATGTAAATGAAACGACTGCTTTTGCAGTGGGTGTGGGTGGTATGATTATGAAATCAACGGATGGTGGAGTAAGCTGGACGGCTGTAACACATACACTAACAACCAAGGATTTATATGTAATCCATTTTGCAACCGATCAGGTTGGTTTTATCGGTGGCTTGAGTGCCACTGTACTGAAAACGATTGATGGTGGTGAAACTTGGACAAATGTTTCAGCCAATCTGCCTGAAATAATTACAACTTACGCGCAATATGACACTCAGGCCATCAATGATTTTTATTTTCTGGATGCTAATAATGGTTTTGCCACGGGCTATAACGGGATTATCATTAAAACAATGGATAGTGGTGCAAGCTGGACTTTCCACGGTACATTGGGAGCCGGAACTTTTCGCTCAATTTGTTTCGTCAATGATTCAACCGGGTTTATTGTTGCTCATGGTAAAATGGTCAAAAAAACAGTTGACGGAGGAGCAAACTGGACAACATGGACTTCTCAAGAAACTACTTTCAACCATTTCTTCGAAACCCGTTTCTTCAATGAAACAACCGGAGTGGCAATCGGTGATGGAGGTTCAATTTTCAGAACAACTGATACCGGAGCAAACTGGACTCGTGTTGTAATAGATCCGGCTCCTACAGGTCAACTTTGGGGATTAACAGTGGTTTCTCCTACAATTGCTTATGCATCGGGTCAATTGGGACAAATATACAAAACAACCGATGCAGGAGCGACCTGGACAAAAGAAGACATTGGAAATAATACCAGTATCTTCAGAGGAATGTCAAATGCAGGAGAAAGCAAGGTGCTGGCTGTGGGAGATGCAGGAGAGATTTTTAAACTAATCAGTTCAACAAACGCACTTACTAATCCAACACTTTCAGCCAGTATGCAGCTTTATCCGAATCCGACAGGTGATTTCTTAACGATAAAGACAGATGTGTCGATTGAGAAAATTGCATTGCTGGATGTAACCGGAAAAACTGTCGTGGTACATCATACTGATGCTCCTGTG
>JAYFPG010000060.1:0-18353 GCA_034928085.1 Paludibacter sp.
TTGCGATAATCACGCAATGTTTTTTCAACTTTCTCTGAGTAATCTGCTTTCTCGATGCTGATGGTGATGGTAGCATTCGAGCTGTCGATGTCTTTTCTGACGATGTTCATTGTTATTATTTATGCGATTTGTTTTTTATTTAATGTCTCCAGTCTCCAGTCTCTGGCGTCTGGCGTCTGGCGTCTTTATTAACGGCCTGCAAAGATACAAATTTTTTACAAATTATTTTTTCGACATTCTTTTTCTGTCGTTTTCGTCTAACAATATCTTCCTGAGCCTGATGCTCGAAGGCGTTATTTCCACATATTCATCTTCCTTGATATACTCCAGGGCTTCTTCTAAGCTGAAGATGATGGGCGGCGCCAGTCTGGCCTTATCATCGGCACCCGAGGCGCGCATGTTGGTGAGTTTTTTCGATTTGGTAACGTTTACCACCATATCGCCTTCCTTGGAACTTTCACCTACCACCTGACCGGCATAGATATTATCCTGCGGATGTATGAAGAATTTACCGCGTTCCTGTAGTTTGTCAAGTGCATAAGCGTATGCAGTACCGCTTTCCATCGCGATGATGGAGCCGTTAATTCTTTTTTCGATTTCTCCTTTATATGGCTGATATTCAACAAAGCGGTGCGACATGATGGCTTCGCCAGCTGATACCGTCAGCACGTTGTTTCTCAGTCCGATAATGCCGCGGGAAGGTATGTGGAATTCCAACTGAACACGGTCGTTCTTAATTTCCATGCTGATCATTTCGCCCTTTCTGGTCGCGACCATCTCGATGACTTTTCCGGAGCTTTCTTCCGGCAGGTTGATAGACAGTTGTTCGACCGGTTCGCATTTAACCCCGTTGATTTCTTTGAAGATAACCTGCGGCTGACCGACCTGTAACTCATAGCCTTCGCGGCGCATGGTCTCGATGAGGATAGACAAGTGTAAAACCCCACGTCCATATACGGTCCACACATCCGCATTCAGGTTCTTCTCAACGCGTAATGCCAGGTTTTTATCGAGTTCTTTTACCAGCCGGTCGTGGATGTGTCGGGAAGTAACGAATTTACCTTCTTTTCCGAAGAAAGGAGAGTCGTTGATGGTAAACACCATGCTCATCGTGGGCTCGTCAATCGCGATGGGCTTCAGCGGTTCCGGATTTTGGATGTCGCAGATTGAATCCCCGATTTCAAAACCATCGATACCAACCAACGCGCAGATGTCTCCCGATTTAACCTCGGTAGTTTTCGTACGGCCAAGACCGGTGAAAGTATGCAGTTCTTTGATTCTTGATTTAATGACTGATCCGTCGCGTTTCACTAAACTTACGTCCATGTTTTCACGGAGTATGCCGCGGTGAATACGTCCCACCGCGATACGTCCCACGTAATTGGAATAATCCAATGACGTAATCAGCATTTGGGGTGTTCCTTCTAAAAACTCAGGAGCAGGAATGTATTTGATAATCGCATCCAGCAAAGGTCGGATGTTGTCGGAAGGCGTTTTCCAGTCCTCCGCCATCCAGTTGTTCTTCGCTGAACCGTAAATGGTATGAAAGTTTAACTGTTCTTCGGTAGCATCTAAGTGGTACATCAGGTCGAAAACCATTTCATGTACTTCGTCGGGACGACAGTTCGGTTTGTCAACTTTGTTTACCACCACGATGGGGGTAAGTCCGATTTGCAACGCTTTTTGAAGTACGAACCGGGTTTGCGGCATCGGACCTTCGAAAGCATCCACCAGCAACAATACGCCATCAGCCATGTTCAGCACCCGTTCTACTTCCCCGCCAAAATCGGCGTGACCCGGGGTGTCGATGATATTTATTTTATAGCCCAGATAGTCGATCGAAACGTTTTTCGCGAGGATGGTAATACCCCTCTCACGCTCCAGATCGTTGTTATCCATAATCAATTCACCCGTCGTTTGATTGTCGCGGAACAGGTTGCCGGCCAGTAGCATTTTATCTACCAGGGTGGTCTTTCCGTGGTCAACGTGGGCAATGATGGCGATATTTCTGATTTTCTGCATGTAACACATTCTTTTTTGAGGGCGCAAAGATAGTGAAAAAAGCGGAAAACTGAAAGCGGAAAGCGGAAAATGAATTTCGCACAACCAATCGGCTTTTCGTTTTCCGTTTTCCGCTTTCAGTTATAGACTTAGTTTTTCCCGCAACAATTTATACCCCGCCTGGCTGACCTTTATTTTATCGCCGTTTTTCAGCATCAGTTGCTGACTTTGTTTTTCGTACAATTCGATACGGGAGATGGCTTCGACATTGACGATGCAGGAACGGTGCACGCGGATAAACTGACTTTCAGGGAGATGCGTTTCGAAATACTTCATCGTTTGTTCTTTCAGGAATTTCCCTTTCTCGGTGACCACCTGCACATAATCTCCATCAGCAATCAGGCAGATAACCTCGGCTATCGGGACAACATGGATTTTGGTGCCCGATTTAACAGCAATCCTTTCGATGGGTGATGTGTTGTTTGGTTCAATCCGGGTATTTTCGGGCTCTTCGCTGCTGTCATTTTTTTCTTCATCGTTTTTCTCCTGTTCTTTTTCATATTTCAGACAAAGCAGCAGGATCAGCAGGTAAGCCAACACAGATGAAAAGAAACGTACCGGAATCAGGGCATAAAAAATAGTGCGATAATCTTCCTTAAAAAACAGAAATTCTATTGAATATCCAATGCCGATGGTAAGTCCGAGCGTTACGGCTCCCAACGCGACATAATTCACGACCCTGACGGGAAGTTGCAGCACATTCATATTTCCGAACCGGATTACATTCAGCAGGGGAACTGCGATAGCAAAGTACAAGATGCAGTAAATGAATGTATCTAATAGGAGGATAAAGAAAGGCAAGGGTGCGACAAGTGTATGGAGTGACAAGGTTTGCAATATCGCGAACCCTGCCAATCCAAAGAGAATGAGCCTTAATTTATTTTTGATGACGTCCAATAACATCTGCTGATGGATTAGTTATAAAAAGAAAAGGTTAACCAACGATTTCTCCACCACCGAATATGCAGGATCCTTTCACGATCAGCCTGCGCGTTTTGTCTACCGGCTCAATGATTCTGCGTTTGTCATCAAAACCTCCGAAAACCGCATCCAACTGAGAAACAACCGTCCAGTCGCCCGGAATGTACAAGGTAATTCCTCCGAATATCGCGTTTATTTCCAGGTAAGTATCACCTTCCGGCAGTGTGGTCCGGCGCAGATCCAGTGTTGCTCCCCCGAAAATCGCGTTCATTTCTCCACCCTTAAACACTTCGTCTAATATAATATGCTCTCCGCTTCCAAAAATAGTGTTTTTTTCGAAACCGGATGATAAATTACCGGTAGATTTTTGATGGTAGTGATGCGTTTTGTTTTTCCAGTAGTCGGACCAGTCTTTTTTTGGAGCCAGGAAGCGGAAAGTAATGAAAATCAGACCAGCGCAAATGAGCAGCAAGGGCCAGTAAACAGCCGCGAAATTATCTCCGATGCCCGGGAATGTTTCGGGGAAGGCCTTGAAGATTTTCGGCATCAGGAAAAATGCCCCCACGATAACCCAGACAGTTCCCCAGGCAAACTGGTGTTTCTTCCGGAAGTGGCACAATCCGATCAGGATAACGACAGAAGGCCAGGAGAAAATAATGCCTTTATAAGCTTGCGGAATAAATCCAAAGTTGATGCCGAGTAAAACGGCTCCTACTAATATTAGTAGTATCCCAAAGCCCAATCCGCGAAAACGACGCGGGTAACCTGTGTTGTTTGTTAATGTTTCCATTTTTGTCGATTTTAATTTTATGTGACAAAGGTATGGTGCGAGGCAATTGTTTCCAAAAAATAATCGACGAATAAAGGATTTTTCCTGATGAATAATATAATTTAATTCGCAAGCAATGCAATCTCAAAAAAATAATTAATTTTGTGACTATAAGACCTTATAAATACATTCAATATTATAAAGAAATGAAAACGCATTCACTCGCAGTACTTGTCCTGATAAGTTTTTTAACGTTAGTATCTTGTGAAAATGAAGACATAAATCTTCCTGATTCACATACGATAAATGCAGTTGTTGAGAATGGAAGCAGATATAATGCTTTTGTTTCGCACGTAAAAGCCGTAATAGATTATGGTGATGTCGAGTTTGATGTTGCTATGACTGAATATAAGAGCGGAGGATTTAAACTAACCTTGCCAGCTGTCATCCCGGACAATATGTTGGTATCAGCAGATGAACTAAGTGAAAATTCAAAGCCGTTTTTCAGGCTGATAAGCGATAAGGAAGCAAAATTTACTGAAGTAAGATTTTATGCATATAACAAACAGAATAATAGAAGTTTTTATGAATTTCGGAGCATGTCGGATAGTAGTTCCTTTAAAAATTGCAGTTATGTATATGCCGACAGGGATTTTTCCATCTGAGGAAAACTGAAAGGCTATAATTCTATAGGGACCAACGATTATTTGGAATATGATGTTGATCTTAAGAAAGGCTGGACTGTGATGTATCAGTTGAGCAATCTTATAACAACCAAAATGCCTGAAGAATTCACTTATAAATGGCAATATACTGGGGCGATGGCTCTGAATATTGTTGAATATGAACATTACAAATATACTGATTCGAATCAAAATACAATCTATCTAAGGTTTCAAGGTGACAAATATATTATTAGTTTTGATGGAGAATTGAAACAAATTGACTTTGATGCTTTTTACAACGAATATACAGGCAGGAGTTATTGGTCAAGTTCTGATTTACAGAGTGCAGGTACATGGGCTGTAGTTGGCAACGGAAATGAAATGTATTTTTCCGGAATAATGTCTTCATATACTGCATTTATTACAGATGGAGGTGAAAAAATAAATTTTTCACATATTTATCATCATAGACTCTCGGTTAATAGTGCCGTATTGTCAAAATATTGAATAAGGTCTGATTTAGATGACTTTTGCTCAATGTGCCTTCATTGTGGGGCACAATAACGTTTTGGCGCTATGTGCACCCCGTGGGGTGTCACATAGCGCTATCCAAATTACAGTACAAAATAAGCTCCGATTGAATAAGTCAGTATAACCGGTGTTTGTTCCATTGTGGCAGGAAAAGCCGGACCGCGGTCGAGTACGTATCCTAATCCGATTTGAGCGGTGAACCATTTTTTACCACGAAATACATAGCTTGGTCCAAACACACTTTGGGCGAAATTATCTCCTAATCCCTGATGCCAATAAGATAATGAAAGGAAAGAACTCCTAATACCGGGTTTGAGATGGTAATTCAGTCCGACGCTATAACTAACCAGCCCGGCGCCCAACTGAAGTCCCACGCGGTTGGATAGCAAGGCTTCAAAATCGGCTCCTACTAAACCACCACCACCGTTTAAAATTCCGACACTCAGGCTTGCCCGTCCTTCATTATCCGATTCATTCATTTGTTTTGGCTGTTCAGTTTGTGCATTGATTGTCAGGTAAACCACTGACACGAAGATTAGGATAAGTGCTTTTTTCATAAAAATTGATTTGTTTTTAAATTGTTATTATTTTGATTAAATATGTTCAATGAGAGTTTGCCCCGATAATATTGATGTATTTACAGTCTGTACACAAATCCGATCCCACCCGATTCCGCTTGCTATCAACACGATATTATTCCCAGTTCCACCTCCCAATCGTGTGCCTAAGTCATTTCCGAAAATAAATGCGCTGGGATAACCGATAACTTTGCCAATTACCTCCAACGTTTTGCCATTATTAAAGGCTTTTAATGCGGTTTCATTTTTTTTCATCATCTCTTTGACGGCATCTTTACTCAACTTCTGGCTATCTAACCAGAAGCCGTTTAAATAATTTAAGTTGTTGGACTGGGCATAGATGCTACCTGTGAAAAAGAGGGAGAGAAGGAGGGATAATGTGATTTGTTTCATGAAATTGTTGTTTTGGTAAATGTAAGATTGATTATTCTTTTGAAATATTTGTCGTTTCCCGATACGAAAATGTTCTAAATTTAGTTATCAAATTAGTATAGTTAATTAGGGGGCTAAGACATTTTAATACATGTTTTTCTGATATCGTGATCGTTATTGGTCGTTGAAAGCTTAACATCATTATGAAATTGCCAAAATTTTATTTCAAAAATCCCCCAAAAGCAGTTATTGTAATGTGTGAGGCATTTAAAGGGTCATCATATTCTATTGATTGATTACCAATTTGAACAGATTTTATTCGTACAATAAGGCACTTCATTTTAATTCCAGTTACTAAATTCTTAGAAAGGTTATATCCTATTCCTGCATTCAACCCCCATCCTAAAGCGATTGCATTGCTCATGAAATTTTTTTCATCGTATTCTTCTTTTCTCGTGTAATAAACAGGCCCAGTATGATATCCACCAAATGCTGTGATGCGTGAATTAAGATTTTTTGTAAACATGATAGACGGAGCTGTGTAAAAATATTGATCATGACATGAGAATTTGTTTACCAATCCTACATGTTGAAACGACTTATTGTACACCTGCGCTATCGAAGAAACAAAATCAGTAGTGATGCCAAGGTTCAATTTTACATTGTTTCGCACATTAAGACAGTAATATAACTCCATATTGAGAGTCATGCTGTTATGTAAATCTCTGTAGAAATCTCTCCATTGTGCATCCATTTCATTATTTAATTTTCCCATTCTGTGTGCATATCCTACTCCGGTTAAAATTGTATAACTAAATGGCTTGTTCGGCATATAACTTGTATTATTTAATTGTCCTATGTTTTGCCCTAATAATGGCAAAATCAGCACTAAGCTAATGTATATCAATAAATTTTTCTTTTTCATTATAGATTAAATTCATTATTGTATTATTCGCTTTGTTCTTCTCCATTCATTTGGATCTTTAGGATTATATTTTATTTCAAACTTAGTTCCAATCGGAGTGAGGGTGTCTGTGTAAGCTATATATTGCTTTAAACCCACGCGAAAATATCCGAATGAATATGTAGTGGGGCTAGTTTTTCCTGATTTTACTCTCTTATAATGAGAGACAATAACTGTTTTTTTTATACCCTCTTGTTGAATATACCTATCTTCATAACAAGATTTAATAAAAAAAAACAATCCAACAATAAAAGCTACTAATAGTTTTAATCCTGATTTATCTTTTATATATTCCAATTTCATCTCGTTGATAGATTGATGCTTAAGATATTATTTGATGTTTTATTTGAAAGTTTTATATAATTATTATATGGAAAATAATAATTATATTTATATAGATTTGGAGACATTGACGTTGGCAAATAATATTTATTATTGTTTTGAAGCTTTTGCTGCTGATATTGATCATATTGTAGACTAAACCCTTCTTGTGATAAAATAGTCATAATACTACTCGTAAAGTCCCATGAAGTTTTATTCAATAGTTCTTTCTTAGACATTTCTAATAAGTTGGGTTTGGGTGTGTTTCTTGATATATCTTTAGGGAAATTGCTTGGAGTCTTGTTAAAATAATTTTCTGCTAAATCTGTAAATGCAATCGAACCAACTTCTAATAATGTATTTACAAGAAACATCCCCATTGACTTAGTTCCGTCACCTCTATTATTATTCTTTCCACCAAAAATTGTTTCAAAATCTCCATCTCCAGTAACATCAACTGCATTTTTTATCACAGGAGTTCCATATTTAATCCATGGAGCTGCAGGAGGAAAGGCTGTTGATAAACCACCGCCTATACCCGAGAGTCCTACATCAAACCAATCAATTTTACCAAACCAAATATCTTTAGACGTGTAGTTCATATCCTTACTCTTTAAATAATTATTTGTAACTTGAGAAGCATATTCAGACATCCAAGCAGCATCGGTAGCCACAGCAATTGGCAAAAAAGGTTGCATACCTGGAACAAAAATACATATTAATGTGAAAATAAACTCCCCATCCGGATCAGTATATTTAAATGGATTCCCGTAACAATACGCGTATCGATTATAATTCAACCAATTCCCCGGAGCTTGTACAAACGGATCAGGACTAAAAAACATCGCTGTCAGCGGATCATAAACCCGCCCATTCATATTGATGATCCCGAACGCATCTAAATGCTCGTGCATGGTATAGCCACGGTCGATAATCCAACCAGTGCGGGTATCATCCTGTGTCCAGTCCGCCGGATTACGGCGTTTTCCCCATGGGTCATAAGCGTAGCGTTCTACCACTGCTCCTGCTTCATTGGCAAGAGCTATCAGGTTTCCCTGATAATCAGCATAACCATAATACAGTGTCTCTACACCGTTGGTATTGATGAGTATAGCACCGCCGCTAAGGTAATGGATTTTCTTAATATTTCCAAGATAATCGGTCTCTTCTTCGTAATCGCCGAGGTAATATTTTGTTTTTTGTGTTATCCCGTTGATTTTCTTGAAATCAGTGAGGTGTTTCACTATTCGCTATTAGTTATTCACTATTCCTCTCCGTTTTCCACGTTCGCTTCTCCGCTCCTGAAGCTCTCACTAATCACGATTGCGATAAGTTTTCTCCCCTCCCTTTTGCATATTCCGAAAAAAGTTTTACCTTTGCAGTCCGATTTTTTGCCCAATCTCTGACAGCTAAGTGAGAACTGTGAATATTGCGTGAAAGATTTCATATCAAAATTAAGAACAATGGATTTAATTAAAGTTGCTGAACAGGCGTTTCTGGTTGAAACCAATCACCCTTCATTCAAAGCCGGTGATACTGTTACTGTTGCTTATCGTATCAAAGAAGGTAACAAAGAGCGTATTCAGGAATTCCGCGGTGATGTAATCAAAGTATCAGGTCATCAGGGAAACAAACGTTTTACGGTTCGCAAAATGTCAGGAAACGTAGGGGTTGAGCGTATCTTCCCGATGGATTCTCCTTTTATTGACAAGATTACCGTGAATAAATTCGGTAAAGTACGCCGTGCTAAACTGTACTATTTACGTGCACTTACCGGTAAAAAAGCCAGAATCAAAGAAAGACGCGTATAATTTATCCGCGATCAGGAAAACAAGAGAGAGAAATTTGGAAATCCGGATTTCTCTCTCTTTGTTTTTAAATATCCTGTTGAATACTGGCTGAAAATAAACTCAAAAACAGTATATTTGCATTCTTTTATACAATAACCTTACAAATTCAGAAACAATGAATATTTTTCAGGATACCGGAAAATATATTTTACTCATGAAGCGGGTAATGGTCTTGCCCGACCGGTGGCGCATGTTTTTCCGACAGCTTCCGAAAGAACTGGAAAAACTGGGATTGCAATCCTTACCTATCGTGATTATTATTTCAGTATTCATAGGGGCTATCATGACGATACAAACCAAGCTGAATACGGAAAACCCCATGCTGCCCACTTACAGTACAGGTCTGGTGACACGTGACACCCTGCTGCTCGAATTCTCATCGACCATCCTGTGCTTGATTCTCGCGGGTAAAATAGGGTCGAATATCGCCTCTGAAATTGGCACCATGCGCATTACCGAGCAAATCGATGCGCTTGAAATAATGGGTGTTAACTCGGCCAATTACCTCATCCTACCTAAAATTGTGGCTTTTGTCTTCATGATGCCTTTCCTGGTTATTTTCAGCATGGGTATCGGATTAGTCGGCGGTTATTTAGTGGGAGTATTCAGTGATATCATAACGACGGCGGATTACCTGCTCGGGATACAATACGCGTTTATCCCGTACTACGTGTTTTATTCATTGGTCAAGTCGCTGGTGTTCGCGTTTTTAATCGCGTCGGTTGCCGCCTATTATGGGTATTATGCTTACGGGGGAGCGCTTGATGTGGGGAAAGCCAGTACCAACGCGGTGGTTAACAGCAGCATCCTGATTTTGTTTTTCAATTTGTTGATTACAAACGTCATGTTGAATTAACGATCTAACGTAGAGACGCCCTATTAGGGCGTCTCTACCGCAAACAACAGATATTTTTATATATAACGAATGATAACAGTTACAAACGTAGATAAAATCTTCGGCGACAATCATGTGTTGAAAAACGTTTCGGCGGTATTCGAAGCGGGTAAGACCAACATGATTATCGGGGCGAGCGGTTCCGGCAAGACGGTACTGATGAAAAGTATCATTGGCCTGCACCGGATTGACAAGGGACGGATTGAATACGATGGTCGTAATTTGCCGGATATGCGCATGAGTGATATTCGCCGGTTGCGCCGGGAGGTGGGTATGCTATTTCAGGGTTCCGCTTTGTTCGATTCCCTTAGTGTGCTCGAAAATGTAATGTATCCGCTGGAGATGTTTGCTAAAACAACAAAAGAAGAAATGAAGGAAAGGGCAATTACCTGTCTGCGCCGGGTAAATCTGCCGGAGCATTCCTATCAGCTGGCTCCTTCCGAGATCAGTGGGGGGATGCAGAAAAGGGTGGCCATCGCGCGCGCGATAGCCCTGCAACCCAAATATCTTTTTTGTGATGAACCAAACTCAGGACTGGATCCGAAAACATCCTTGATTATCGATCAGCTGATCAGTGAAATCACACGGGAATTTAATATTACTACCATCATCAATTCCCACGATATGAATTCGGTAATGGAAATAGGCGAGCACATAATCTTTATAAATAAGGGAGAAAAAGCCTGGGAAGGGAACAAAAATGATATTTTTCATGTTGATAATGAAGAGTTGAATAATTTCGTGTTTGCTTCTAACCTGTACCAAATGGTGAAGAAAGCGAATTTATAATAGTGGTTAGTGGTTAGTTTTTGGTTTAAGAGTTTAAAAAATTCAAAGGATTAAAAATTCAAGGATTTATCCCACGCTCTTAATTTTTAATTTTAAATTATTCCTTTTGTGCCTTTTGTGGTTTAAAAACGAAATAAAAGATGAAAATAATTTCTTATAACGTAAACGGGATACGGGCAGCGCTCACGAAAGATTTCGCGGGGTGGCTCAAAGAAGCAGATCCGGACGTGTTGTGCCTGCAGGAAACTAAAGCACAGCCCGATCAGGTGGATACCATGTTGTTTGCCGAGATGGGATATACAAGCTATTTGCATTCAGCTGAGAAAAAAGGATACAGCGGGGTTGCTATTTTGACCAAAGTGGCTCCTGATAACGTGGTAATCGGTATGAATCATCCGCGATATGATGCAGAAGGTCGTGTAATCAGAGCCGACTTTGGCGATTTGTCGGTCATCAGCGTGTATATACCTTCCGGTTCATCCGGCGATGAACGACAGGCTTTCAAGATGGATTTTCTGGAAGCTTTTTTGCCTTTTATTACCGAATTGAGAAAGACAAGACCCAATCTGGTGGTCTGCGGAGATTACAATATCTGTCACAAGCCCATTGACATTAATCATCCGGAACGGCAAATCGGGGTTTCCGGATTCCTGCCCGAAGAACGTGAATGGCTCGACCGGTATGAAGCTACCGGCATGATTGATTCATTCCGGGTTTTTGATGCAAGTCCGGAGAAATACAGTTGGTGGAGCTACCGTGGAGGCGCCCGTTTCAGGAATGCCGGCTGGCGTATCGATTATCATTGGGTGAGTGAACCGCTCAGGAACCGGTTGAAAAATGCGGAGATTTTAGTGGATGCAGTGCATTCCGACCACTGTCCGGTTACCGTTGAATTGAGCCTGTAAATCTTCCATAAGATTTAAAAAATATAAATATTCGGAGAAAGGGATGATTAACAGGTATTTTGTTATTACTTTTGCCTTTCAAAATTTCAAAAATAATATGAAGAATTACTTTTACAGGTTTCTGATATTCATCGTAACCATCAGTGTGCTTAGTTCCTGTTTGTGGGATGATGAAGAAACAGAACTGTCTGACAATCCGTATTTTGTATCACTAAAATTCTCAAAGAATGATAGTATTCCCAATTTGGAGAGTGCCGCGTTTTCATTGATATATGACTCAGTCCTGCTGGATTCTGTTATTGTCAATCTCGATTCTTTGCCTTATCAGACACGAATTGACAGTGTATTCCCTACATTTTCTTTTAAGAGTTCTTCATTCGCGTATCTGATTATGAGAGATACACTCAATACCGGTTTGGATACGATGCTTCTGACCGGAAAAGATACGATTGATTTTACCCGGGTATTAAGAGTGGTGAATATAGCACAAAACGGAAAGGATTCCTGTTCATACGGAATTAAGGTTAATGTTCACCAGATTCAACCGGAATTATATGTCTGGCAAAAAACTGTTGATCAAATTTATACCTATGTCGCCAGTGTACAAAAAGGTGTGTTCTTCGACGGGAAGTATTTGTTTTATGTCAGTTCCGGTCTTACAAACAACCTCTATATCTCCGGAAATGGCGTTAATTGGGTTAATACTCCTGTTGCCGGCTTGCCTCCGAATGTTATACTTCAGTCGATAACCGCATTCAATAATAAACTCTATCTTGTCAACGAGAAAGGTTTGATTTACAGTTCGTCAGATGGAGTAAGCTGGACAGGAGCAAATCCGGGTGTTGCAGGTTATTCGATTGAGAATTTGTATTTTGTTTTAGATAACCAGCTATGGGGTCTTTTCAAACAGGATGCAAATATGAAATATTATTTTGCGACTACTCAGGATGGATTAACGTGGCAAATTGGTGATACAATTCCATCCAAATTCCCGATTGTGGATTATGCAGCACTGGCATTCAGTTCAAGAACAAATAAACCTAAAGGGTTAATACTTGGTGGTAATGCATCAGATAGCACATTACTTTCATCCAAATGGAGTGTGCAGAAAGAAATTAATAACAAATATAAATGGGTTGATTTTTCTAAAGATAAACCTGACCTAACAGCTCTTTCGGGTGCATCGTTGATTCATTATGACAATAAGTTGTTGTTATTCGGAGGAATGGATGAAGATTTCAATATCGTTGGTAAAGGATATAAGGAGTCTATTGACGAAGGGATGACCTGGAGAAATACTGATAGTATTTACAATGTCATAGTTGACACTGAACACGTGATCACATATCAGCCAAGAAGTTATCAGTCGGTTATTCACGATACAGCCAATCATTATATCTATTTGTTAGGGGGACGAAACAATACCAGTTTTTTCTCTGATGTATGGGTGGGCAGGTTAAACAGAATGACTTTTATCAGAAAATAAACTGATGTTTTTTAAGGATACAAATATCGCTAAGATAGTTCGTTTCCGTCGTTGGACACGTAAGGCTTATGCTGTATTTGCCAGTCTGGGTAAAACAATCTCCATTGGTAACCTGAGAGTTGCGATGGCAGGACAAACCCTGTTCCGTGGTTTCGAAAGATTGGATAGGATCTTTACAGAGCAGCCTGATGAAGCATTTGATTCGGAACAAGACCCTGAATTACTATCAACAGACTTTTTATTCACAACAGAAATTATATCAGTTCCTGCGTCACAATATGCTGAGGCGGTGGGTTTGATGTATATATATTGTATTAACCAGACGGTTAGAGCAGTTTAGGCTGTTTTAACCGTTTTTTATTTTATAAAGATGAACAAACATGTTTTAATTTTATTTTTTCTTTTTACACTGGTCAGTCAAATTTCAGGAATGGTATTGAACGATTCTACTGTGGTTGAGTTAACTGAGTTACAGGTTGATGCTGCCCGTCAACGGCGGTTCTCCGGAACAGGAAAGGTGTTGCAATCGCTTTCGGCAACCGAAATTAAGCAGATGCCGGCACAAAGCATGGATGCATTCATGAAAACGATTCCCGGGGTTGATGTGCGTCAACGGAGTACCGGAGGAACTCAGGCCGACTTATCCATCCGGGGTGGTTCCTTCGATCAGGTGCTGGTGTTGCTCAACGGAGTGAATATCACGGACCAGCAAACCGGGCACCACAATCTCAACATTCCGGTTGAACTTTCCGAAATCGAAAGCATTGAAGTGTTGCAGGGAAGTGCCGCGAGAAGATATGGGAGTCAGGCTTTTTCGGGTGCAATCAACATCGTAACGAATCCCCAAAGAAAAGCAACTGTTGAGGTGGGTGCTACTGCCGGTTCCTTTGGCACTTATACCCAAAAGCTAACCCTGGGAGGTTCCAATAAGAAGCTGAGTCACTTCACTTCTGCATCCCATCAGTCAAGCAAAGGGTATATTCAAAATACTGATTATGATATCCTGAACTTATTTTCCCATACCCGTTTCACACCTGTGAATGTTGGTAAATTTGATTTACAGGCGGGTTATCAGCAAAAGTCATTCGGAGCAAACAGTTTTTACACGCAGAAATATCCGAATCAGTTCGAACATACCCGTACCCAGTTCGCCTCGTTGAGTTGGGAGAAACAGATAAACAAACTATATGTTGCTACAGATGTCCAATACAGAAGACATTATGACCGGTTCGAGCTATTTCGTGATTTTCAAAATATAGAACCATGGTATGCCGATCATAATTATCACCTGACTGATGTCGCGGGAGGTTCCCTGCATCTTGAATATGCCGGCAGGTTCGGTAAAATTGATGCAGGTGTTTCTTCACGATATGATCATATTTACAGTACGGTGTTGGGCAATGTGATTGCGGATACCTTGAAGCACCCGGTAAATCATTATGAAAAAGGAATGAATAAAAAGTTTAACAAAGAAGCCGACCGGGTGCTTAATACAGCTTATTTTGATTATTCAAAAGGGTTGGGTGCTTTTTATTTCTCAGCCGGGACTTCTTTTTCACATACCCGCAAGTATGGTTTAAAACACCATTGGGGTGCCGATCTGAGTTATGTGCCAAACCAGCACTGGACGGTTTACACGTCTGTAAATACAGCGTCGAGATTACCAACTTTTACAGATTTGTATTATCAGAATTCTACTCACAATGCTAATCCCGACATAAAACCTGAAAGCTCGTTTACATCAGAAGCCGGAGTAAAATACGTGGATAGCAGATTTAATTTACAGGCCGGAGGGTTTTTTCGGAGGGGGAATAATATCATCGACTGGGTACGTTATTCTGATCAGGATAAATGGGAAAGTATAAACCAGACAGAACTCAACACTTCTGGGCTCAATGTTTCGGCCGGATATTATTTTTCAAATTCATTTCTTAAGAATATCTACCTGGCATATTCATTTATACATACCGATAAGCATGCAAATGGTTACGATTCCAAATATGCGCTTGATTATCTGAAACATCAGTTGGTTTTCAGGTTGCACCATCAGTTGCTGAAAAATGTGACTGTAAGCTGGAATGCTGCCTATCATGACAGGGCCGGCAGTTACATTGATTTTGATACGAATGTGTTAACCGGTTACAGTCCCTACCTGCTTGCCGGTTGCCGCATTGCCAGAGAAAAATCAGGATTGATGATTTATGTTGACATCAATAATCTGCTCAATGAAAATTATGTTGATTATGGCGGATTGGTGCAGCCCGGAATACATGGAAATGTGGGGTTAAGGTGGAAATTTTAATTAATTGAAATAATATTTTGTAAGTTGGTCGAATGCAATTAATTTTGCAGGTGATAAAATCTACTTATACGTGCTGTAAAAATATTATAAAGTGAACGGTTTCGATATACAAGTAATACAGAAGAACAGTGTAAATGCATCTGATCAGGTTATCACTAAAATTAAAGAATTAATAAATTCAGGTATACTAAAACCTGGCGACAGATTGCCAGCCGAAAGGAAAATGGCTGCTGATTTTGGTTTTGGAAGGGCTCAGGTTCGGGAGGCTTTGCATAAACTGGAATTTTACGGGATTATCAAGACCTTGCCTCAGAGCGGATCAGTCATTAACCGGCTGGATATTACCGCGCTGGATGGTTTGATAAAGGATGTACTTAATTTGCAGGACTACGATTTTTTTTCATTGGTCGAAACACGAATCATGCTTGAAGAAAACGCCATCAGCATGTGTGCACAAAGAAGAACCAAAGATGATTTAGTCATGATTGAGAAAGCACACGATAACTTTGTGAAGTATTGGGATTCAGAAGAAAGAGTGAGCTATGATTTTGCTTTTCACAGGGCAATTGCAGAAGCAAGTCACAATCCCGTTGTTAAGGCAATGCTGTTGATTATTACGCCAGACATACTGCATGTATATAATAAGGAGAGATTTTGTGCTCCCAGCAAAACCGTTGTCGAGGAGCATATAGCCATGCTTGATGCCATTCGTAATCGGAATGCTGAAAAAGCTGTAAAAGTGATGCGAAAACACATGCAAGGGGTGCTTGAATTTGCCCAAACAAAGCTGAATACACCAGTATCGGGCAAATAAGAGTGTTATCTTAATTTCTGAAAAAGAGGAATAACCGCATTTTATGATGTGGTTATTCCTCTTTTTTTACAATAAAGGTTTCTTTTATCAAAAAAATCTTTATTTTTGTGGAGTTGTAATCATTACAAAAAAATTGTTTAATTGACTGTTGTCTGTAGACATTAAATTTAAAAACCATGTTTAAAAAACTATATCATTTTTACCGCGAAGGCTTTTCAAATATGACCGTTGGTAAAAAGCTCTGGCTCATCGTGATAGTTAAACTTTTTATCATGTTCGGAATCCTCAAGGTCTTCTTCTTCCCAAATCAGCTTAAGCAAAATTTCGATACCGATGCTGAGAGAGGCAATCACGTTACGAATGAACTAATTGACCGTTCAAATAAATAAAAAATCTATCAATCGTTATCTTAACACTAATATCAATATTACTTATGGAATTATTAGATGTATCATTAATTAACTGGTCGAGAGGACAGTTTGCACTGACTGCTATGTATCACTGGATATTTGTTCCGCTGACACTTGGTGTGGGCATTGTGATGGCAATCATGGAAACTTTGTACTATAAGACAGGGAAAGAGGAATGGAAAAAAGCTACCAAATTCTGGATGACCTTATTCGGGGTTAACTTTGCCTGCGGGGTAGCTACAGGTATCATTCTTGAGTTTCAGTTCGGCACCAACTGGTCGAATTACAGCTGGTTTGTGGGCGATATCTTTGGTGCGCCATTAGCAATCGAAGGGATGCTGGCCTTCTTTTTAGAGGCGACTTTCATCTCCATCATGTTTTTCGGATGGAAAAAGGTGAGCAGGGGTTTCCACTTAGCTTCGACCTGGCTGGTGATGCTGGGTGCTACTTTTTCTGCACTCTGGATTTTGGTGGCTAATGCCTGGATGCAATATCCAATAGGCATGGAGTTTAATCCCGATACCGCCCGTAATGAAATGGTCGATTTCTGGGCAATTTTACTTTCTCCAATCGCTCTGAATAAATTTGCGCATACAGTGTTGTCGGGCTGGGTGCTTGGAGCTTTATTTGTCGTAGGGGTAAGCGCCTGGTTTATACTGAAAAAACGTGAACTCGACTTTGCCCTGCGTAGCATTAAAATCGGAGCGATTTTCGGGGTTGTATCTTCAATTCTGATTATTGCCACCGGCGATGGTTCTGCCTATCATGTGGCACAAAAACAACCCATGAAGCTGGCTGCCATGGAAGGTCTTTACGAAGGGAAGGAAGGTGCAAATATCGTGGCAATGGGTTTGCTGAACCCGGAAAAACAATACGATAACGACGAGGAAACCTTCATTGTGAAAATGGATGTGCCGATACCAAAACTTTTATCCTTACTCGGTTACCGTGATGCAGATGCTTTTGTCCCCGGTATTAAAGATATCATCGGTGGGTATACTTTATCTGATGGAACGGTGGTGCCGTCATTCGCGGAAAAACAGGCAAGTGGTAAAATAGCACTTCAGGCGTTTAATGACTACCGCGAAGCTAAAACTGCCGGAAATGATTCACTGGCTGTTGTGCACAAGGCAGTGCTCGATGAAAACTTTAAAAACTTCGGATATGGATATCTCGAAAAACCTGCTGATTTGATACCCAATGTGGCACTGGTATTCTATTCTTTCCACATCATGGTTGCGCTGGGCATGTTGTTTCTGGTTATTTTCATGGCGGTATGGTTCTTCCACTGGAAAAAGAAACTTGAAAATGTGCGCTGGCTCTTGTGGGGTTCGTTGTTTACGATTCCATTGGGTTATCTGGCAACTCAATTGGGTTGGGTTGTGGCCGAAGTAGGTCGTCAGCCCTGGGCTATTCAGGATGTGTTGCCGGTACAGGCTGCGGTATCAAGTGTTTCAACCGGGTCGGTGCAGTTGACTTTCTTCCTTTTCTTAGCCCTCTTTACTGCCCTGCTGATTGCCGAAATCAGGATTATGGTGAAACAAATTCAGAAGGGACCGGGCGAATAACGGGAAACGAAAAACGTAGAGACGCGATTAATCGCGTCTCTACATGCGTTCGAAAACCGGGATATTTTAACAACTTTAAATAAATCATTATGACAACATACGCATTTCTTCAACATTACTGGTGGTTCCTGATTTCCCTGCTGGGAGGATTA
>JAYFPG010000058.1:0-48360 GCA_034928085.1 Paludibacter sp.
TTTAAGCCATACTGTGACATAGAAATCTCAATACCAGTTTTCTTTCACAATAACAGAAAGTTAAATATTCAGCCTTGTATAATGCTGTGAAATGAATATTTTACTACTTTTGGAAAAATTTGGGAGTTGTTGCGCAGACTCCAGTTAGGGGCAAGTGTAAAAAAAAAACAGTTGTATTAATCGACAATTGAAAACATATATTTATTAACGTCTAAAATTAAATGTTATGAAAAAAAATATTGTTACTATTTTAGGAATTTGCTCATTATTTATTCTATGGTGCTTATTTAATGGAAGCATAAGCTCCAGAAATATAGATTCGAATAAAATTGTTGATCAGATTGTTTATGATCATATGGGAGAACCATATAGAGACGATAATCCAAACTATAACATATGGGGAAAACATGAGGGGAATATACCTATTTCAAATAGTTTCGATTGGTGTAAGGGTGCAAGACCAAAAGACTGGATGAATTGTGGTGTAAATAAGGCATTGTCTTCGTGGGGTCAAATCTTTGAAGCTAAAGATGGATCACCTGTTAAGAATGTTAGATTTCAAATACGCAATCATTTCATGTATATTTATTCAGATAATAAATGGATATTGGCAGAAAATGTTTCAAAAAACATTGAAGCAAAATATTTTTTAGAACAGAATTTCAATGACACAGGGGAAACATTAAAAAATCATTCGGAAACTTTTAATGGTGGAGGAGTCAGTTATGATTACAATCACGGAAAATTGATTCATTGGTGGAAAAAGCAATGGCCTGTATATAGATATAAACTTCCGAAAGACTTTGAGGCAATTTTTATTTCATGTGAAATAAGATTAATTCAAAGTAATGTTACAGACAAGGGAGTAGATTTTGATGAAGCAGTGTTTTATGCCGGAGTTGGGGCTGATTACTATTTAAATACCAATTCTGTAAGTCAGAATAATAACGGATTATCTATTTCAAGACATAAGCGAATTACTTCACGATGGAAAACATTTACAGCTTATATTGCGGGGGAAAGCATTCCTAAAAGTATTTCTGAATATAGAAATCAAATATTAAGTAGACCATTACCTCCTATCTATTAATCAAGAAATTGCATGTTTTAATTTTAAAAAGTAATTAAAATGAAGATACTTATCGGTAGAATATTTAGATGGATATGCAAAACATATAAAAGAATTTTAATTCACATAAAACCGTTTATTGATAGGGTACTTTATAATTGGAAAAAGTATCCATTTGAATTTATAAAGATTGTGTTGATTTCCATTTCAATTATTGCAATAGCATCATTTATTTTTCCACATATAAACAACTTCGGTATAAAAGATTTATATAAAAATCTTTTAAAATTTATTTTTAGTTTGCCAGCAATTGTAATTATATTTAGTTTTTTTCAAAATCTAAAGAATAAAGAGAATAATCGTATTGCTGAATTTAATTCATTACTAAACATTTCAATGGTTTATTTGACCTTTTGTGCTACATTTTTTATTGGATTAATGATATTTAGAGAGAATCCTCATGATGGAGATATTCCTAATTTTGAGAAAGGATCTTTTGGCTTTCATGCTTGGGATAGCAAAGTCACTATAAAATCAATAAAAGTTTCATATCAAGATGACAAAACTAGAAATTGGATTACTATACCAGATAGCACTATTTATAAAGAATCGAATTGGGATTATTATGAACTTAATTATAACGAAGAGAAAGAAGATAATTTGATTGCTAACACTTACCCAAATCCACTTAAAAATAATAAAGATAGCATCGTATTATCACATAAAACAATCATATTTAATCCAAAAGACAATAAAATCCACAATAATAGATTTCATAATATTCAAATAAGATGTAGTATCCGTTTTGATTCAATTTTTAACAATAAAAAATTTCAGGGTTTTCAGATACTAACCTTTGTTAATCCAATTTTTGATGGTAAGAATAATGATGTTTTTCTAGGTTTCAATTTTGGTTATAATGGCGTTTTTCATCCTTGGATAGCAGCTTTTGATTATGAACCACCAATAAAGTATTTACCATCTGATAATCTAAAAGAAACATATGGAGGTTATAATGATATTGAAAAACATAAAATATATAATATATCGGCTATAATTATGGACGAAAAAGTTCTATTTCTGGGTCATGATAAAGGCTCAGTTATTTTATTTGAATCAAAAATTTCTCAATACAAATAAAAGATAAACACATAGCCCATAACACACGCCTATGCGCATTGGCGGGAGTATTGCACTTAGGAGGCTTTACCCCCGCTTTCAATTTTGTAGCGGTTCGACAGCGAATGCTCCCGCAAACCGCCCAAGTCCATAGTGTGCCGAGAAGCAGAACATCGGCAAATAACCGTTCTGCATGCTGTAACTAAGATGGTGGAAACATTTGAAAGTTGACCCACCGCCTTCGCTGTACAGGCAGAGGAGGCAAACCACCTGAAGGTGCTCTACTAAAGAGCTATGGTGCTGAGCGTTTAGGAAAAGGTGTAACACGATTACTCAAAGGTATGGATATAGGTGTTGAACGCAAGTGAACTACATCCGTGGATGGATAAATTACTATGGTCGGTTCAGGATTTCAGCATTAAATCCGGTGTTTCAACTGCTTCGAGTGAAGTTAGTTTGGTAGGCACTAAAACGGCACAAGCGTTATAAAACGAGTCTGAGTAATGCTTACAGATGGTTAGAGAGAATCCGGATACAATTCCCGGGTTTATTTTACCACTGGCAATTTGGATTCTCGTGACAAAACGTATAGATTTGTATAACAAGAGCCGTGTGATGGGAGACTATCAAGCACGGTTCTGTGAGAGGCTGGAGGGGAAGTACCTCCGGTCTACTCGACGCCTCGGTCGTTATGGGGCATAATAGAAAGAAAAAAGTTCATTTAAGAGATAACTTTGAAAAATTATAGTTATCTTTGCGGTTAACAAAAGACAATGGCAAGAACAATTATATTTTACGAGGAATACTTCATTGAGTTTTATAAGACATTGGATAACAAAGTCAAAAAAAGGTCAAGTATGTATTAGAAATGATAAAACAGGTTGATAGAGTTCCGGAGAAATTTTTAGCACCAATGACAGGTTCTGATGGGTTATTTGAGATTCGTGTTGAGTATCAATCAAATATCTACCGGATTTTCTGTTGTTTTGATCAGGGACAATTGGTGATACTCTTCAATGGATTTCAGAAGAAAACCCAAAAAACTCCAAAAGTAGAAATTGAACGGGCAATGCGATTAAAGACAGCTTATTTTCAAACTAAAAATGAAAGAAAATGAAGGAATACAAAAATATCTCGAATTTTGACGATCTGATTGACTTCGAGCACGGAAAAATAGGAACAGAAAGTCGAAATGAATACGAGGAACGTGCTCAAATGTTTATAGTGAGTGAAATGCTAAAAGAGGCAAGAAAACAAGCAAATTTAACTCAGGAAGAATTGGCGGAAAAAGCCGGGACAAAAAAGAGTTATATTTCAAAAGTTGAGAATGCTAAAGGAAATATACAACTATCGACTTTGATTCGGATATTTGAAAAAGGTTTGAATCGAAAGATAGGATTGACCTTCTTATAAGAAATTATGCCCCATAATCTGGATCTTCTACGACTGAGTTTAACTCACATCTCGACTGATTTTGACTTGTGTATCGACTGAATTTAACTCGCATATCGACTGATTTCGACTTACGTATCGACTGAGTTTCAAATAATGATGCCTGACTTTGCTTCATGAATCAACCTTGTACTAAAATTACACCGCCGATGTAGTAGTTATACATCGGCGGTGTAGTGTTCGTACATCAGGCATGCAAGGTTGGTACATCGGCGATGTAATAATGCTAAAACCTCAACCCGATAGTCCCGATTACATTAATATTGCTCGTGCTTACCATTCCGGCTACATTGGCCCGGCCGGGTGCTAATTTGCTGGAATTATAGGCGTAGAACTTTTCAACGTAGACTTTGTTCATAACTGCCAAATCAATATACCAGTTCGACTCGCGATATCCTAATCCTGCTGTTAAATACTGCGTGTTTCCGCTGGGGACAAAGTATTCAACATCGGTTCTGATGGTGTTGGGATTGAACTCTTTTCCTAATTTGTCGGAGGTTGCAGGACTTGCAAATGCATATCCGGCACGCAGGGAAAAATGATCGGTTAGTTTGTACTCACCACCAATTTTAAGCATCATCTGTTTGTTGAATAATGCTTTGATGCTGTCGTTTTCAAGTCCGTAATAGTTTGTGTTGTTCTGCATATCCATGAACATGGATCCTGAATTTAAACTGGTGGTATATTCAATGCCAATAACTCCTTTATTTCCAAAAATGTAGGACCCGCTTATGCTATACTTGAAAGGTCCCTGTAACAAATAATTATTATCGCCTTCCGGTGACATTTCCTTGTCGTTGATAAATCCGCTGTTGGTTTGATAACCGTATTTTAAATCAGCATAATGCAAGTCTTTTATGGCAAATACAGTAGGTAATTCAAGCGATAATCCTAAACGTAAATGATCAAGTGGAGCATAAATTGTTCCTGCTTTGAATCCAACACCGGTTCCATTCGATCTGAATGTATTTAGTAAAGACATATATCCATCCAACGAGAAGGTTTCTTTATATTCAGATTCTGAACGATATTCGAGGTCATAAAAGCTAAGCGTAGCTCCTAAAAACAGTCTGTTGTTGAAGTTACCTGACCAACTTAACGCGTATTCATTCAAATATCCCTGTTCACGTAAAGTGTAGTAGGGTGATACTGTTTCATTCGGTAACAAAACAGATTCCCAAATATTGTTTACGGTGTCAACTTCAGTGATTAAACCGGCATTTGCTGCCATCACCGACATCCAGGGTATGTATATGTTGCCATAAGGATCATAGCCACTTGCTTCATATAAATCATATCCTGAAATTCCTTCTGAAAAATAGGCCAGATAATCTGTAAGAGAAGATGACGAGCCGCTTCCTCCGTTTACTCTGGTACTTCTGTCGAAGTTTTTTAACCTGTTAAAGGCAAATGAGAAATTGGAATGTACCAGATTTGTACCAGAGTAGGATGAAACCGGAATGGCTAACACATAAGATAAATTATTGAAGACAGGGCTGTATAATCCTTCTATCGTGGTATTGCCGTTTCTCCAGTTTGAAGTGGTTTCCTGGGTATTGATACCCAGGGTGGCCGTCAACTCTGATTTTCTGTAAATACCCAAACCGGCCGGATTATCCTTAATTGCAGATGGATCTCCGCCCAATGCACCAAAGGCTCCTGCCATGGAAGTGTAACGTGCTGTTCCGTTTATCTCGGGTTGTATGAATTTGAGTGCATCAAATTCTGACTGTCCTATCGCGATGCCGGTAGTTGTTAATGCTACGGCAATGATTGATAATATCCGTTTCATAATGTTTAATATATGAATAAGTTACTAATTTTTTATACCTTAAACCGGTCGAATCTTTATCTTCTTCCGCCACTGCTGCCACCTGAGCTCCTTGAACCGCCCGATGAGCTGGAGCCTGAATAGGAAGATCCTGAGCTTGAACTTGAACGGGTAGTTGTACTTGGACTACTATACGATGGCGTACTGTAAGATTGTGATCTGGATGAACTGGATGAAGAACGTACAGACGGTGTTGACACAGAAGGAGATGAATAGTTTTCACTTCTCGATGGGGTATAGGTGCTTCTGGTTGTTGTGGATGTACCTGTACCAGTTCTTACAGTGGAACTATTTCGGTTATATGTGGTTGCTTGTGTACTTCTGTTCGTTGTCGTTACAGGTGCAGTACGTGTTGTTGTTCGCGTACTTCTGTTCACAACAGCCTCCGTATTGCCTCGTGAAACTGAATTGTTATCCCTGATGATGGTTGCAGGTGTTCTACTGTCTCTGCTATATAAATCAACATTGTTTACTGTCCTGGTACGTGTATCAATACCGCTGTTGCGAATCGTATTGCTTGTCCGGGTAAGGGTATTGACATTAGAGGTGTTTCTGATTGCACTTCTGGAATCGGTTGCCCGGTTGACAGCACCGCCGGATTCGCTTGCTATTCTTTGTCTTTCATTTGCTACAACAGCGCCTCTGCTGACTGCCGGACTGTAACTTCCGCCTGCAATCCGGGTGTTTACACTGCTACTACCTGATCCTCTGGTTATGTTACCACTGTAGTATTCTTTTCTGCGGTTCGCCTCGTTGTAATTTTGGTTACGGGATGTTGTAATCGTATTACCCCAGTAAGGATAGTGATTCCAGTGATAATATCCACTATAATAGGGATATCCCCAACCGCCGTAATAACCGGGATAATAGTGACCTCCCCAACCACCATAGTATCCTCCGTAATATCCACCATAGTAACCATCATAATATCCGTAGTTCCAGGGATAACCATAATTCCAGCTGTTATAATAAGCATAGGGACTTCCATACCAACTATTTCTCCAATACCAGCTATTGTAGCTGTAGGGTCTCCAGAAATAATTATCCCAAAACGGGTTGGTCCACGTTGGGGTTACCCAGGCATAAGAGCCGTCAACGTAAACATTCCAGTAATTGTCATCCAGAAAATAAATATCAGTATATTGAGGGTCTGAAATATGAATGGTGTATTTTGGGTTGTGGAACCTGCGAATGCGTTCGGCATATTCATATTCAGTTTTACTTCCATTGAAATCATTCAGATAATATCCGTCTTCAGCAATTGAATCTGTTTCTTCGGCTAACGCAATGCTGTCATTCATTTCTGACAACAGATAAACGGTATCTTTGTCAATAATCAGCGATTTATTCTTTTTGGTGTCAATGTAAATGATTTCCTTAGCCCCGTTCTTGTAATTAGGCTTTGCTGATTTGATTTTCTCAGTTGTCAGCACCTTATTGGCATCACTGGGCTTAAAGTAAATATCGTCAACTATATCCTGAGCCGGCAGGTACATGACCATGCTGATCAATAATACGAAGATTGAAATAGTTGTTTTCATAATGTTCCCCTCCCTTATAGTTTGAATGTCTTATTTTTTAATGTTTGTTAGCTGACTGTTCAGCATAAAGAATATATCAATAATTATACCAATATGCGTTAAAAAATGGATTAATCTAATTTATCTACATTGTTGTTTGGTAAAATGCGAATCAGGAGTTAAATTCTTCAAAAAAGCCGCGCAGCGGCGAGATGATTCATGACCGTATGCAAGGCGTTAGCCGCAGCTTACGGTATTAGATACACTCCTGAAGCTATAGCCCTGCAAGGGCGGGATGTGATAGACTTACAATTAATAATCCAGCCCTTGCAGGGCTGCTTACCATTTTTTATAGTCTTTATTCCGTAGGTTACGCTTCGCTACACCTACGGTTATGAATCATCTCGCCGCTGCGCGGCTTAGCAAAATAATGCAACTTATTAAACGCAAAAAATATTATTACCAGAAACTTATTAAACAAATTAGCGTACTTTTGTATGCAAAACTAATAATTAAATGGAATAACCATGAATTATCTCGAATTTAAACTGAATTTTTTACCTGATGAAGACTATGTTGCCGATTTATTGGCTGCTGAACTTGGCAAAATCGGATTTGAAAGTTTTGAAAGAACGGAGGAGGGTCTTACTGCCTTTATTGATCAGCGTTCTTTCAATGAAACTGATTTTTCAAATCTGCTGAATGGTTTTGAATATGCTGAGCGTATTCAGTTTGAATCCCGTGAGATTGAACAGGTCAACTGGAACGAGGAATGGGAAAAACATTTCTTCGAACCGATTATTATTGGGGATGAATGTTTGATTCACAGCTCATTTCATAAGAATCTACCTGTCGCGAAGTACGATATCGTGATAGATCCCAAAATGTCATTCGGAACAGGACATCATGAAACTACCAGCCTGATGATTGGTGAAATCCTGCAGATGGACCTGCATGGGAAGACGGTTCTTGACATGGGATGTGGTACAGCTGTTTTAGCAATACTGGCTGCTATGAAAGGTGCTAAGCATGTGACTGCAATCGATATTGACACCTGGTGTGTCGAAAATTCAATCGAGAATATTCATAAAAACAACGTACCTGAAATTGAAGTGCTGCTTGGTGATGCGGATTCTTTATTGGGAAAATCTTTTCATATCATCATCGCCAATATCAACCGCAATATTTTATTGAATGATATAAAAAAATACGCCGCCTGTTTGGGTGCAGGCGACGCGTTGTATATGAGTGGTTTCTATGTCGAAGATATTCCGGTAATCGAGCAGGAAGCTGCTAAGTATCACTTTAAACTGGATTCTTATAAAGAGAAAAACAACTGGACAGTTGTAAAAATGACTAAAACGCGGTAATCAAATCCATACCGGCATGAATGGCTTTTTCATTCATGGGTAACAAATGATGGTGCCTCGATGGCAATGTCTTTTTCAGTCCGGATAATACGTTTTGAATTTCAACTATCGGCCTTACTTTCAACAATCCACCCAGAATAATCATATTGATGGTCTTGGTTGCGTTATTGGCATAGGCATATTCGGTAGCATCTATTCTGTAAATATTGATGTCTTTCCTGACCGGGAATGTTTTCATCCCGTTTCCATCGAAAATCAATGTTCCTCCCGGTTTTACAAGCTTTTCGAACCTGTCGAGAGAGGGCTGATTGAGGACAATGGCGGTGTCGTAAGTATTTAGTACCGGCGAACTGATTCTTTCGTCGCTGAGTATCACGGTGACATTGGCTGTACCTCCGCGCTGTTCAGGACCATAAGAGGGCATCCAGCTGACTTCTTTTCCCTGTACCAATCCCGAATATGCCAGGATTTTTCCCATGGATAGTACACCTTGTCCGCCAAATCCGGCTATAATGATTTCTTCTGTCATTTTAATTTCATTAAATTAATTTGTAATTGTGTTGGTTCCGGTTAATTAACCACTAACCACTATCCACTAACCACTAACCACTAACTAAACGTCTTTCAAATCTCCCAAAGGATACATTGGAAACATATTTTCTACCATCCAGTCGTTTGATTCTGCCGGTGTCATTCTCCATCCTGAACTACAGGTCGATACAACTTCAACGATGGAAGTTCCCTTGTTTTGCATGGAATTCTCCAGCGCTTTTTGAATGGCCTTTTTGGCTTTTCTTACAGCGGCAACGGTATGCACGCTTTGTCGGGTCACATAGCAAACGCCATCCAACTGGGCAAGCAGTTTCGACATGTCGAGCGGATGACCGCCAGTCGGCAATTCTCTTCCCTTGGGAGAGGTGGTTGATTTCATACCGATTAAGGTAGTAGGGGCCATTTGTCCGCCTGTCATACCATAAATTCCATTGTTGATGTAAATGATGGCGATATTTTCTCCCCGGTTACAGGCATGTATGGTTTCCGCAGTGCCAATGGCAGCCAAATCTCCATCTCCCTGGTAAGTAAACACATAACGATCGGGAAGTAGCCTTTTAATGGCTGTTGCCACCGCCGGCGCTCTTCCATGGGCGGCCTGTTGCCAGTCTATATCAAGATATTTATAGGCGAAAACGGCACAACCTACCGGAGCCACACCAATCGTTTTATCCTGAATATCCATTTCCTGGATAATTTCACCCAAAATTTTATGTACCACACCATGACTGCAACCCGGGCAATAGTGCATCGGTACATCATTCATGACGGTTGTTTTCTCGTATACGAGATTTTCCGGGTTTATGATATCACATACATTCATAATAGTTTTGTTTTTAGTGCATGAAGAACTTCATCCGGAGAAGGAACGATTCCTCCCATGCGACCGTAAAATTCTACCGGTACTTTTCCGGATACGGCAAGTCTGACATCTTCAACCATCTGACCGGCGCTCATTTCAATAGAAATAAAGCCTTTAACTTTGGTTGCTAACTCTTTAATAATCTTCTTGGGAAAAGGAAATAATGTTATCGGACGAATCAAGCCCGCTTTAATTCCTTCGGCACGGGCTAATTCAACGGCTTTTTGACAAACACGCGCCATGGTTCCGAATGCAACAAATACATAATCGGCATCTTCACACGCAATTTGTTCAAACCGGACTTCGTTTTCTTCCATGTCACGATATCGTGCCTGTAAGCGTTGGTTAATCCGTTCCATCTCTTCACTTTGTAATTCTAACGAAGAAATATAATTTGGCTTGCGGTCTTTCGTTTTCCCTAAAGTTGACCAGGGATACCGGGCCCGAATTTCTTCCTCGGCTAATCTGGGCTGATAGGGTGGGAGTAATACCTTCTCCATCATCTGGCCAATAATGCCGTCGGCCAACACCATCGCGGGAGTCAGGTATTTGAATGCAAGTTCGAATGCCAACACGGTAAAATCTGCCATTTCCTGTACAGAGGCAGGCGCCAGTACCGGCATTTTATAATCTCCGTGTCCACCGCCTTTAACTGATTGAAAATAATCGGCCTGACTGGGCTGAATGGTTCCCAAACCGGGACCTCCACGCATCACATTCACGATAACACCGGGCAATTCTGCTCCGGCCATATACGAAATTCCTTCTTGCTTCAAACTTACACCCGGACTGGACGATGATGTCATGGCTTTTTTACCACAACCGGCAGCTCCATATACCATGTTAATAGCTGCCACTTCACTTTCAGCCTGTAGTACAATCATGCCTGTTGTATCCCAGGGTTCCTGCTCCATCAAAGTTTCCAGTATTTCCGACTGTGGTGTAATCGGGTAACCAAAATAGGCATCACATCCGCACCGTATGGCTGCGTGGGCAATGGCTTCATTGCCTTTCATAAGGGTGACCTCTTCTTTATGCTTTGTCATAATCTTACTTTATAAACCGTTATACATGCATCCGGACAAACCTGTGCACAGGCAGCACAGCCAATACAAGAGTCCGGATTATCCATGAATGAAAAATTGTATCCTTTGGTGTTTGCATCATTTGATAGGGCCAACACATCAGTCGGACATGCAACCACGCATAGATCACAACCCTTGCATCTTTCGGTATTTACAACTATTGCTCCTTTGAATTTTGCCATATTATAATAACATTTTCAGGCTGTTTTTAGTATGTGATTTTAAAAATCGAGTACAAAGTAAAAGAATATATCGTTAGCAGGAAAAAAAAACGGGAATATTGTTCTTCTAATGGGATTTTATACCCTAATCAGGGACGAAATTTCAAAATAAGGGATGAATATTTGTTTTTTATCCTCCCTGTTGATTTGAATTAGATCTCATTTTATCGGTCATCTGTTACATATAGTTTTAAAATCACAGTAAGTACATGCCTCAATCGAATTTGTCTGCTCAAAAGGAACTTCAGGGTCAAACAACTCCTCCACACAAGTCCTTAAGCCGGAAATAAATTCAGTTTCATAATCAGCATAATTTTCAACCGGAATGGATGTGTTTTTTGCCGGTTTGTAAAGTATCTGATTTGAAAACTGTTCGTTGAAAATTTGTTTGGTATAAACTATGCCGGGCATAATGACACTGTGTTTTGACTCCTTCTTATATAAGAATCCATACAGGAAAGTTTGAAGGACGTGTGATGCCTGCTTCTTTGGGTCCTGATGATGCGCAAATAATTCATCCCAGGATCTGAATTCCAGCGATCCGGCTCCTGTCTTGTAATCCAGAATTCTCACAACGCCATCTTTTGCATCAACCCGGTCGATGATGCCTTTTATTTTTACGGTACCAAATTTGGTTTGCAGTTGTTGTTTACATTTTTTTTCACCTTCAACATAATCAAATGATGCATTCAACTTATCATTCTCCAGCACTCCACATACATATTTCAATATAACCCTTGCAATCAGCAGGTTATTACCTGTTAGTTCAACTGTACTTCCCTTTGGTTGTTTGTAATAATGATAAGCAAACGCCTGACTGATTAGCCTGTTTATATGAACTTCATTTTTTATTAAAGCTTCTAAAATTTCCGTTGTAACAGTACGACCGGCATATTGATCATACAGTTTTTGCATGACCTCATGAAAAATGCTCCCGAAAACGTTCATTTCCATGTCTTCAGAAACCTCATCAACCGGTTGAATTTTTTCAATATAAGTAAAATAAAACTGCAACGGGCATTTGATGTAGGTGTTGATACTGCTCGCGGACAGATGGGTATCTGCTTCGGATAAATCAAAAAAAGGTTTGAGTTTTTCCCTGATTTGGTTATTCTTCTCGATACGAATAACTTCAGGTGTTTTTATACTTACATCATACGCAATCTTTTTTTCTTTAATATTAAGGTTGTAATGGTATTTCAGTTGCTGATAAAACCGGCTGACTTCTCCTGTACTTCCATTGTCGATGCGGGAATCAAAAAGCAGGTGTATTTTCCTGGCCCTGTGAATCAACCGGTAAAAATTATACGATGTAATCGCGTCCTGATGTTCGTAAGTCGGTAAATTAAATCCTTTTCTTAAATGATAAGGAATGAAACTGTTAGCATAACCTTTTTTAGGGAAAATACCTTCATTAAATGAACTGATGATGATGTTTTCGAAGTCAAGTCCCCTTGTTTCCAACGCCCCGATAATTTGTAACCCATCCAAAGGTTCTCCTACAAAGGGAATGCTGATTCCCTGGGTGAGTTGTTTGATCAGGCTGAT
The DNA here is from genome assembly GCA_034928085.1 of Paludibacter sp. Classification (GTDB taxonomy): domain Bacteria; phylum Bacteroidota; class Bacteroidia; order Bacteroidales; family Paludibacteraceae; genus Paludibacter. The sequence goes on from JAYFPG010000058.1 coordinate 12,630, forward strand.
GAGTGTTTCCAGCTTCATTTTCACTTCTGAAGCCTGTGATTTTAGAATCCCTGAAATCCGGTTAATCGTGATATAATATTGATATAAAAAGCCCGACTCCATTTGATAATCACCAGCTTTATCATGTATCCTGTTCCATGAACTATAAAGTTTCCGGATTATTTCAAGCAGATAAGGCAGTAAATTTTCCGCATCAATATCCGGATTGAAAATCAGGTTTAATAACTCACTTCGTTTCAGTGTTTTGGCATCAACATAAATCAGGTTCTTTTTCACCATTTCATCGTGAATCAGGCCGACCACATCACCACAAATCAATACAACAAACTGATGATTAATGATATTGGCAACACTTAGGTGGTAGAACTTTGAAACTCCGTCAATCGTTCTTTTTCTTTTATGTAATTCGAAAATATGATCTATCAGTCCGGCTACCGGCGTAAGTTGCAATGGATAACCCATTGTTACATTTATCTTGGCAATGGTTTCCGGAATTGAATGCAACACAGGTAATAAAAGGTTCTCATCCGGAATGATTACAGCAGTTTTCAAATAGCTTTGTTCGTGTGCTTCGGGATATAAGTCCTTTAATATATGATAAATCTGCTTTGCCTGTCCGATATTGGAAGGAATCTCGGTCAGTTCAAATGCTTTGTCTTCAAGTCTTTCTGTTACTGAAGGTATCTCATATTCAGACTGAAACCGAAGGGTGTTTTCTTTATAAAACAAGGATGCGGGATTGTTGGGGTCCCTGAGTTCATTGGCTTCGTAATCCCAGTAAAAATCAGCCTGATGACGTTTCTGAAGAGCCAACATAAGAGCTTTCTCACAGGGATTCAGCGCGTTAAATCCAATGAAAACAAACTTTTTATTGTCAAACCATTCAACAGATTCATTTTGACCCAATTTTTCGGTTACGTGACGGGCAATCATGCCTTCATACCCTGTATTTTCTTCAAGCAATTCTTCTCTGAATCGTGCATATACCGGATACAGGATTTCCCAGGTTGCCATGAAATGCTCCCGGGCTTTACTGTTGGCAACCGGTTCGAAATGTTGCCAGAAATGGCGGATTGCTTCTATCTGCTTTTCAGAAAAAACATCGAACAACTGATCGATTTCTTTTAATTCGGTTATGTTCGTGAAAAGCTGTTTTGCATCGACCCTGTATTTGTCAACCTCATTAAAATCGGACAACAAGGTTTCGCCCCAAAAAACAAAAGCATCAAAACTTTCTTCAGAGTGACTGATTGACTGGTAAATACGATACAAACGAAACAACATGCTCAGTCTATCAGCAAGCTGTAACCCGGAAGCCTGTACAAAACAGTTGTCAATGGTTGTAATTTCAGGAGAAAATAACGGAATATCAGTAATTTCAGCTAAGTATTGCTGAAAGAATAATCCGGCCCGCCGATTCGGAAATACGAAGGTAAAAGTATTCAAATCATGGCGGTGATTATGATAATATGCTGTTGCTATGCGGTATAAAAATGAATTCATGCTGTTGTCATGGTTGGTGTTGCAAATGTAAGAAAAAAATATCCGTTTGAAATCTGTCTGATTAAAAATGTATATCTTAGCGGGCGGTTTAAACAAAAATATTTTAATTGATTATTACATGACTGGTACGATAGTTAATACATTTGCCGTGATTGGCGGTGGAGTGATTGGTATATTACTGAAAAAGAGTATGCCGGAAAGAATAAAAACAATTTATTTCCAGGCAATCGGACTTTTTACATTGGCAATCGGTGTTTCTATGGTGTGGGAACTGAAGCATATCCTGATCGTGGTTGTAAGTCTGGCGCTGGGTTCACTTACCGGTGAATGGTTGAATCTCGAATCTGGAGCCGATAAGATGAGTAATTATCTCAAATTAAAACTAAAAATAGGCAGTGAGAAGTTTACAGAAGGATTAATTACGTCCTTTTTGCTGTTTTGCATAGGTTCTATGACCATCCTGGGTGCCATACAGGAGGGAACAGGTGTTTCATCCGATCTATTATTCACCAAGTCGCTGATGGACTTCTTTTCGGCCATCATCCTGGCTTCAGCTTTCGGTGTTGGAGTAGCAGTATCGGCCATACCATTATTGCTGTTTCAGGGGTCGTTAACACTGTTGGCCATGGGTGCTTCGCAGTTTTTTACACCAGAAATCATACACGGACTCACTAATATCGGAGGAATTTTACTCATCGGTTTAGGCATTAATATTTTAGAAATAAAAAAATTAAGGATAATGAACATGTTGCCGTCATTATTGTTTGTTGTTATATTACTTTGGATATTTGCGTAGATTTGCACAATTATATTATTTTTGTGCAGTTTTAAACCCGATTGAAATATGAACAAAAATGAGATATTCGAAAAGCGAATAAAATCTTTACAGGAAATGGAGGATAATGCTGTAAACAAGCAGCATTTAAAGGGTAAGTTAACGGCAAGAGAGCGATTAAATGTGTTATTTGACGAAGGAACCTTCTTTGAGTTTGATGCATTTGTGTCGCCATCTCAATCACCCATGAGTAGCCGGCAATCGAATTTTGGCGATGGCGTGGTAGTTGGAAGAGGTCTTGTGCAGGGAAAAAGCGTTTTTGCTTATGCGCAGGACTTTACTGTTTTAGGTGGGTCATTAGGTTTCTCTCATGGTATGAAAATAGCCAAAGTGCAGGAAATGGCCTTAAAACTGGGCGCACCTATCGTTGGATTGATGGACTCGGGAGGTGCCCGGATTCAGGAAGGTGTGAAAAGTCTTTCTGCCTACGCGACTATCTTCAATAATAATGTCCGGTCATCGGGTATTGTACCCCAAATATCTGTAATACTGGGACCTGCTGCAGGCGGGGCGGTATATTCACCCGCACTTACTGATTTTATCTTCATGACTAAAAACACATCCTATATGTTTGTAACCGGACCGGATGTGGTGAAGGAAGTGCTAAATGAAGACATTGACAAAGACGGATTGGGTGGGGGAGATGTACATGCGAACAAAAGTGGTGTTGCACATTTTGTCTCTGATGACGAGGAACATACAATTTTGTTGGTACGTAAACTTCTATCCTATATTCCTTCAAATAATTTCGAATCGCTGCCTGTTTCTAACCAGATTTCCTATTATAAAAGCAGACAGCAATACCTGAATAAAATTATCCCGGATGATCCGAACCGTCCTTATGACATGAAGGAAATCATCAAAATTCTAGTCGATAAGGATAGTTTCTTTGAAGTCCATGAGGGGTATGCGCAAAACATTTTGGTTGGATTTGCCCGTTTAAATGGTAAAACCATCGGTATTGTAGCCAATCAGCCCAAAGTGATGGCCGGAACACTGGATATCAATGCCAGCATCAAAGGCGCCCGCTTTGTCAGGTTCTGTGACGCATTTAATATTCCTCTGCTTATTCTGGAAGATGTTCCGGGCTTCTTACCGGGTATTGAGCAGGAACACAATGGTATCATTCGAAACGGAGCTAAATTGCTCTATGCTTTTTGTGAGGCTACTGTTCCTAAAATAACGGTTATTACCCGAAAAGCCTATGGTGGTGCTTACATCGTGATGAGCAGTAAAAATACAGGCGGTGACTTCAATTTTGCCTGGCCTTCAGCCGAAATTGCCGTTATGGGTCCGGCTGGTGCTATCAAAATTGTAAATAAACATGAATTAGCCAATGCGGAAAATAGGGCTGAAATGGAAAAAATGCTGACCGAGAAATATAAAGCTGAAATAGCAAATCCATATAAGGCAGAAGAAATCGGATTGATTGATGAAGTAATTAATCCTGAAACAACAAGGGACGTATTAATCACTGCTTTCGAAATTTTATCCAATAAACAATATTCTAAACCGGAACGTAAACACGGTAGCATTCCTTTATAGTGGTTAGTGGTCAGTGGTCAGTGGTCAGTACAAATCATAATCTACCTGCTACTATCAAGTTATCAATATTAATGTATTAAATATGAAGAAAAGACTATTAATTGCCAACAGGAGTGAGATTGCTATTCGTATCATCCGCTCTGCCCATAAACAGGGCATGTGTGCAATCGTATTTCAGAGCGATAAAGAACCTGATGCCTTGTATCTCAAGTTTGCAGATGAAATTATTGATGCAAATGATGCCGATGATGAAAAACCTATATTCCTGAATCCTCAAAAGATTGTAGATTTAGCAAAGGAGCACGAAGTCGATCTGATTCATCCTGGTTATGGTTTTTTATCTGAAAACCCTGATTTTGCTGCACTTTGTATTGCCAATAACATCAACTTCATTGGTCCGTCACCCGAACTAATTCGAGATATGGGACTTAAAACGGTAGCAAAGAAAATGGCCATTGAAGCGGGATTGCCTTTGGTTCCGGGTACAGATGGCCCGGTTACAGATGCACAAGCAGCCCGGGAGTATGCCGATAAAATCGGATATCCGGTTATTTTGAAGGCTTCAGCCGGAGGAGGTGGCAGGGGGATGCGCATTGTTGAAAAGCCTGAAACAATAGAAAGAAATTTCAAATCGGCTTACGATGAAGCACTTGCTGCATTTGGTAATGGAGATATCTTTATTGAAAAATACCTGCAAAATCCCAAACACCTGGAATTCCAAATTCTGGGCGATAAACACGGAAATGTGATTCATTTGGGAGAAAGAGAGTGTTCGTTGCAACGGAAACATCAGAAAATCATAGAAGAAGCGCCATCAGCAAGTGTTACACCTGCTATGAGGGCAGAAATGGGTGCTATGGCTGTTCGCTTTGCTCAAAAGATAGGTTATTATTCTGCCGGAACCATAGAATTTATCATGGATGAAGATGGTTCGTATTATTTCATGGAGATGAATACCCGTATTCAGGTAGAACATCCTGTAACAGAAATGATTACCGGAGTCGACCTGGTGGATTGGCAAATCAGGGTCGCATTAGATGAAGTTTTGGACATAAAACAAGAAGATGTCAAAATCAAGGGCTGGGCAATTGAATGCAGGGTAAATGCAGAAGACCCGCAAAACAGATTCAGTCCGCAAACCGGTTTTATCGACAAAATTCATTTCCCACAAGATCCGGGTATCAGAATTGAAACAGGTTTTCTGAGTGGTTCCATGGTTACGCCATACTTTGATTCCATGATTGCCAAGATTATCGTGCACGGAGAAGACAGGAATGATGTAATAAACAAAACTTTGGAAGCCCTGAATAAATTCAATATCATTGGGTTGAAAACGACTGTTCCTTTCTGCAGGACTGTACTTCAACATCCGCATTTTATTGAAGCGACTTATACAACCCGTTGGGTGGATCAGGTTTATACTCCTGAAATGCTTGAGAATGCTGATGATGAGATGATTGGTGCACTGGCTGCAACAATTATGTACGCTTCCGAATATTTACAGTTGCAGGGTGATATACCTGCTTATGAGAACGATGCACTAAATGTGTGGGTGTTGAACAAAAGATTAAACTATTGATTTTATGGGAACTTCGTATAAATATAAAAGAGATGCCTCGCGTTTGTTTATCGCGGTGCGTGACAACGGGAAAAGATATAAGATTTACATCCCCAGAGAATCGAATCCTGTTATTAATGGCAATGAGCAGGAAATTGATTTTGTAGAACAGGAGGATTTACAATATACCTTCGATAGAAACGGCAAAAGATTTCATTGTGAGTTGGTTTCACGGGATCAAAATAAAGCTACTGTCAATGTCAACGGCGTAGAATATAAATTCAGTCTGGAATCAATTTTTTCTTATGTTCGCCGGGGAATGATTGCTACGGGAGAAGAAAAGGATTCAGCTAATAATATTGTCGCACCCATGCCGGGTAAGATTATCGATATCTTCTTGAATGAAGGGGATTTAGTAAATGCGGGTGAACCTATTCTTACACTCGAAGCCATGAAAATGCAAAATGAGATAACCGCCGAATGCAATGGTGTTATTCAGAAAATACGGGTGAATCAGGGTCAATCGGTTATGAAAGACGAGTTATTAGTTGAAATACAGTCGATTGATGTTTAATTGACTTTTCTGAGCAAATACGCGCTGCATACGTCAAATGTAAAACGTTTGTACTTGATTAGTTCAAAATCAAAAGATTGCAGTATTTGAATTAGTTTTTGCCCCCTGGGGAAAGCACCCATCGAATTTGTAAGATATTTGTAATCGGATTTATCCAACAATCCGGTTACAAATAACATATATATCCTGATATACAGCTTGTAGAGCAACAACATAATGCCCTTGTCCGGCTGATTTACTTCAATGATCAGAAAATGTCCTCCTGATTTTAGAACCCGGTTGATTTCACGAAGTGATTGTGAAAGTTTTTCGAGATTCCTGATTCCGAATGAAATAGTAACAGCATCAAAACTTTGATTTTCAAAACTCAGGGCAGCAGCATCTTCTACCAAAAAATCGGTTTTTGCACGAACATGCTTTTTTACCACTTTCTGCTTACCTATTTCCATCATCCCGGCTGAAATATCTATTCCGGTGATTTTATCAGGCTTCAGTAGTTTATCCATGACCACCATCATATCTGCAGTACCGGTAGCGATGTCCAGTATTTTTTGGGGAGAAAACTGTTTTAAGAATGTTACTGCCTCTTTCCTCCAGCTATGAGCCATGCCCCAGGAAATGACATTATTGAAGCTATCGTAATGAGCAGAAATTTTATCAAACAAGCTGATTAGTTGCTTGGTCTTATCTTCATTTGGGTCATAAGGCTTAACCTGATCATTCAATAATTCCCCGGAAATCATTTTGCAGTTGCAATTTTCTTTTTGTTACTATTGATAATCAGCCAAATTCCCCAAATTATGAAGGGTATACTCAATATCTGCCCCATATTTAAAACCATGTCATTCTCAAAGGACTCCTGGTTATTCTTTATAAATTCCAGTAAAAATCTTGTAAAGAAGATACCGATAAGAAACACACCGAAAATTAATCCGGTTTTCTTATACGCTTCTTTCTTCCAGTATAACCAGTATGTAACCGCAAAAGTCAATATACAATATAAAGCTTCATAAATTTGTGTCGGATGCATCGGTTCAGTTTGTCCGTCACGTAAAAAAATGAATCCCCAGGGCAGGGTAGTGGGCCCACCGTAAATCTCAGAATTCATCAGGTTACCCAAACGAATCATTGCCCCTGCAACTGCAACGCCAATAACTAAGCGGTCAAATACCCAGATATAACCTTTTTTGGATACTTTTTTATTATAAAGATAGGTGGAAACCAATATTCCAATCGCTCCGCCATGGCTTGCCAAACCACCTTGCCAAATATATAAGATCTCGATAGGATTAGCCAGATAATATGCTGGATTATAGAATAGACAGTGACCGATTCTGGCCCCGATTATTGTACCTAAAACAGTGTAAATAAACAAACTGTCCAGCCATTTCTCCGGCAATTTTTCATGTTTATAAATCTTCTGTGTAATCATTAATGTCAACCAGATTCCGAGCGCCCAAAGCAAACCATACCATCTGATGTGCAAACTTCCAATGCTGAAAATCTCAGGATCTACATTCCAGGTTATATAATTCAATAACATAATTTCTCAGATTTAAATTTGTACCGGTAATTATTATTTGCCGTGACAATGTTTGTATTTTTTGCCACTACCACAGTAACAAAGTTCATTTCTACCCGGTTTTTTCTCTACATGAACAGGTTCAACGCGTTGGTTTTCACGCGTATCCTGTTTTGTAGGATCTTGAGCGGAACGAGAATTTACTTCATCTTTTTGCGTGCGATAACGGCTCATATCCATGCGTTGAACAGGTCGTGCTTCTTTTACCTGCTCCGGCTCTCTCATTGGAATCTGTCCACGCATCAGAATGGAAATAATCTTCCTGTTCATCGAGTCAATCATTTCCTTGAAAAGTCCGAATGATTCGAGTTTGTATATTAACAGAGGATCTTTTTGTTCGTAAGATGCATTTTGTACTGAATTACGCAATTCATCCAACTGACGAAGGTGTTCTTTCCATTCATCATCAATGACATATAAAAGTATCTGTTTTTCAAATGATCTGACAATCTCTATGGCTTCAGTATTATACGCAGTCTCAAGATTTGTGGAAATATTGAAAACACGTTTACCATCAGTCACCGGTACAAGGATATTTTCGTATTGCTTTCCTTGTTTTTCATATACTTGTTTGATAACGGGGTAAGCAACAGATGCCAATTTATCCATTTTTCTTTTAAAAGAAGCCAAAGCTTCTTCTGCAACTTTTTCTGATAAATCATTTGGTTTACCTGACAAGAACTGTTCTGCTGCAACCGGAGCATCCATAGCAAACACTTTCAATAGTTCTTCTTCAAAGTATTCATAATCCTGTGCGTTTTTAGCATTTTCAACAGTGTTTTCTGCCAGGTCATAAATCATATTGGTGATATCAACACCAATTCTTTCACCCATCAATGCATGGCGACGTTTCGAATACACCACCTCACGTTGGGAGTTCATTACATCATCGTATTCCAGCAATCTTTTACGAATACCAAAGTTATTCTCTTCAACTTTCTTCTGTGCTCGTTCGATAGAGTTTGAAATCATCTGATGTTCAATCATTTCTCCTTCTTTGAAACCAAGCCTGTCCATAATAGATGCGATTCGTTCTGAACCGAACAGACGCATCAAATCATCTTCCAGCGAAACAAAGAATACGGAAGAACCCGGGTCACCCTGACGACCGGCACGACCCCTTAACTGTCTGTCAACCCGGCGACTTTCATGGCGCTCCGTACCAATAATGGCCAAACCACCGGCAGCTTTCACTTCAGGAGTAAGTTTAATGTCGGTACCACGACCAGCCATGTTGGTTGCAATGGTTACAGTGCCTTTACGACCAGCTTCGGCAACGATATCAGCTTCACGCTGGTGAAGTTTAGCGTTTAAGACATTGTGTTTAATCTTCCGTACATTCAACATCCTGCTGAGCAATTCAGAAATTTCCACAGAGGTAGTACCAACCAGTACCGGACGACCGGCGTTTACGAGCGCATCAATTTCTTCGATAACAGCTGTATATTTTTCACGTTTGGTCCGATATACACGATCCTGCATATCATTACGTGAAATTGGCCGGTTTGTCGGAATTACTACCACATCAAGTTTGTAGATATCCCATAACTCACCGGCTTCTGTTTCTGCTGTACCGGTCATACCGGACAGTTTACTGTACATCCTGAAGTAATTTTGCAGGGTTATGGTCGCAAAGGTCTGTGTGGCAGCTTCAACTGTAACATTCTCCTTTGCTTCAATGGCCTGATGCAATCCATCGGAATATCGACGGCCTTCCATAATACGACCTGTTTGCTCATCCACAATTTTTACTTTATTATCAAGCACGACATATTCGACGTCATTTTCAAACAAAGTATATGCTTTTAATAATTGATTTATCGTATGGACACGCTCTGATTTTATTGCGTAATGTTGATGAATTTCGTCTTTACGACTTTGCTTTTCAGCGGGAGAAAGTGTATTATCTCTTTCTAAATCAGCAATTTCGGCACCCACATCCGGTAAAACGAAAAATTTAGGATCTTCAGTATTACCGGTTATAAGATCAATCCCTTTGTCTGTGAGGTTAATGCCTTTATTTTTCTCATCAATTACAAAATAAAGCGGATCAGTTGCAATGTGCATGTTTTTATTGTTCTGCTCCATGTAAAACTCTTCTGTTTTAAGCAGTTGAGCTTTAATACCCTGTTCGCTGAGAAACTTGATGAGTGGTTTGTTTTTAGGCAAACCTTTGTAAGAACGGAACAAAGCCAATGCGCCTTCTTCGCGTTTTTTCTCATCATCTGATTTCATCAGTTCTTTTGCCTCAGATAAATATTTGGTAGCCAATGCTTTCTGAGCAGAAACCAATTTTTCAACCTTGGGACGTAAATCTTCAAAAAGCTGGTCATCACCACGGGGAACCGGACCAGAAATAATCAACGGCGTACGGGCATCATCAATCAAAACCGAGTCAACCTCATCCACAATGGCGTAATTGTGTTTTCGCTGAACCAAGTCTTCGGGATTGGTAGCCATGTTATCACGCAGATAATCAAAGCCAAATTCGTTATTTGTTCCGAAAGTAATATCAGCAAGATAGGCTTGACGACGCTCTTCAGAATTGGGTCGATGTCTGTCGATACAATCCACAGACAAGCCATGGAACATGTAGAGTGGTCCCATCCATTCAGAGTCACGTTTCGACAGATAATCATTCACGGTAACCACATGTACACCTCGTCCGGTCAGTGCATTCAGGAAAACGGGTAGGGTAGCGACTAATGTTTTTCCTTCACCGGTGGCCATTTCTGCAATTTTTCCCTTATGAAGTACAGTACCACCAAATAGCTGAACATCATAGTGAATCATATCCCATTTTATGATATTTCCGCCAGCCATCCATTCATTTTTATAAATAGCTTTGTCGCCCTGAATGGTAACAAAATCGTATTTAACAGCTAATTCCCGGTCAAACGGAGTGGCAGTAACAGTAATTTCCTGATTTTCAGTCAATCTACGAGCAGTATCCTTAATGACAGCAAAAGCTTCCGGTAAAATTTCTTCTAAAATCTTTTCATTTTTTGTAATAATCTCTTTTTCAAGTTTATCAATGTCGGAATAGATTTTTTCCCTCAGATTTATTTCTGTAGATTCTACTGAATTTTTTAGCTCCTGAATCCGGTTTACTTCATCAGAGACATAATCTTTAATACGTTGTTTTAAATTATTCGATAAATCTCTCAATTCATCATTTGATAACTTAATAACTGATTCATACGCATTTTTTGTTTTGATGACATAAGGTTCGATTTCTTTTAAGTCACGCTGAGCCTTGTTACCAAAAATCTTTTTCAGAATATCATTAAATCCCATTGTAGTATAATGTGTGTAATTTCAAAAACAATTTTTAAGATTGACAAAGATACAATTTTTTCTGTGTATCCCAATTAGAATCAATGTAAAGATATGGATAAATTAGCAGTTCAAATGAGCAGTTTTAAATTATATTAATTTGTATCGTATAATTTATATTATGTAAAATACAATTTATCAACAAATGAGGAATATGAAATCTCATACTCCCCATTCGTTTATAAAAATTATTTAATGGTAATTGCAAGGTTTAATTCATCAAGTTGTGACTGATCAATTAATGATGGTGCATCAATCATCACATCACGACCGGCATTGTTTTTTGGAAATGCAATGCAATCACGAATTGAATCCAATCCGGCAAATAATGAAACAAAACGATCCAAACCGAAAGCCAATCCACCATGTGGTGGCGCTCCGTATTTGAATGCACTCATCAGGAAGCCAAATTGTGCTTCCGCTTTTTCAGGTGTAAAACCGAGTAACTCGAACATGCGGTTTTGCAGTTTGCTGTCGTGAATACGTATCGATCCCCCACCCAATTCTACTCCATTGACAACCATATCGTAGGCATTGGCACGAACCTGCCCCGGATCTGTATCCAGCAACGCAATATCTTCGGGTTTTGGTGATGTAAATGGATGATGCATAGCATAATATCGTTTTGCTTCTTCATCCCATTCAAATAGTGGAAAATCAACGACCCATAAAGGTTTGAAGTTATTTTTATCGCGAAGTCCAAGTTTGGATCCCATTTCAAGACGCAATTCGCTTAATGCTTTTTGTGTTTTTGACTTATCTCCTGCGAGAATCAGAATTAAATCACCAGGCTCTGCATTAAACAAAGCTGCAATTGATTTTAAATCATCCGACGTGTAGAATTTATCAATAGAAGATTTCAAAGAACCATCAGCCTCATAACGTATATAGACCAATCCTTTTGCCCCAATCTGAGGACGTTTTACAAAATCTGTCAATTCATCCAACTGTTTGCGGGTGTAGGATGCACAACCTTTCGCACAGATACCACCAACATAAGCAGCACTGTCAAAAACCACAAAGTCTTTTCCTGAAACGGCTTCTTTTAATTCAACAAATTGCATGTCAAAACGTATATCAGGCTTATCTGAGCCATAATACTTTATCGCATCCGCATAAGTCATTCTTGGAAAATCACCCTGAATATCAATATTCTTGATAGTTTTGAAAAGATGCTTGGTCAATCCTTCAAAAATATTCAATACATCTTCCTGCTCTACAAATGACATTTCGCAGTCAATTTGGGTGAATTCGGGTTGTCGGTCTGCTCTTAAATCTTCATCTCTGAAACATTTAGCAATCTGAAAATACCGATCGAAACCTGAAACCATCAATAATTGCTTAAATAATTGTGGAGATTGTGGCAATGCATAAAACTGTCCCGGATTCATTCTGGATGGTACAACAAAATCCCTGGCTCCTTCAGGTGTCGAACCGATTAATATTGGCGTTTCAACTTCAAGAAAGTTTTGTTCATCCAAATATCTGCGGGTCTCAAATGTCATTTTATGACGCAAAATCAGATTTTCTCTGACATTACTTCTTCTTAAATCGAGATAACGATATTTCATACGGATATCATCTCCGCCATCCGTGTTTTCCTCGATTGTAAACGGAGGTGTAATGGCTTCGTTTAAGATAACCAGTTTGTCAACGAGAATTTCGACGTCTCCTGTATTGATATGGGCATTTTTGCTGCTTCGTTCGGAAACAAGGCCGGAAACCTGAATAACAAATTCACGACCGAGTTTATTTGCTTTCTCGCAAAGTTCAGCGTTAATTTCCTGATTGAATACAAGTTGGGTTACCCCATAACGGTCTCGTATATCAACGAAAGTCATACCGCCCATTTTTCGGGTTTTTTGTACCCATCCTGCCAGTGTTACTTTTTCTCCTGAGTTCTGAATGCGGAGTTCGCCACAATTTTTAGTTCTGTACATGCAATATATGATTGAAAAATTGACACAAAAGTAGTAATTTTTTATGATTTGAAATCAATATTATTTTCCCTGTATGGGAACGTACACTACTTTCTTGGTTTTAAAATAGTCCTCATTGAAATAATCACTTATTTCATAGCTGCTTGCAATATTTTTATAGGGTAAAATTTCATGCTGCAACTCCCCTCCTTTCAGACAAATCAGTCCATTGGGCAATGCATTCTTTTGTTCTTTTACAATGTTTTTTCTAACTAATTTAACTAAATCGTCCAATGGCATCACAGCACGACTAACAACAAAATCAAATTTGTTTTTTTCTTCCTGCACCCTTAGGTGTTTTAAGGTTATGTTATTCAACCCAATAGCATTGGAAACTTCCTGTCCAACCTTTATTTTTTTTCCAATTGAATCAATCAGCGTAAATTCAGATTCAGGAAAGAGAATAGCGAGTGGAATTCCCGGGAATCCTCCTCCGGTACCGACATCCAAAATCTTTGTGCCCGGTTTAAAAGTGATAACCTGAGCAATAGCTAACGAATGTAATACATGGTGCAGATACAAATTTTCTATATCCTTACGAGAAATTACATTGATTTTAGCATTCCAATCTGTATAAAGTTCATATAAAGATTGAAACTGGTGCGTTTGAATATCTGATAAGTCTTTAAAATATTTCGAAATCTCTTTCATTTACAACGTTAAAATAATAATGAGAGTACAAAAGTATAACAAAATTTGAATTGTTACCGGAATTAATTAAGAATTTAATTTGCCAGATAAAAAAATAACAGTATCTTTGCAGCCGTTTTGAACAACATTTCGGGGTGTAGCGCAGTCCGGTTAGCGCACCTGCTTTGGGAGCAGGGGGTCGTGGGTTCGAATCCCGCTACCCCGACAAAAAAGCCACTTACATTAATTTGTATGTGGCTTTTTTATTTACAATTTTTTATTTTAATTCTCTTTTATGCAACGAACAGAAAAACCGTAATTTTTGGTACTGCTTGCCCTGTTCAGATTTATGTAATTGCTATTTAAGCTTCTTGACCATGCAGAACTCGTATTAGACTCCGAAGAACTCCACCATGAACAATAACTACCAATACTTCCGAAAGTTCCATCATTAAAGCGGTAACCTGCAGGTAACGCATAAAAACCGGTACTGTTGTTTTTGGATAAGTTATTCCCTATCGAACCTGTATTAGCATTTGTTTCCCATAGATTTTTTGCCGAAATAGATTTTGCAATTTTATTTCCATTCAAAGAACCATCATAGTTATAACCGTTTGCGATAAGATAGTTTTCCAATATCGTCCAGTCGGCATCAGTTGGAATACGCCATCCAAGCGGAGCAACATTGCGGCTGTCGGTTATTGTATGCCAGGTATAAAGCCTTCCATAAGTATCAACATAATTCTCGTTTCCTCCATAAGCCCATTGATATTTTGGGTTGTTTTCACTACTGATATCTTTATTTGATGGATTTGTTGTTGCGATAAGTACTCCGTTTCTATATCTGGTCGTTTTCAAATTTTCAACCATCCAGATTTGGTTGCCTATTTGAATTGTGTTGTAAACATTCCCATCAACATCCATTATTTGATCCGCTGTAAGTTGATTGGTTGTAAATGAAATTTCGTTTCCGTAAATTGTGCCTATATTATTTGTAGCATACGCTCTTACATAATAAGTAGTTCCCTCGCTAAGACCTTTTATAGAGCTTGAGAATGATCCTGTACCAATACCATTACTGGTTTTTGTACTCAAACTGATAGTCGGTCCCGGATTTGTACTCCAACAAACACCTCTTGTTGTAATACCAGCACCTCCGTCACCTGTAATTACTCCTCCCGAAGTTGCATCAATTACTCCTACATTGGTTATTGGTTGGGTCGATATGCTGATTATTCCATCTTTTGTTGTAAAACTGATTTCGTTACCGTACGTTATACCAAGCTTATTGATTGCATAAGCCCTGACATAATATGTTGTTTCATGTTCTAAATCAGTAACTGATAATGAAAAGTTACCAATTCCTGGTTCAACACTGCTCTTATTAGTATTAATAGTAGGGTTTGGTGTCGTACTCCAACAAACACCCTGTGATGTTATATCTTCTCCCCCATCATATAATATTGTTCCTCCAAGGGTTGTTGAAAAAGCTAAAATATTGCTTGCAGGATTTGTGCTTATTTGCATTATACCTGATTGTGTTGTAAATTGAACCTCATTACCGTAAGTCGTTCCAGCTGAATTTGTTG
The DNA here is from genome assembly GCA_034928085.1 of Paludibacter sp. GTDB lineage: Bacteria > Bacteroidota > Bacteroidia > Bacteroidales > Paludibacteraceae > Paludibacter. Next base: position 27,761 of record JAYFPG010000058.1, read on the forward strand.
CAAATGAACGAAGATAATACGTGTTACCCGGCGATAATCCTGAGATTTTATTCGCAAAAGCACCCAAACCTGCCCCATTTACAACTTTAATATCTGATATTGAAGGATTGGTATTTAAGGCCAGACAAAATCCTCTTTGGGTAATTTCAGCACCTCCATCTAAGGATATTTCCCCGTTGATAACAACGGATGTGGCCTTTATGGAATCCGGACTTCCGGTGGTAATTCCTGCGATTCCGCTTAAAGTTTTAAAACTTATAGTATTACCATAAGAAGTCCCGGATTTACTTGTAGCATACGCCCGTAGATAATAAGAAGTATTGGGCTTAAGGTTTTGAACTGAACTGGTAAATAGACCGACACCGGTTCCATCAGTGGTCATACTATCTTTGGTAGTTGGATCCGGATTCTCACTCCAGCAAACTCCCCTTGCTGTTACCGTGAATCCTTTGTCGTCAATAATAACTCCTCCTGATAAAGCAGTTGTTGTGGTAATATCGTTAATTGAAAATTTTGTTGAAATAACAGCAAGATTCTCAGAATACTCACAACTGTTCAGAAATAAAATGGACCCCAAAAAAGCTAATGTGTAAAGTGTGATTTTCATGAAATTGATAAAAGATAATAATTTTGCAAAAATATAAATATTTACATACAAACGCATAAAAACAAAATTTATTTAAATGAAGTATTCTTTTTAGAATTTCAAACGGATGTAATTAGTGTTTCTAATTTGTTTCATTTACTGATAAAATATTATCTTTGCATTTCAATTTTTTAAACAATAAACATTATTATTGCATGAAAGCTTATGTTTTTCCCGGTCAGGGAGCACAATTTGTAGGAATGGGTAAAGATTTGTACGATCAATCTGATTTAGCCCGTGAATATTTTGAAAAAGCGAATGAGATTCTTGGTTTTCGCATTACAGATCTGATGTTCGAAGGAACTCCCGAAGACCTCAAGCAAACAAAAGTAACCCAACCGGCCATTTTTCTGCATTCTGTTATTTCTGCTCTGGTAATGGGTGATGCTTTTGAACCGGATATGGTAGCAGGGCATTCTTTGGGTGAGTTTTCTGCATTGGTCGCAGCCAGGGCATTATCGTTTGAGGATGGACTGGTATTGGTTTCCAAACGTGCTATGGCGATGCAAAAGGCCTGTGAAATAGAAGAGTCTACGATGGCTGCTGTACTTGGCTTAAGTGATGAAATTGTTGAAGAAGTATGCGATTCTATTACAAACGAAGTTGTGGTTCCCGCAAATTACAACTGTCCGGGACAGCTGGTTATTTCAGGTTCAGTTGCTGGTATTGATTTAGCTTGTGAAGCATTGAAAGCCAAAGGCGCCAAACGAGCGCTAAAACTGCCTGTCGGTGGAGCTTTCCACTCTCCTCTAATGAAACCTGCTGGCGAGGAATTACAGGCAGCTATTAATGAAACAATCATTTCAACACCTCTTTGTCCAGTATATCAAAATGTTAATGCATATCCACAAACAGATCCGGATTCAATCAAACAAAATTTGATTGCACAATTAACCGCTCCTGTAAGATGGACACAAACAGTGAAAAATATGATTACTGATGGCGCTACTGAATTTTATGAATTAGGTCCTGGTGATGTACTAAAAGGCCTCGTGAAAAAAGTAAATCCTGAGGTTATTGTAGGATAATTACACAAATTACATGTTATCATGTTAATTTGCACTATTTTTATGACCACTTTCAACTTTTGTCGTTGAAAGTGGTTTCTTTTTTAGATTATAAAACAAACTGACTAAATAATATATTTTGGCTGGCATCTATATTCATATTCCTTTCTGTAAACAACGTTGTACTTATTGTGATTTCTACAAGGAAACAGGTAGCAATAACAATCAGATAGACGCATTTGTAGAGGCCCTGATTCAGGAATTACAACTTCGTAAATCATATCTGAATGGGGATAATATCAGTACAGTATATTTTGGAGGTGGAACTCCCAGTGTACTGAACTTCAATCAATTTAAAAATATTTTCAACGAAATTTACAACAATTTTAATGTGGAGGATGATGCCGAAATTACAATGGAAGCTAATCCGGATGACCTTACTGAGGAATATTTAAAAACCCTATCCCCTCTCCCATTTAATAGGTTAAGTATTGGCATACAATCGTTTAATAATACACATCTGAAGAAAATTAACAGGAGACACGATGCGCAACAAGCTAAGGACGCTGTAATGAATGCCAGAAAACAGGGATTTAAAAATATCAGCATAGATTTGATATATGCGCTTCCGGGACAAACAATAGAAGATTGGAGAAATCAACTGGAAGATGCATTTAAACTGGATGTAGAACATATATCAGCTTATGGACTTACCTATGAGGAGGGTACAGCGCTATGGAAACAACGAAACAAGGGTTTAGTTAAGGTAACAGAAGATGAAGTCACGCTTCAGATGTTTGACTATATGAGACTACTGATGAGTGAAAAAGGTTTTGAATCGTATGAGATATCCAATTATGCAAAACCTGGATTCAGATCCAGACATAACAGTGCTTACTGGCAGTTTATACCCTATCTGGGACTGGGACCATCGGCTCATTCTTTCGATGGAAAATCAAGGCAATGGAATATTGCTTCTTTACAAAAGTATTTACAAGGCATAACTGTACTCAAACCGTCTTTCGAAAAGGAAATCCTTAGTGAACAGGATTTTTATAATGATTTTATCATGGTTTCATTGAGGACAAGAGAGGGTATTGATTTGATTCGTTTAAAAAACAGATTTGGAGATGTTTTATTTGATTATTGCTTGCAAAATGCAGAAAATCAAATAAAATACGGTAATCTTATTTTAAATAACAACAGACTTTTTCTATCAGATGCAGGTGTTCATATCACTAATCAGATTATTGTTGAACTTATGAAAACAGACTAATTTTAATTAATCAGTGTTAATCAAACTCTCATCGTGAATTAAAAATCCATTTGTTAAACAAAAAATAGTAAATTTGTCGCTTAATTCATTATGGCATGACTGAAAATAATACTAATAAGGATTTCAGAAAAGTGTTTAACCGGTGGTTTTGGATACTATTCGGTTCAGGAATCACTGTTACGGCACTAGTTTTCTTTTTTATCAGCATTGGATGGTTGGGTTATCTTCCGGAAATAGATCAGTTACAAAACCCGATTAATAAATATGCAACAGAATTATATTCTTCTGATTTAAAATTGATTGGTAGTTTTTCTGAAAGTAAGGATAACCGTATCAAAACAGATTACAGTCAGATATCCAAACATGTAATTGATGCTCTTGTTGCTACCGAAGACGAAAGATTCTATGACCACTCAGGCATTGACGGCAGAGCACTTGGGAGGGTTTTCATCAAAAGAGGAATTTTCAGACAAAAAAGTTCGGGAGGTGGTAGTACAATCACGCAACAGTTAGCAAAACTACTGTACTCTCCTAAAGCGGATAATATAATTGAGAGAGCATTACAAAAACCAATTGAATGGGTAATTTCTGTTCAACTGGAAAAAATATATACAAAAGAAGAAATTATTACACTTTATCTAAATCAGTTTGATTTCCTGTATAATGCCGTGGGTATAAAAACCTCATCATACGTATATTTTAACACGACACCTGCTGAATTAAAAATTGAAGAAGCTGCCACGCTCATTGGTATGTGTAAAAATCCTTCATTGTATAATCCGAAAAGATTCAACGAGAGAGCCAGAAACAGAAGAAATGTGGTGTTGGATCAAATGCGTAAGGCCGATTTTATTACGAAAGCAGAAAGAGACTCTTTACAACAACTCCCATTGACACTTGATTTTCAAAGAGTTGACCATAAGCAGGGATTGGCTCCTTATTTCAGAGAATATTTACGATTAACTCTTACAGCTAAAAAACCGGTCAGAAGTAATTATGCAAGCTGGCAGGATGAAAAATATAAAGAAGATTTGTGGCAATGGGAAAATAACCCCTTGTATGGATTCTGTAATAAAAACACAAAATCAAATGGCATGCCTTACAACATCTATACTGATGGACTGAGGATTTTTACAACCATTGATTCCCGTATGCAGCAATATGCTGAAGAGGCTGTTGAGCAGCATCTTACTGAACTTCAGCAAGCATTTTTCAAAGAAAAGAAAGGAAGATCTTATGCTCCGTTCTCGAAACATGTCAACCAAACTGAGATTGATGCCTCCATTAACCGTGCCATGCGTGATTCGGAACGTTACAGACGTCTTAGAAGCGGAGGTGTGAGCAATGAAGAAATCTCCAAAATATTCAACACTAAGGTTGAAATGCAGGTGTTTTCATATAAAGGAATGGTTGATACGATAATGACTCCCCTGGATTCGATTCGTTATATCAAACATTTCCTGAGATGTGGCTTTATGTCAATTGACCCGAAAACCGGTCAGGTCAAAGCCTATGTAGGCGGACCAAACTTTACTCATTTTCAGTATGATATGGCAACATTAGGAAAACGTCAGGTGGGGTCTACTATTAAACCATTTTTATACACACTGGCAATGGAGGAAGGTTTATGGCCCTGTGACAAAGTAATGAATGTGCCAATTACCTTAAAAGACGCTAATGGTAATGACTGGTCACCACGCAATTCAAGTAAGTCAAGGATTGGTGAAGAAGTTACACTCCGGTGGGCATTGGCAAACTCAAATAACTGGATATCAGCCTATCTGATGAACATGTTTACTCCGGAGTCACTGGTTAAATTAATGCAGTCATTCGGTATCAGAAGTCACCTTGATCCGGTTATTTCTTTAGCTCTTGGCCCTGCCGACATTTCAATTGTCGAAATGGTGGATGCTTACACTGCCTTTCCAAACAAAGGCATCAGGGTTGAACCTATGTATGTATCCCGCATTGAAGATGGTAACGGAAATGTAATTGCAACATTTATGCCTCAGATGCATGAAATTTTCAGCGAATCAACGGCTCATAAGATGATTTACATGTTAAAAAGTGTAGTTGACGGAGGTACAGGTGGTAGAATTCGCTTCAAATATGGCTTAAACATGCCCATGGGCGGAAAAACTGGAACTACCCAAAATAACTCTGACGGTTGGTTCATGGGCTTTACGCCATCGTTGGTTTCCGGCGTTTGGGTTGGTGGTGAGGATCGTTCCATCCACTTTGATAATATTGCCGAAGGTCAGGGTGCCAGCATGGCGTTACCGATATGGGCTCTATATATGCAAAAAGTATTAGGTGACAGTTCATTAGGATATTCCGCACAGGATGATTTTGATGTTCCGTCTTCTTTCAATGCCAATGCCGGTTGCGAAGAAAATGTTTTTGATTGGTAAAAATTATTTGAAAAGGAAAATTCTCATATCAATTGTGATGTTTTTTCAACTGGGTCTGTTGTTTGCTCAGTTGAATACCGACCGTATTCTGACCATTGGCCGGAATGCGTTGTATTTTGAGGATTATGTGCTTTCTATTCAATATTTTAATCAGGTTATTAAAATCAAGCCGTTTTTAGCCGAACCTTACATGTATCGGGCCATCGCTAAAATTCAACTTGGAGATTACGAAGGAGCTGAGATTGATGGAACAGAAGCAATTACCCGAAATCCATTTTTGCCTCAGGCTTTTTATGCCAGGGGGTTCACCCGCATGAAGCTGGAAAAATACGAAGAGGCCGCAAAGGACTTTACTAAAGCACTCGAATTTAGTCCGGGTAGTCAACATTTATTGGTAAGCAGAATCGATGCTAATGAAAGAAGTGGTAACCATGAAGCTGCTTTAAATGATATTGACAAATACATCGCCATGAATCCCAAAAATACAGGATTATGGTATGAGAAGGGCCGAATTTACCTGTCCATGAATGACACAGTCGCAGCTGAAAACGCATTCAATCAGCTAATTGAATCTGACACAACTACTTATATCGGATGGAGTGCCAGGGCCTTATTAAAACTACAAAGAAAAGATTTACAGGGCGCTTATGACGACTATTCCAGGTCAATTGCCTTAAAATCAAATTATTTTGGAGATTATATCAACCGGGGAATTATCAATGTTGAACAAAGAAGATACATGGAGGCGCTGGCTGACTATGATCAGGCAATAAAGCTTGAGCCGAATAGTAAACTGGCATATTTAAACAGGGCCATTCTTCGTTCAAATCTGGGTGATAACAACAATGCTCTTGGGGATTTTGAACAGGTACTGAAAATGGACTCTGCCAATATGGAAGCCAGATACAGCAAAGCCTTGCTTGAAATGAAACTGAGACATTACCGAAATGCCATAGCAGACTTTAAAATTATATTGAATAAGCATCCCTACTTTATTCCTGCTTATTGGGGGATTGCTGAAGCATACGATGCGCAAAATAACATTAAAGAAGCTTTCAGATACAGACAGAAAGCACAGGATATTGAAAAGAATAAGGATAAAATCAAAGAAAAGATTCAGGAAGATCTGAATGCTAAAAACATGATTGCTGAAGATATTCCAGAAAGCAATAATAAAAGAAGGACTGATGTTTTCAATAGATACGCTACCCAAAACATTAGTGATAATGAGTCTGAATCGAAATATAATAGCCAAAAAAGAGGAGCTGTTCAAAAGAATTTCGTTGATGTGGTGAACGAGAAAAATTTTGTGTTGACATATTATTCCAAAACAGATGCGTTACGTCAAACTAACTTATATCATCCTGAAATAGAAACGTATAACAAAAGAAAGCATTTGAGTGCTGATTTAAAAGTGACCTGTTCAGAAATCCCTTTGACTAATGAGTTGATTGACAAGCATTTCAAAACTATTAATCAAATCAGTTCAAAAATTAATATTAATACCAATGATGCAGATATTTACTTTCACAGGGCACTGGAATTCGCATTGGTTCAGGATTTTGAAAATGCAATTGAAGACCTGAATAAGGCAATCGCATTGCGTTCTGACTTTATGTTGGCGTACTTCACAAGAGCAAATATTCGCTATAAATACATTGACTATATGAAAAACTCGCTTCGGGAAACCGGACTTGAGACCTTAGAGTTAAAGGATCGCTATGCTGCTTTCGAAAAAGAGAAAAAGTTTGATGTAGAATTAGTCATGCGTGATTTGGAAAAAGTAAATGATTTACAACCTGATTTTTCATTCGCATATTACAACAAAGCCAACATATTAACTTCACAACAGGATTTTCGGACTGCTATATCCAATTATTCCAAAGCCATTGAAATTGACAGGGATTTTGCTGAAGCCTATTTTAACCGGGGACTCACATACCTGTATATCGGTGAAGATTCAAAAGGTTTATCAGATTTAAGTAAAGCGGGTGAATTAGGCATTTATCAGGCATATAACCTGATACAAAGATTTAAATAAGAGGTGCTAATTTGCCGGAAAAAGGCTCAGAGCCTCTCCTACAACAAAATTACTTCCTGTAATCAGTATTAAATCATCTGCACTGGCTTCAAGAATTGCTTCGTTTACTGCATCTTTAACAGAACCAAATGAAGTTCCGGATAAATTGTAATTATACGCCTTCTCTCTCAGTACTTTTGCTGATAAAGCTCTTTTTACCTGTGCTTGCGTATAATAATATATGGCATTGACAGGCAATAACTTCAACATACCTGATATGTCTTTATCATTTACCATGCCGATAACGATGCGCAGTGATTTATAATGTTGATTTTTCAACTGGTTTACAATGGCTTGAATTCCCTGGACGTTATGTCCGGTATCAGCAATAATTTTAGGTTTATCGCTCAACAATTCCCATCTTCCCCGCAAACCAGTCAGTTGACTAACATGTTCAATTCCTTTTTTAAGTGCTACATCCGATATTTTAAACGCTGTCCTGTTATTTAAAACCTTAATGGCTGAAAATACAGTCGACAGATTTTTAAGCTGGTATATTCCATTCAATCCGGAACGAAATTCCTGTTTTCGATAATTAAAAATAATTTCATCTTGCTCATAACGAGTTAAAACAGGAATATCATCATCTTCAGCAAAAAATATATCTGACTGCATTTCAAGAGATTTCAGCACAAACACGGGTTTAGTTTCAGATAATGATTCACCTATGACCACAGGAGTTCCCGGTTTAATGATACCCGCTTTTTCAGCAGCAATCTGAGGAAGTGTATCACCCAGAAATTCAACATGATCGAACCCTATATTGGTAATAATGCTTAATTCCGGACTAATGATGTTGGTGCTGTCCAACCTGCCTCCCAAACCAACCTCAATAACAGCAATATCAACCTGTTTGTCAGCAAAATATGAAAAGGCCATTGCCATGGTCAGTTCGAAGAAGGACGGTTGAATGGTTTCTATTGCGTCAATGTGCTTCTGAATATAATCAATAACATATTGTTGGTCAATCATTTGTCCGTTTACTCTGATTCTTTCTCCAAAATCGACAAGATGAGGAGAAGTGTAAAGCCCAACCCTATAACCGGCTTCCTGTAAAATTGCAGCCAAATAATGCGAGACAGAACCTTTTCCATTGGTTCCCGCAATATGAACAGAACGAAATTTTTGATGCGGATTATCAAGGTGGGCCATTAACCGGGTTGTATTTTCCAGTCCCGGTTTGTAAGCTGATGAACCAACAAGGTGAAATACCGGAAGTCGGTCATATAAATACTGCAATGTCTCCTGATAATTCATAATCAAATACTAATATACTCTTTGTCCGAATATCGAACTGCCGATTCTGACCATGGTACTTCCTTCTTCTATGGCAATTTGAAAGTCATCTGACATGCCCATCGAGATTTCGCTAAAATGATCATCCTGAGCAGTATAATTACTTTTAACTATATCAAACAATGATTTGAGTGATTTAAATTCTTTTCTGACCTGCTGGTGATTATCGGTGAAAGTAGCCATTCCCATCAATCCGCAAACCTTTATAAATGAAAGATCTGATAGCATCTTATTTTGATATAATTCAAGAATTTCAGCAGCATAAAACCCAAACTTAGTTTCTTCAGTAGCAATATGAACCTGTAACAGACAATTCACTACCCGGTTGATTTTTTCTGCCTGCTTATTGATTTCCGACAGCAACTTCAATGAATCAACTCCATGAATCAACTCGACAAAGGGTACCAGGTATTTTACCTTATTTGTTTGTAAATGACCAATAAAATGCCAGTGAATGTCTTTGGGTAAGCGTACCTGCTTTTCCACCAGTTCCTGCACCCTGCTTTCCCCAAATATCCTTTCACCAGCATTATAGGCTTCAATAATGGTATTATCCGGATGAAACTTTGAAACACAAACCAACTTTACATGAGCCGGTATGCGTTCTCTTATAGATGCAATATTTTGTATGACAGACATATAATGGATTTACGATTTCGTTATTTTTCTTCTGGTTCACCATATTTAAACACATCCATAATCAGTGTTTCGGTTATGGTTACAACCTCATAATCAGCCATACTTCCTTTCATTCCTTCCAGTAATCTACTCAAAGCCTGACCTATTTCAGAAGCCTGTACCATCATGGCTACCGGGACTTTCTTTTCAACTCCTTTTTCCTCATCTAAAGTAATGTAATTTACTTTGAATCGATACCATTTATCTCCATCATCATAAAAGAACATTTCGTTGATTTTCACTCTCTTAATATTGGCAACAGAAAATTCCCCACTGATAAATGGCTTCATTTCTTCAATCATCCGCTCTTCCGCTTCAGTAAAGGATAGTGCATCCACCAAATATGATTCACTCACTTTAACAATCTTTCCCTCTTCAGCTGTTTTTTCAAACTTTACCTTACATTCAAACCAGTTGTACATATTACTTTTAATCTATCAGTTTTAATTTAAATTGAACTCTTTACTTCAGGCAAAGGTAATATTTAATCACGACTAATTGAATTAAAAAATAAAAAATCTATCTTCAAAATTTATATAAAAGCCATACCTTTGTATTTCATTTTTCATTTATGGATACGCAAACAAAATTATTCATACAGGAGCATCTTAACGACGATGTAATCCAACTCGGATTGCAGGCAAAGCGATATCCGGACATTGATACAACATTTGTAATCAATCAGATAGCAGGACTTCAAAAGATAAAAGAAAAAGTTCCGTTATTTTATGTATCAGATAATTTACTATTCCCCAAACAATTATCGGTAGAGCAATCGTCCTCAGAAATTACTGCGAAATACAAATCTGAACTTTTTCATGGAAATGCATTCGCAGATCTTTCAGGTGGTTTTGGGGTTGATTTTTACTTTATTTCAAAGAATTTCAGGTCAGGTTTTTACGTTGAACGAGATGACGAATTATGCAAACTGGCAGCACATAATTTTGAAGTGTTGAATATCCCCCAATATGAAATACATCAGATAAATTCAGAAGAGTATCTGGAAAATATGCAGGAAGTGGATTTGATTTATATTGATCCACACAGAAGAAGTAAAACAGGTAATAAAACAGTGCTAATTTCTGATTGCGAACCTGATGTTACCTTATTAGCTGAAAAAATGTTATTGAAATCACCTGTAGTAATGATTAAGCTTTCTCCCATGCTGGATATTCATCAGGCAATAAAACACTTACCTCAAACCGAGGAAGTCCATATAGTAGCTGTAGACAATGAATGTAAAGAGGTATTATTGATATTAAACAGAAAATGGACATTTGAACCAGATGAAAATCAATACAATAACATTATTATTAAAACAAGAAATCTTCATTCGACAAAACAGGAACAAATTTTTGATTTTACTTATGATAAGGAAAAACAGGCAGAACCGATTTTTACTGATGAGGTAGGTCATTATTTATACGAGCCCAATGCTGCCATCATGAAATCCGGGGCATTTAAGTCGGTCGCTACCCGCTTTAATTTGCGTAAGTTTCATGTAAACACGCATTTATATACCGGAGAGTACCTGATTGATAATTTCCCGGGTAGAATCATGCAGGTATCGGAAGTGTATGGTAACACCAAATCCGACTTAAAAATAATCAAAGCAAAATATCCTAAAGCAAATGTAAGTACACGCAATTATCCTTTATCAGTAGATGATTTTCGGAAAAAGACCGGCATAAAAGATGGTGGAAAAGATTATCTTTTTGCACTTAAAACTACTTCGGATAAAAACATCATAATTATCTGTAATAAAATAAATTAACCCGAATTAATTTAACGATCAGATTAATTTAAGTTGTACCCGTTTTCTCACTATATCCACTTCCAGCACCCTAACCTTAACATGTTGATGTAATGAAACTACTTCCGCCGGATTTGATATGTACTTGTCGGCCATCTGAGAAATATGTACAAGTCCGTTCTCTTTGATTCCAATATCAACAAAAGCGCCAAAATTGGTAATGTTGGTAACAATACCCGGCAGTTCCATACCTGAGTTTAAATCTTCAATTTTCTTGATGTTGGGGTCAAATTCAAAAACTTTGACGCTACTACGTGGGTCACGTCCGGGTTTTTCCAGTTCAAGTAATATATCTGTCAGGGTAGGCAGACCAATATCCTCTGTTACATAAGATTTCAGCTCAATTTTTTGAATTAATTCATTGTTTCTGATTAACTTATCGATGTCGGTTTTTAAATCTTTTGCCATTTTCTCAACAATCCGGTAACTTTCGGGGTGTACAGCAGAATTATCTAATGGATTTTCACCATCTGGTATCCGGAGAAAACCAGCGCACTGTTCAAAAGTTTTATTCCCCATTTTGGGCACTTTTAATAATTGCCTGCGATTTGTGAAAGCACCATTTTCTGCACGATAATCCACAATATTCTGAGCCAATTGCGGTCCAAGTCCGGAAATATAGGTTAGCAGATGCTTTGAAGCAGTATTCAGGTTCACACCCACCCTGTTTACAGCATTCTCAACCGTTTGGTCCAGAGACTTTTTCAACATAATCTGGTCTACATCATGTTGATACTGACCCACCCCAATTGATTTTGGATCAATTTTTACCAGTTCGGCTAACGGATCCATCAACCTGCGACCAATTGAAACAGCTCCACGAACTGTTACATCATAATCAGGAAACTCTTCCCGTGCAATTTTCGAAGCAGAATAGATTGATGCGCCATTCTCACTGACTACAAAAACCTGCACATTTCTGTCATACCGGATATTTTGAATAAAATGCTCCGTCTCTCTTCCTGCAGTACCGTTCCCAATGGCAATAGCCTGAGTATTATACGCTTCAACCAATTTCTGAATGTTGCGTGAGGCTTTAGCATAATCGTTTAGTGGAGGATGTGGATAAATAGTTTCATTATGCAACAAATTTCCCTGAGCATCTAAGCAAACCACCTTACAACCGGTACGAAAACCAGGATCAATTCCCAGTACCCGTTTTTCGCCCAAAGGTGGAGCAAGTAACAGCTGACGTAGATTTTCAGCAAATACACGGATTGCTTCCACATCAGCCTTCAATTTACTTTCAGAAGCATACTCATTTTCAATGGATGGTTTTAACAAACGCTTGTATGCATCCTTTACAGCACTGTAAACCAATTCACCCGAAGCATTATCTGACTTGACGAAGATATCAGCCAGTTTATCCACGCATTTGTCTTCATCCGGACTGATATTTACTTTTAAGAATCCTTCAGACTCCCCTCTTCGCATCGCTAATAGCCTGTGAGAAGAGCATTTGGATAATTTCTCAGACATGTCAAAATAATCCCGGTATTTCTGCGCATCTTCTTCTTTTCCTTTGATAATTTTTGATGAAATAATTGCTTCATAAGTAAAAATACGGCGAATAACATTACGTGCTTTTTCGCTTTCGTTTATCCACTCAGCTATGATGTCAGAAGCTCCATTCAGCGCATCATCAATCGTTTTAATCTTATCTTTTAAATAAAGTTTTGCCAGATAATCCAAGTTATCAGCATTTTGCTTCATGATCATCCTGGCGAGTGGTTCTAACCCATTCTCACGTGCAATTTCAGCACGGGTACGACGCTTGGGCTTGTATGGCAGATAGATGTCTTCTAACTCGGTTGCATTCCAGCACGCTTCGATTCTATTCCTGATCTCCGGGGTTAACTTTTCCTGTTCTTCTATGGTTTTCAGGATGGTTTCTTTCCGTTTTTCAATTTCTAACAACTTATCATACTGATCTTTAATCGCACCAATCTGAACCTCATCCAGTTCGCCGGTCATTTCCTTTCTATACCTGCTGATAAAAGGAATGGTTGCGCCATCCTCAAGTAATTGAATTGTATTGATAATTTGTTTTGCGCTTATTTGCAAAGAATCTGTAAGTAAGGAAACAAACACAGGAGCTATATTGTCTTTTGACATAAAATTAGAATTAACATATAAAAAAGTATACAAATAGAATCAGTGTAGAATTTTAAACACTAATTCTTTCAACAAATCACCTTCATCTGCACTCACATTATCAATCCCTTTCGAACGGGCATCTGTTTCTCTGATGGAAGTAATAATAATCATGGTTTTCCAGGCATTGAATGACTTTGCTGCTGTCAAATAGTTTCTGGCAATAAATGGATGAATTTTAAATTCCGAAGCAGCTGCTTCAGCCGTTTTTTGAGGTAAATAGTGGAATATCATCAGATTACTGAAAAAACCAAATAACTGAGCAAGTACCATTTGTATCGGATTTGCTTTTTTATTATCCGCGAAATAATTGATAATTCTGTTTGCTTTCAGAACATCCTTTTTAATCAAGGCATCCTGCAGTTCAAAAACATTAAAATCTTTGCTTATTCCAATATTTTTTTCAATTATTTCGGGTGTAATTCGGTTTGAACCTGCCGGTTTTGTTATCGCTAACTTATCCAGTTCGTTGGCAACCTTACTCAAATCAGTTCCCAGAAAGTCGGTCAGCATAACCATTGCCTTTTCCTCAATTTGCAGGTCTTTTGATTTAGCATACTTCGCAATCCATGCACTCATCTCATAGTCACGTAGTTTTTTGGACTCGAATAGTACACCTGTCTTTTTCAACTCATTGACCCATTTCTTTCTACCATCGACAGTTCCGTATTTATAACAAATAACCAGGATTGTAGCAGGAGCGTAATGCTGAATATAGAACTGCAATTTATCAAGATCTTTGATATGCTGAGCTTCTTTTACGATTAAAATCTGATAGGGCGACATCATCGGAAACCTTTTGGCGGTATTGATAACAGTGGTGATATCAACATCCTTACCATAAAGTACAGATAAATCAAATTCACGCTGACTTTCATCCAATATTTCATATTGGATATAATCTGAAATCAGGTCAATATAATAAGGTTCTTCTCCCATTAAAAAGTAAATGGGAGCATATTTTTTTTGCTTTAAGCTCTGCAGAATTTGTTCGTGCATTTTTTATGAATTAACTATTCGAATCTTAGGTGTTTAATCGTCTTACTATTATTGATAAGCGAACTCAATGCCTTTACACCGATGCGAATATGCTCATCCACATAGTTTTGTGTAACTTTGGAATCACTTTCAGAAGTTTTAATACCTTGCTCCTGAAGTGGCATGTCGGAAACCAGCAACAAGGCTCCCGTCGGAATGCTATTATGGAAACCAACAGTAAATAAAGTTGCCGTTTCCATGTCAATAGCCATTGCACGTGTACTTTTCAGGTATGATTTGAATTTATCATCCCATTCCCAAACACGCCGGTTAGTAGTATAAACGGTTCCGGTCCAGTAATCTTTATCAAAATCACGGATATTGGATGACACAGCACGTTGCAGGTTAAATGCAGGAAGCGCCGGTATTTCAGGTGGAAAGTAATCGTTTGAAGTACCTTCGCCTCTGATGGCGGCACTTGGCAGAATATAGTCACCATTCCGGTTTTTATCTCTCAATCCACCACATTTCCCCAGAAAAAGAACAGCTTTAGGTTGAATTGCAGACAACACATCCATAATCAGCGCTGCATTTGGACTTCCCATCCCAAAATTGATGATGGTAATTCCATTCGCAGATGCATTGATCATATTTCCATCCCGTCCCAATACCGGAACGTTAAACCATTCAGCAAATTTTTCCACATAATTATTGAAATTCGTCAACAATATATATTCAGTAAAATCTTCTAACTTTCTTTTGGTATATCTGGGTAGCCAATTTTCAACAATTTCCTGTTTAGTTTTCATATCTCATTAATTTGTTAGATGGTTTTTGTATTTTCGCATCTTTAATAGTTACAAAAATAATAAAAATGTGGCAACTTAATCTGCCTGTATACAAATTCAACACAAAAAAAGCAGGTGATAACTTACTTATTTTTGATTCATTGCGGAAAAAATTTGTTAAACTTACTCCGGAAGAATGGGTCAGGCAAAATTTCATACAGTTTTTGATTCTGGAAAAAAACTTTCCGGCAGCATTAATAGCTATAGAAACACAGATATTGATTAATGGCATGAAAAAAAGATGTGATGCCGTTATATACGACAATTATATGAACCCCTACATCATTATTGAATTTAAATCACCTTCTGTTCCTATTACTCAGGTGGTATTTGATCAGGTTGCCGTTTATAATTTTAAATTAAATGTTAGCTATTTTATATTGAGCAATGGTCATCAGCATTTCTTTTGCAAAATAAACTGTGACAAAACCGGCTATGAAATTGAAAATAACATACCAAATTTTAAATCTTTATTGTCTTAAATATCTTTTTCCAACACACCACCTTCATATTTTGCATTTTTTAACATAATCATAATCCACTGTATTTCTGATATTTACGCATTAAATGTGTTTTATAACATATTTTTATTATTGTTTTTGTTGTATATATGTTTTATAACATGTATTTTTGCATTGTCAAATTGAATAAATCAATAAGGCAATATTGACAAACAGAAAAATCCAACACAATAATTGGATAGTTTTATTAAAAAGTTTAGTTAACAAAAGGTATTATTAAAATTTTAGGTTATGAAAAAGATTTTAGCAGTTATATTGGTTGCTTTTGCTAGTGCTACAGCAGCCTACTCAATGGAATTGAAAGATTACAATGTGCTTTATAAAATGAATGAAAATTCAACATTTAAGGCACTGGTTCGCTACCTCAACGCTGGCGATGAACAAGCAGATCAGTTAAAGTATATATTTGATTTAACTGAAAGAAAATTGAATTATGCAAACAAAAAAGAAAGTACAATTGATGCAGAAAGAGCATTGTATTTCAATCTGGGAAATGTAAAGTACATACTTTCAGAAGATCAGTACAGAAAGTATTTGATTATTTTAAATGTATCAAGATTCAGCAATGATGAGCAATACATCGCTGAAAATAATTAATTTGAATATATCAGCCTGAAAGATTTATTCAAAAGGGTATCCAACCGGATACCCTTTCTTATTTTTGTAAATACTTAAATCCTACTATATCCCTTTATAGTTCCAGGGCACCTATTATTTCGTTTACACTACTAAAATTATGTTGTAACAAATACGTCTCGATCCCCTCCAGCACTTTAACGGAAACAGTCGGGTCGATGAAATTTGCTGTACCAATCTGTACAGCTGACGCTCCGGCCAGCAGAAACTCTATTGCGTCACGGGCATTCATAATTCCACCCATACCCACAACCGGAATTTTAACCGATTTTGCAACCTGCCAAACCATGCAAAGGGCAACAGGCTTAACAGCCGGACCAGAAAGTCCACCTGTAACAGTTGAAAGGACAGGTTTACGCTTCTCTGCATCGATAGCCATTCCAAGTAATGTATTAATTAGTGAAACCGAATCGGCACCTTCAGCCTCGACTGCTTTAGCAATTTCCGATATTGAGGTAACGTTTGGCGACAACTTCACCATCAATTCTTTTGAATAAACTTTTCTTACGGCTTTTACCACTTGTGAAGCAGACGGACAGGAAGTCCCGAAAGCCATACCGCCTTCCTTCACATTCGGACAGGAGATATTAAGTTCAATACCGGGTATCTTATCCAGTTCATTGATTTTTGCAGCTGTTTCAATGTAATCTTCGACGGTTGATCCGGACACATTTACAAATATACTTGTATTTACATCTTTAATCTCCGGATATATGTTATCGATAAAATAATCAACACCCTTATTTTGCAGTCCCACAGCGTTTAACATGCCTGAAGGCGTTTCAGCCATACGCGGATATGCATTTCCCTGCCTATCCCGAAGCGTGGTTCCCTTTACAACAATACCACCTATTCGCGAAATATCCATGAAGTCTGCATACTCCGTCCCATAACCGAAAGTGCCCGATGCAGTCATCACCGGATTTTTCAATTGTATAGTACCTAAATTTACTTTTAAATCTACCATTTTAGTTTTGTAATATTAAAAACCGGACCTTCCGTACAAACACAAAGATGACCATCGGTGGTATCCGTCACACAACACAAACAGGCACCAAAACCACAGGCCATGGTGTTTTCGAGTGAAACCTCACAATAAATATTGTTTTTTTGAGCATAAGCAGCAACTGCCTTCATCATAGGGGTCGGTCCGCATGTATAAATTGCGTCAAAATTCCCCAAATTTAAGATAGAATGTTGCGTAACAAAACCTTTTTCTCCATGCGAACCATCTTCAGTTGTCGTATAGACATTTCCGAATTTTGAGAAATCATCTAATTGAAGTAAATTTGAAGCCGTACGCCCCCCTAAGAGGAAATTACAGCTATAACCCAGATCGTTTAAATATGAGCCTAAAAACAGCATTGGTGCGATACCCACACCACCTCCTATCAATAATAAATTTGCTTTTTTGTTTTCAGGAATGGTAAATGTGTTTCCGAGAGGAAAAATCAGGTTAACACTGTCACCAGTCTTCAGCTGTGACAGCTTTTGTGTACCGTCGCCCACAATTTGAACCAACAACCACAACTCATTTTTTTCATAATCAACGAAATTGATGGATATAGGTCGCCTCAGAAAGGTTGTAGGAGAATCATCCACCCGTACTTCAGCAAACTGACCGGGAAGCATTTCCGGCAATTTATCAACAGCCGTTAGTATTAATATAAAATACTGATTATTAAGTGATTTATTTTCCTTAACAACCATATCAAGCATGAACTTCTTCATTATAAATTATATATTTTGTACTTCAAATATCAATTTTAACTCTAATTGATGTTTTGACTACAAAAATACAACAATTATTTTGATTCGAATTCCTGAAAGGTGTTATCTGAATAATATAGGATGATTTTTCTGACTTTTTTTTCAATAATCTGGTTCTGTTTCAAATTCTCAACTGCATCTACCAATTTTTGAGCGACATCAATTTCGTTATTCATTATTGGCGGTTGAGTAGTGGAATCGGATTTATCAAACGAATGAGATTTCTCCTGTTGAATTTCGGTTTTTGAATGTGTATACACAGGAACAGGTTCGCTTTTAACAGTTTGATGCTGGAATGAAAATATCTCAGAATCGTTTTTTTCAGGTTCATCAATAGCGTTACTGTCTGATATACTGCCACTTATATCTT
The DNA here is from genome assembly GCA_034928085.1 of Paludibacter sp. Lineage (GTDB taxonomy): Bacteria > Bacteroidota > Bacteroidia > Bacteroidales > Paludibacteraceae > Paludibacter. Next base: position 46,245 of record JAYFPG010000058.1, read on the forward strand.
CATCACCGAACAACGTGGGCGCTTGAGAATGCGATTCTTTCCTTTGGATTGATCCTTGCCCCAAAATAAGCCATTCTGCGTTGATATTAGGATATCTGTTCAGTATTTTTTTCATTACATCCAGACTTGGTTTATTTCTTTCATTTAATATATGAGAAAGAGTAGAAGTTTGGATGCCGATTTCCTGTGCAAACTGGCCGGATGTTAATCCAACCATCTGTATAACCTTTTCAATACGTACTTTTTCTGACATAATCATAATATTTTACAATTGTTGACTATCCATAAATAGATCCACAAATGTAATTATATTATTTTACAAATACAAATAGCACAATTGTACATCACACTACAAATATAAATTTACATTCGTACGTATAAAAAGTTACATATGTAACATTCAAATTTAATATAAATACATAAGTAAGAAAAGATTTTAATGTATGTGAGACATATAGTTTTATATCAATTACATCTATTAAACAACAAGATAAAGTATTTATTAGTAATGTTTACTATGAGGTATCAGCGCCACAAATCCATGAATATTAGTTCAATCTAATCATTTAATTTTATAGTTTAATTACATATACTTAATATATTTGATTATCAATGTAATAATGGTAAAATTAATATGATATATTATAATACTTGATTGTTATTCACATTTGTTTATCCGTTAATTATACCTTCAATTCAGATATTATCTATAAATAACTGGTTTGTATTACTTTAAATAAATATATATGTTGTTTTAAGATTACATTTTGTAACCATTATTCATTTGTAAAATGACGCACAATATTAAAATAAAGTACAAATAAATTTTTCTGATTTAGAAATGTAATTTGCGATATTCACATATATAATTTAAACTTCCGAATTTAACTATGTGATAATTATTCAGAAATTCACAATTATATACCACAGATATATTCTTTTTGTATTATGAATCAGTTTTTAACGTGTTAGACTCTGAATAAATCAACTAAATGATTACCTTCAACGATATTTGTATTTTAATGATTAATACATCAATAAAATATGGTGTTAGATGACTTATATACAAGGTATTATATAGTATTTGGGGTTCTGAGAATTGAATATTTAATATTTTCTATCCTATATGACGCTTCTGCGAAAAATTTGACAAAAAAAATCCGGAAATTTCTTTCCGGATTTTTATTATAAATATGAATTTCGTTTTATTCTGCAGAATCAGATGCTGGAGCTACTCCTGCCAACTGCTGATCGACTAATATACGACCACAATACTCGCAAACAATTACTTTCTTTCTCAAACGAATATCCAATTGCTTTTGTGCAGGAATTTTATTAAAACATCCACCGCAAGCATCCCGGTTGATATATACAACTGCCAAACCATTTCGGGCATTCTTACGTATGCGTTTAAATGCTGTTAATAAACGGGGCTCAATCAGCGATTCAATTTCTTTGGCTCTCTCACGCAGTTTTTCTTCTTCTTGTTTTGTTTCTGCGATAATCTCTTCCAGCTCTCCCCTTTTCTGTTCCAGGTCAAGTTTTCTTTCAGCCAACTGTGCAGCTGTTATTTTTTGCTCTTCAGTTTTTGCTTCCTTAGCTGCCTTGTATTCGCGGATATGTTTCTCACACAATTCGATTTCAAGCGTTTGAAATTCTATTTCTTTCTCCAGGTTTTCGTGTTCACGGTTATTTCTCACGTTCTTTTGTTGTTCCTGATAACGTTCGATTTTAATCCGTGATTCTTCAATTGCAACTTTTTTTGATGCAATCATGGAAGTAAACTCGCTGATCTCTTTTTCAAAATGCTCTATACGAGTACTTAAACCGATGATTTCATCTTCCAGATCCTGTACTTCAAGTGGTAATTCCCCTCTCAGTGTTTTAATTTCATCTATTTTGGAAACCACCTTTTGCAAGTCATACAATGCAAAAAGCTTTTCTTCAACGGTAATTTCTTTTTCAATTTTGGATTCTGCTGTCATTATGTTACGAATAAATAATGGGATTGGTATTTACTTTTGAAATATGGACTGCAAAGGTAGGTAATTTTTTTCGAATTATGTCAAAAAATAACTCTTTTGTGAACTGTTCTGTTTCAAAATGACCTACATCT
>JAYFPG010000006.1:0-133320 GCA_034928085.1 Paludibacter sp.
ATCAATTTTTGTTTCCGTGTCGATAATTAGTTTTTTCTGTAACATAGTTTTTTTATTCAGGTTATGTTGATATATGTTTATAACACACTTTCGTACGATATCTGATCACCACCAGATCTGTTCCCCGTTTTTGTAGGTAAAAATCCGTTCATCTTTCCCTATTGTATGATTTTGGAGTAAAAACAAGGCTCCCGTCGGACAATCTTTATATTCAAGAAAATTATTATCAGCCGTTTGCTTTCCCAAAGAAATCCACCCGTTATGATTCCAATACATAAGCTCGTAATCATTTCCAAAAACAATAGAATTGCCGTCTCCCCGTGCAATATATAGAATCTTCTCAATCTCTACGGGTTTTCCAAAATCAAGTCCAACCCATGTATTTAAGTCAGGGGGAGATTCAAAGAATGTCAGGGGATCACCATCAAAGACACTTTCTTTATTTCGGCCTATGATGTTCATGGAGTCTTTTGTGCCAATGATGTCTCCATATACTGGTTTCGGATTTCCTTTGGCGAAAAAAAATAATTCGGCCATATTACAACTCGTTTTGCCGGGAGAGACATAACGCCAATATTGAAACTTTTTCTCTTTAAAAGTTATTTTTCCGGTATTAATTCCCGGTTCCCGAATGGTAAAAAGAGTGACTGAGTCTCTGAAATCTGTATATGTTGCAGCCTGAATCTTACCGCCAATTGTGCTTTTATAATATTTATAAGCATGCTGAGGGAATAAATATTTCCTGTAGAGCTTCAGCCTTTGTTTTTCGTGATCATTCGCAACAATATCTTTTTTTTCTCCTGAGTATGTCAATAGGAATGGAGAGCCAATTGGGACTATCCCGCTATTCTCAAAACAAACCGGAAGATAGACTATATTTGACCCCATTCTTTCGAAGGTTACTTTATTTCCTTTGATTTGACCCCAATAAATCGGGGTCCATACCTGATTGTTAAATACCGCCAAATAGGCATATTTATGTTTTGTTTTTGCTTTTATTTTAATCTGTACATCATGAGTTTTCATGTATTCATGTGTAACATCTTTCATACAGAGGTCATTAAGTAGGGGAGGCAGGACTTTCTCCCTGTGTAATACTTCTTCCAGTTCCCGGTTTACGGCATAAGTCCTGCGAAATACCTTGGCCATTTTTTCATCCACTTTAAGCGCAGTGCCTGGTCCCTCCATACAACCTGAGAAAGCAAGATTCTTTCCGAAGTTATCCAACAACACATTCCACGAATGTCCGAGACTTCTGAACGGCCATTGCGGTGTAAAATCAATTGTGACCGGGATTCCCTTTGCCCGCATCACAGCTGTAGCAATAAACGAATACTGATCACAAGTGCCTTTAAGGGTTTTCATGGCAACATCCACCTTTTTAATGGAGAGATTGCTTTTATTGATAATTATTGCTGGATTCAATTTTGTTTTCAACTCCGCGTTAACCCTTTCACACGCCTTGAATGCCAGGTGCTTGAAGGTGCTGCAATAATGAAGCGAATCGATGTCTCTTTTGCATACATCATAGGCATATTCTTTCCAGTTATCAAAAGTTTGTCCTTCAATAACCTTATAGGGTAACAGATATTCACAAAAATCATCGAATCCAACATGTGTTGCCCATTCTCCCGATTGCCACAAATCAAACGACCGGTCGATGTTGTCAATCAGAAATTTTGCTTTAATTGTCTTTAAATCAGTCGCTGTGTTGTATTTGACAATCCCTGTATATTGCTCCGAAATGGAATCATATAAATGTAGTCTTGTGTCGTGTGGCAGTTGAGATGTTGCTTCATACAGAGAATCGATTTCGCCGTAATAGGCTAAGAAAGCATTCTCATCAATATAAGAATAATGCGCAGTCATGTTTTCAATCAAATACCTGGCTGCTTTAAGTTTAAGTGGTTCTTTTTTGTAATGCTGCAGAACTTTCTCCAGTTCCACGCTGTTTGCTCCGGCAATTGAAAGCGCTTGCTCCAAATAATCAGGCTGGTTTCGGATGCAACTGTGTAGTACGAACAACAGCACACAACATGTTATGAATGTGAAAAATACCTTTTTCATAAGTTAATAGAAAAAATACTTCTACCTACTTGTTGGTTGAGTAGATTTTGTAAACTTATTATAATCAGAAACAAATAACGTCAATAATTTTATAAGGACACCAGTGAATTCAATTCAGTTGCTAATAAATAATGTTGTTCTGTTATTCGAAATGTAAAAATCCTTTCAAATTCTGAAATCTCCAGTATATCATATGCATCAAACCAAAGTATGTTGTCTTTTTTATCGGGATCTGAATGAGTGAAATTTAATACTTTGTTATCGCTAAAAATAATTGACAGTGATTTTACTGATCCAACAAAAGGTCCATGAAAGCCTGTATATGATTCTTCAATAGTATTTTGATATTTACTTTTATTAGGAATTGACACAATTTCTACTCCACTTTCTCTTTGAATTGTTAAGCTTAAATCAACTCCACTTTCGTTTATTATATTGACATTTGATGAATATGGTAATGAGCCATTGTCTTTGCAGTTGGTAATAGTAAATACAATAAGGATAACCCATGTAAATGGTTTAATGTTACTTTTTTTCATAAAAATAATTGTTCTGTGAACGCCACAAGGAATAGATACTATTTATTTGCTTCTCATCGAATTCAGATTTATATTTCAAATTATTATTACAATCAATAATGTCACTAAAAACGAAATGTCTTTTGAGAGTATAAATTTGTCATTGATAAGAATAAAAGTTAATAGAAAATAATCTATGCAAAGATTGCAATAATTCCTGAGCCAAAACTTGCTTCTTATTGCAGTTTTATTGTAATTTTGTGCAAAATCTAAATACTTATTTTTAAAGGAGAAGTTTTATCGTGTACAAAAGTAAGCTAATAAAAATGCGCAGAAAGCTGGGGTTTACGCAGGACAGGATGGCGGAAGCGCTTTGTATGGATGTTTCGTGTTACTGTCGGCGCGAAAGTGGCCAGATCAAGATTCCGGCTGAGCAGTGGCTGAGAATTGCAAAGATCCTGGGAGTCTCCCTGGAAGAGATTTACGAGTCGGAGGATGAACTCATTTCTGTTGTAGATAGAAATAATGCTACTATTAAATGTGCTGAAGTGAGGCAATATACCCTGCCTGAAGAAATCTTAGATAGGTATCAGAAACACATTGAAGTGCTGGAAATGGAACTCAACCGGCTGAAAGAATTGCTGAAACTGGCTGCTCGATAATAGCGTGCCATAGTAAGCTAACGGTGCGTTGTCCGCAGCCTTGCTTTAAGCGGGTTCTTGTCGGGTTTGTTTGGGTTGAACAAGTTTGGCCACGAAGACATCACCGGTGACATTCACCACGGTACGCAGCATATCGAGCGGGCGGTCGATACCCAGGATGAGTACCAGTCCTTCGGCTGGGATGCCGACGGTTGTGAGTACCATTACCGTCATAACCACGCTGGCTCCCGGAACACCCGGGGTGCCGATGGAGGCCAATACGGTCAGGAAAACTACGCTCATAATCTGCGCGAAAGTAAGATCCATGCCGAAGATTTGCGCGATAAACAAGATAGCCACGGCCTGATAAGCACTGGTTCCATCCATGTTGATGGTGGTGCCCACAGGGAAGACGAAGGAAGCAGTTTCTTCCGGGACACCGAGGGCTTTCTGACTGTGTTCCATCGTGAAAGGAAGCGTGGCGGCACTGGAGCTGGTCGAAAAGGCCATCAGTTGAATGGGGAAAACACCTTTCAGGAAGTCTTTAATCTTATATTTTACAATCAGTCTGAGTATGACGGGGTAGAAGATGAAAGCAATCATAAACAAGGTGATGACAACCGTCAGGGCATACAGTCCGAGTGAGGCGAACATTTCCCCATCGCCCCCCATGTCTGCAATCAATCCTGCCATCAGGGCAAATACGCCAACCGGAGCAGCAAGCATAATCAGGTCGATGATTTTGAGTATGACCGTGTTGGTGGCTTCGATGATGGGGGAGAGGACGTTGGCTGTTTCTCCTCCAATGAGTACAATGGCAATGCCAACGAGAATGGCGACAAAAATAACCTGCAACATCGCGGAGTTGTCGCTGCCGGCAGCCAACAGGTTTTCCGGTACCATGTCGACGATAAAACTGAGTGGGCCGGTTTCCTTTATTTTCTCCGCGTTTTCGAGTCCGGCTTCCAGGTTTTCAGCATACTTTTCCTTGTATGTAGCTGCTTTTTCGTGCGGAAACATCTTTCCGGGTTGTATGAGACTTACCATACCAACTCCAATACTTACCGCCAATACCGTGGTGACAATGTAAATAGCCAGTGTGCGTAATCCCAGTCGCGACAGCTTCGCGAAATCCTGCATCTGGCTGATGCCTTTGATTAATGATATAAATACAAGGGGTATGGCGATGAGTTTGAGCAGCCTGATGAAGATAGCTCCCCAGGGTTTAACCCAGTCGGTGATAATTTGTGCCTGACCAACGAATAAGAAGAAGTAGCCGAAACCGATACCAACGGCCATGGCAATTAATATTTGGAGATAGAGGGGGAGTTTCTTCATTTCTATTAGATAAAAAAATCCGTCCTGAAATGTGGTGTTTTTCAGGACGGACAAATATAATAAAAATTTTATGAAGATGTTTATTTAGCTTCTTTTTCAGCGTCAGAAATCATTTTTTCACTGGCATACATGTATACTTCTACGCGTCGGTTTTGTTCACGACCTGCAGCGGTACTGTTATCAGCAACCGGCATTTGGAAATCTTTACCTGATACCTCTTTGATTTGTGTGGCAGCTACATTTTTTGATTTCAGGAAGTCGGCAACAGATTGCGCTCTTTCAAGAGAAAGTTTTTGGTTCACTTCCAATGAACCTGTATTGTCGGTATGTCCCATGATGGCAATATCCATGGTAGCATTGTTGTTCAGGATGGTGGCAAATTTTGAAAGGGCATCTTTCGATGCGGTGTTCAAGGTGCTTTTACCTGTCTGGAACAAAATTCCAGAATCGAATGTAACCTTCAACGCTTTCAGGTTGTTGGCATCGGTAATACTATCTACTTTGGCTCCTTCGATGCGTGCAGCTTCTTCAGCAGCCTTGTCCATTTTCTTGCCGATGATAACACCGGTTGTTGCACCGACTGCAGTACCGACAGCAGCTCCGATAGCAGTGCTGGTCGGACTTTTACCGATTAAAGCGCCCACTCCGGCTCCGATTACGGCACCTGCGCCACCTCCGATTAAACCTCCCTTAGTAGCTTTACTCATCGAGCTACATCCCGATAATAACATGGCTCCGGTTAGGATTGCTGCCATGGTGAACATGCTTTTTGTTTTCATCTCTACCTGTTTTTTAATGTTATTGTTTTTATAAAAATCGTTTATAAATACAAACAAATGAAAACAAATAAGGTTCACGAAAACATTTATTTATGCATTTTCTTTTTTATCAGGCAGAATCAAATTCAAAATCACTCCTACTACCGATGCCAGTCCGATACCACTCAGCGAGAAGTTCCCGTACGAAATAATAGCGCCACCGATGCCGATAGTGAGTATGATGGAAACGATTACCTGGTTACGTGTTACCGAAAGATTCACGTGATTATCGACTAGGGTTTTAATCCCCACGGAAGCAATCGTACCAAACAGCAATAACATGATACCGCCCAATACACCCTGCGGAATGGTTTTCAGGAACCAGGAAATTTTACCAATCATCGAGAAAACGATGGCAGTCACAGCTGCAATTCTCAACACCAACGGATTGGTAACCTTGGTGAGCGAGATAGCACCGGTAACTTCCGAGTAAGTCGTGTTGGGAACACTACCAAACGCCCCGGCAACAGCGGTTGCAATACCATCGCCAAGTAAGGTGCGGTGCAATCCCGGCTTTTTTACAAAGTCTTTTTCAGCCACATTGCTGATGGCGTACACATCACCGATGTGTTCAATAATAGGTGCAATGGCCACGGGGATTAAAAACAGGATAGCCTGCCAGTTCAGTTCAGGTTTGGCAAACTGAGGCAGTACAAACCAGCTCGTGTCGGCAAACTGAGAGAAGTCAACCCGTCCGAGTATAACTGCTACAACATAACCCACGATGATGCCAATGAAAATCGGGATTAATTTAAATAACCCTTTGGCAAAAATCACGGTAAATACAGCTGCAAGCAGACTGATAACTGCCAACAGCCAGTCAGTTTTAGCCATGTTAACAGCGGCAGGAGCCAGCGATAAACCGATGATCATGATAACCGGACCAATCACCACTTTCGGGAAAAGTTTCTCGATGAATTTCAGTCCGTAAGCCTTTATCAGTCCAGACATGACAGCATAAACAAGACCAACGGCTATGATACCCCCGAAAGTGCCCGGTAAACCATACAATTCAGTCGACTTGATGATGGGTGCGATAAAGGCAAAACTGCTCCCAAGGAAAATAGGAACTTGCCCGCCCGTTATCAGGTGGTAAATTAATGTGCCGATACCCGCGGTAAATAAGGCTACAGCCGGGTCGATACCAACTAATAGCGGCACCAGAACAGTGGCGCCGAATGCTACAAATAAAAACTGAATTCCGATGATGGTGTTTCTCAAATTCAAATCGGGATTGATTTTAAAGGGTTTTTTGCTCATGTGTTTGTAATGTTGAAAATTAGTTATTTATGAAACGCTGTTTTTCAGGTATTTTAATGAATACGCTGAGCAAATGCAAATATATGCAATAAAATTGAAAATATTAATATCTTTGCATGCGTCATGTTAAATTAAAAATCACAGTACCATCATGAAAGACTTTCAAAAACTCCTCTTAAGTTGTTTAATTTCCTTTTCTGCTTTCACAATTGCTGCTCAGCAGAAGGCTTACTTACTCCATTCACCCGATCAGCGGTTAAAACTCGAAATCAACCAGGCGGATAAACTCTCCTTCACCGTTTCCGATGATAAAGGGTTGGTGGTTACCGCTTCTGAAGTTTCGCTTAAGCTGGCCGACGGAAGTGCACTGGCTACTGGTGACAAAATCAAAAAGGTCACCCGGAGTGAAGTGAATCAATCAGTATCGTCTCCTTTCTATAAAAAAGCATCGGTACAGGAAAACTACCGGCAGTTGAGACTGGCATACAAAGATTATGCGTTGGTTTTCAGAGCTTATAACGATGGTGTTGCCTACCGATTCGAGACATCGAAAAAGAAAGATTTTATCGTTGAAAGTGAAATTGCCGATTTTCAGTTTGAAAATGATGCACCTTTGTTTGCTGCTTATGTAAGCCCCGGGAGTAAAGGAAAGAGCATTCGGTTTGAGAAACAATTCTTCAACTCATTTGAGAATGTTTATACCCATGCGCCTCTGTCGACTTTCAGCCCCGATTCCTTGTTGTTACTTCCTCTGATGGCAGATGCCGGTCAGGGTCGTAAATTACTTTTTACGGAAGTAAATCTGGAGAGCTACCCGGGCATGTATTTACATACTACCATGGGAAAGCCCGGTTTGTCAGGTGTCTTTGCGCCTTATCCTAAAGAGGTGAGGCAGGGAGGACATAATATGTTGCAAATGCTTATTGATACCCGTGAAGCCTATATCGCGAAGGTCAGCGGGACGAGAAGCTTCCCGTGGCGGGTATTGGGTGTTTTTGACAATGATGCTGAGATTCTGAATAGTGACCTCGTTTATCAGTTGGCCGACGAGTCACGGGTTAAAGATGTCAGTTGGATTAAGCCCGGCAAGGTGGCGTGGGACTGGTGGAACGCGTGGAATATCAGTGGAGTGGATTTTGTTTCCGGAGTCAATACAGAGACCTATCAATATTATATCGACTTTGCAGCCAGTCAGGGCATCGAATACGTCATACTCGACGAAGGCTGGGCGGTGAATTTACAGGCTGATTTGATGCAGGTAGTCCCGGAGATTGATATGAAAGCCATCATCAAACATGCCGAAGATAAGGGAGTCGGCATCATCCTGTGGGCAGGGTATTATGCCTTTGCGCGGGACATGGAAAATATATGCCGGCATTATCGCGACCTGGGTGTCAAAGGATTTAAAATCGACTTTATGGATCGCGACGATCAGCTGATGACTGAATTTATATACAAAGCAGCCGATGTTTGTGCGCGTTATCACATGTTGGTCGATTTCCACGGCATGTATAAACCCACAGGGTTGCAGCGCACCTATCCCAATGTGCTGAATAACGAAGGTGTTTTCGGACTGGAACAACTAAAATGGTCGAATCAGGACATGGTATTGTACGATGTCACTTTTCCCTTTATCCGCATGTTTGCCGGTCCGGTCGACTACACCCAGGGTGCCATGCGAAACGCCATCAAATCCAACTTCAAACCCATCTATACCGAGCCAATGAGTCAGGGCACCCGTTGCCGGCAGTTAGCCCAGTATGTAGTCTACGAATCGCCGCTGAACATGCTGTGCGACAACCCCACCAATTACCTGAAGGAACCCCTTTGTACGGGCTTTATCGCTCAAGTCCCCACGGTATGGGATGAAACGGTAACGCTTTCAGGCGAAGTATCCAAATACATCACCATTGCCCGGCGCAAAGGCGATGTGTGGTATGCCGGCGGCCTCACCGACTGGCAGGCACGCGACCTGGAAATCGACTTCAGCTTCCTGCCCGCCGGTACCTACGAACTCGAACTCTTCCGCGATGGCATCAATGCCGACAAAGTCGCGATGGATTTCAAACACGAGAAACGCAATATACAATCCGGAGAAAAGCTGAAGGTGCATTTGGCTCCGGGAGGAGGGTTCGCGGTGAGGATTGTGAGGGTGTAAATATTTTGACAGAATAATTGTGTGGTATCAAAAGTGATACTGTATTTGTGGCATAATTATTCATGCGAATCAGGAGTTAAATTATTCAAAGAAGCCGCGCAGCGGCGAGATGATTCATAACCGTATGCAAGGCGTTAGCCGCAGCTTACGGTGATAGATACAATCCAGAAACTATAGCCCTGCAAGGGCGGGATGTGATAGGCTTGCAGTTAATAATCAAGCCCTTGCAGGATTCGCGTTGTGATTTGCTTTCAAAAAATTGTATCTTTGACTTGATAAACAACCGACCTCACAAGGCCGATAAATCACAATAAGGATTATTCCGTTGTGAAAACATCTGGTAAGCCTCTCCGCCAAATAGTGGGAGGCATTTTTTATTTTAGCAGCAAATACCAAAGTTATTTTAAGTTTTATTCTTGCGATTATCAACAGGAATAATTTAACTTTGCAGTATTAAAAGGTATGACTATGAATCACGTAATAGCACGTATTGGTATTTCGACACCTACCGGACGAAGGTCATCCTATTCTATACAAACCCGACAATCACTCCAGCAATACGGACTATACACCATAGCTTAGCGGATATATTTGATAAACAGTATTTCAAAGGAATATGGTTTGAGAATGAGAAGTATTTGGAGTAAAAGAAAAGTAAAATATAGGATAAGAAAATGAATAATAGCGAAATCCTGATCTATCAAAATTCCGAAGGCAGCATTAAAATAGATGTCAGGTTGGAGGAAGAAAGCGTTTGGCTTACGCAGGCTCAACTGTGTGAACTTTTTCAGAAATCGAAAGCCACTATTAGCGAGCATATAAAAAATGTATTTGAAGAAGGAGAGTTGGATGCGTCGGCAACTGTTCGGAATTTCCGAACTGTTCAAACCGAAGGTAAACGTTTTTAGTACGAAAAAAGAGAAAGTGTCTATATTTTCAGTACAACTATTCCAGAAGTGTCTATTTATTTAGTACAACCAATTTAAAAGTGTCTATGTTTTTAGTATAACCAATTAAAAAGTGTCTACTAAAATCAGTAAAAGTCAAAGCTTGTTGAAACACTAACTATGAAGAAATTCGGAATTTCCGAATTTCAGTAGCAAAGCGAGGAATCTAAATTTTACTCCCTTACTAAATGAAGTTTACGCCCTACATAAATGAGTTTTACGCCCTACATAAATGAATTTTATGCAGGGCATAACGGGCATCGTGCAAGTGCGTTCAAGGGGGCTGAGCTACTTAGTTCTTGTTTGTAGTGCGAGGTCGTTCGAAGTTGTAGAGCAAGTAGGCTCTTTGGCGTAGAGCAACGTTGCTCTTTTTCATAGAGCTACATTGCTCTTTGATGCTGAACGAGTAGGCTCTATAGAATGAAAAGGTGGTGTTTTTTATCAACCTGTTTCGTGTGAAATCAGGTTTTATCGCTAATTATGCGAATCAGGAGTTGAAAATTAGATCCTTCGATGCGTGCCTTTGAGCCCTCACTTCCGTTCGGGATGACAACGATTCAGTAAGGTCAAATACCGTCGCACTATCTTTCCATTAATAATTAGATTCTTTATGGCGACGGTTCGGGAACCATAGCACCCGTCGCTGCAAAAATTGAATAGTTTTGTAGACTCCTGCCGACGGGCAATATTAATAAAGAGAAAATTGTCATCCCGAACGGAAGTGAGGGATCTAATTTTCTACTCCTGATTCGCATTAATTATATGCGAATGTAAAACGAGTTTTTGACATACCAAAATTTTTGCTGTGCAATTCGTATAAATTTTCCATGCAATTCCTCAAAATATATTTATTTACCCTCCCGACCCTGTTATTTTGCATATTTTTTTGTAAATTTGCTGTCAATTTGGAGAAAACCAGCATAATCATCAAACTATTATAAACTAAAGAGTTAAAATCAAATCAAACGTATGAAACCAATGACTAAAAGTCCTTTGCAGATCGCAAGGGCGGGTTATCAGCCTAAATTGCCCAATGCCCTGAAAGGGAACGTGGTGCTGAAGGAAGGCGCTGCAACTGAATCGGTTGCGGATCAGGACGATATCAAAAAATTGTTCCCGAATACTTATGGTATGCCACTGATAACTTTTGAACCGGGTGAAAAGAAAAACTATCCGGTTAAAAACGTGGGTGTTATCTTGTCGGGTGGACAAGCGCCTGGTGGCCACAATGTAATTTGTGGTTTGTTCGACGGACTGAAAGCCCTCAATCCAGCTAATAAACTGTATGGTTTCCTGGGTGGACCGAGCGGATTGGTTGATCATCAATACATCGAACTGACCAAAGAAATCGTTGATGAATACCGCAATACAGGTGGTTTCGATATTATTGGATCAGGACGTACGAAACTGGAAGAAGCTGAACAATATGATAAAGGGGCTGAAATCTGCCATAAATTAGACATCAGTGCTATCGTGATTATCGGCGGGGACGATTCGAATACAAATGCCTGCGTATTGGCTGAGTATTATGCACAAAAAGGCGAGCCGATTCAGGTAATCGGTTGTCCGAAAACAATCGATGGTGACCTGAAAAACGAGATGATCGAGACTTCTTTTGGCTTCGATACTGCTTGTAAAGTTTATTCCGAGCTGATTGGTAACATCCAGCGTGATGCCAATTCGGCTAAGAAATACTGGCACTTCATCCGCCTGATGGGCCGCTCTGCTTCTCACATCACGCTTGAATGCGCGTTGCAAAGTCAGCCGAATATCTGTATCATCTCTGAAGAAGTGGAAGCCAATAACCTGACATTGTCGGATGTGGTGGAAAATATCGTAAAAGTAATCGTGCATCGCGCGGATCACGGACTGAACTTCGGTACGGTACTGATTCCGGAAGGATTAATCGAGTTTATCCCGGCCATGAAGAAACTCATTGCTGAGCTCAACGACTTGCTGGCTCATAACGATGATTTCAACGCGCTTGAGACCGACGACGAAAAACGTCAGTATGTAAAAGGTATGTTATCTGCTGAAAGCGCTCAGATTTACCGCGATCTTCCGAAAGGTATCGCCCGTCAGCTGACGCTCGACCGCGACCCGCATGGTAACGTGCAGGTTTCGTTGATTGAAACTGAAAAACTGCTTATCGAAATGGTAGCTAAACGCTTAGCGCAACTGAAGGCTCAGGGCGTGTACAAAGGCAAATTCTCTTCTATCAACCACTTCTTTGGTTACGAAGGTCGTTGTGCCATCCCATCAAATTTCGATGCTGACTATACTTACTCACTGGGTTACACCGCATCGGTATTGATTTCAGAAGGTAAAACCGGTTATATGTCATCGGTTCGCAACACAACTGCTCCGGCAGCGGAATGGATTGCAGGAGGAGTGCCCATCACGATGATGATGAACATGGAACGCCGTCACGGTAAAATGAAACCGGTAATTCAGAAAGCGTTGGTGAGATTAGACGGTGCTCCGTTCAAATTCTTTGCTGCCAACCGCGAAAAATGGGCGGACGAAGAAATGAGCTATATCTATCCCGGTCCGATTCAGTACTACGGTCCAACCGAAGTATGCGACCAGCCGACTAAGACTTTGCAGTTGGAGAAGGGACTTTAATTAGCTGAAAGCTGAAAACTAAAAGCGGAAAACTAATGTTTAATCATACAGTTTTCCGCTTTTTATATTGTTCGTGAACTTCCGCTATCCGCTATCCGCTTTCAGTTTTCCGCTTTTCGCTTCATTAGTATCCCCACTTCAACCACACTGCTCCCCAGGTGAATCCGGCTCCGAAAGCGGTCAGGATGATGTTGTCTCCTTTTTTGAATTTCTTTTCAGATTCCCAGATACAAATAGGAATAGTAGCGGCAGAGGTGTTACCGTATTTTTCGATGTTGATGATAACCCGTTCGTAAGGAACCCCGGTGCGGCTCACCACGGCATCGATGATGCGTAAGTTGGCCTGATGCGGAATCAACCAGTTGATGTCTTCCGACTTCAGGTTGTTTTTATCCATGATGTCGCCCGAAATACCGGCCATGTTGGTCACCGCATGTTTAAATACATACTGACCTTCCTGATAAACCGAGTGTTCTTTCTTTTCAACTGTTTCGGCAGAAGCAGGATAAGCTGAACCACCGGCTTTCAGCATCAGGTGTTTACCACCCGAACCATCGGTGTAAATCAGCGAGTCCATTACACCTACTTCTTCCGTGGTAGGTTCTACCAGAACGACACCGGCGCCATCGCCAAACAAAGGGGCGGTGGTACGATCGTCGTAATTAGTAATGGACGACATTTTCTCAGCACCAAAAACCAATATCTTTTTATAGCGTCCCGATTCAATGAAACTGGCTGCATTGGTAAGTGCAACGATAAAACCCGAACAAGCAGCCTGCAAGTCGAAGGCCAGCGCGTTTTTAATTCCCAGCTTGTCGGCCACAACAGCGGCGCAGGAAGGGAAAACATAGTCAGGCGTTGTTGTTGCCACCAGAATGAGATCAATTTCTTCCGGTTTGGTACCCGTTTTCGCAAACAATTCTTGTGCAGCTTTAACAGCCATGTAAGAAGTTCCGGTGTTCGGTTCTTTCAGGATACGACGCTCCTTAATACCAACACGTGTGGTAATCCATTCGTCACTGGTGTCCATCATGGTGCTCAGTTCGTGATTGTCCAGGATATATTCCGGGACATATCCACCTACACCAGTGATAACTGCATGAATTTTCGACATATTAAACAGTTACGGTTTTTTCGATAGCTAATTTTCCTCTGTAGTAGCCACATTCTCCACAAATGGTGTGGTAGATGTGCTGAGCACCGCAGTTAGGACAAACTGCCAGTGTGGGAGCTTCCGCTTTGTAGTGCGTTCTTCTCTTTGCTGTGCGGGTTTTCGAGTGTTTTCTTTTAGGATGTGCCATTTTTGTATGTTTAAATTAATTATTATCAAAGTTTATATTTTGCAGACTTTCCCAACGTGGGTCAACCTGTACATCTTCTTCAATTGAATCGTCATCATCGTCGCCATCAAACAATCCGTTGTCTTCTGTGTCGTCTTTCTGACGGGTAATGTGGCGTTTCAGCTTGTCGACCATCGTCTTGTTACATTCTCCCGGTGGATGAACGTGTTTAATCGGTATGTTCAACACGATGAATTCGTACAGGAACCAGGCGATGTTGATACTACCCTCGGCTTCCGGTACGACCACGATTTCGTTTTCTTCAGCATAAGTGCTACCGAATTTTACTTCGATTTTTTCTTCATGCCTGATAGCTTGCTCCATATCGTCGAGACAACGGTTGCATGGAATCAGGATGATTCCTTCCAGCTTAAATGCCAGTTCATATGTCGCGATTTTTTTCTGAACGCTTACTTTGGCTTTTACATTCCCTTTTTTTACCTCGGGACTGTCAATTTTGGCAAAGTAGGTGTCGTCCAAATCAAATTCGAAAACCCGAACGCCGTCTACAATTTCCTTTAATATGATGTTGTATTGTCCGAATTTAGACATAGTTACTTGATGTGCTTAAAAAACCGTGCAAAAGTACAAAAAGTTTGGTGAATATAAAACATATACTGAAAATATTAACCTTATATAGCGAAAAACCGGCGTCGGAAGCTGACATTATGCTTTCAGGATAATCCGGATGGTTGTGCCAACATTGATTTCCGAACTTTTAACAAAAATCTTCCCGCTGTGATATTCCTCGATGATTCTTTTCGCGAGCGAAAGTCCCAACCCCCAGCCCCTGCTTTTGGTTGTAAAGCCGGGCGTAAAGATGGCCCTGTAGTTTTTTCTCTCGATACCTTTTCCGGTGTCTTTCACATCGATAAAACATTCTTTATCGGTTTTCGTGATATAAAGATATATTTTCCCGCTGCCATCCATGGCGTCGATGGAGTTTTTACATAAATTCTCGATTACCCATTCGAACAAGGGTACGTTGAGTTTGATGAAGATATGATTCTTATCTGGGAAGTGGCATTGAATTTTTACTTTTTGAGATGTTCTGTTGGATATGTATTGCACCGCGTTCTGGATGGTTTCGTTCAGACTAACCAGTTGCAGGTCGGGCACAGAGCCGATTTTCGAGAACCTCTCGGCAATGATGCGCAGGCGGTTCACGTCTTTCGACATCTCCCCAATCATCTTATCTTCCTCGTGCTTCATTTTTAATAAATCAACCCAGGCCAGTAACGAAGAAATAGGAGTGCCCAACTGGTGAGCCGTTTCTTTGGATAATCCCACCCATACCCTGTTTTGCTCGGCTTTCTTGGTGCTCGAAAAAGCAACAAAAGCCATCAGCATGAAAAAGAAAATGATACCCAACTGGACATAGGGGAAATAGTAAAGTTGTTTTAACAACAAGGAATCATCGTAATAAATGTACTGGGAACTGTCGCCCAACTTCACCTCGATGGCCTGATTTTTATGTTTCAGGCGGTTGATTTCCTTGCGGTAAAAACTATCGACATTATTCAGGGGCTCTTTTACGTTTTTGGATGATAGCAGGTTGTCCTTTTCGTCGACTAAAATAACCGGAATCGTTTTATTCCCTTCTATAATGGAGATGATAAAATCAAGATTCGTTGTTTCATCGGCTAAGATTAACTGGCGGGTTGCTTCCGCCCAGATTTCTATCTTTCTTTTTTCTTCCTGTGCCAGCGAGTTGCCGAGTTTATTGCTGAAGTAGGTAGATGCGACCACAATCCCCGCACCGATAATGATAAATATCAATTTTAGGTGTTGTGATATTTCCTGCATTTTAAGGGTAGAAAATAACTTGCGCATTGATTGTTAATTTGGGGTTCAAAGATAAGAAAAATATAGATTATAACATCCTTATAACTATTTTAAATTATCTTTGCATGTTATTTTTTTTAACTTACCTGTTTATTCATCCCTGTTGATGAGCGTAAACAGCCATTCGGTTAATATTGTTTATTATGCATAAATCAGGTTTTGTAAATATCGTAGGTAATCCCAATGTCGGAAAGTCGACACTCATGAACGCCCTTGTCGGGGAGCGGATTTCCATTATTACATCGAAAGCGCAGACAACCCGTCACAGGATTCTGGGCATAGTCAACGGCGATGATTTCCAGATTGTATATTCTGATACACCCGGCGTGTTGAAGCCCAATTATCGTTTGCAGGAATCCATGCGAAAATTTTCGAATTCTGCCTTAACAGATGCAGATGTGTTATTATATGTTACAGATGTCATCGATTCAAACGAAAAAAATGCAGATTTTATCGAAAAGGTAAGTGAAAACCCTGCCTATCTGATTTTGATTATCAATAAAATCGATTTGATTAACCAGGAAAAATTAGAAGCGCTGGTTGATAAATGGAAACAATTATTACCCCGGGCCGAAATCTTCCCGATATCGGCACTTGAGAAATTCAATGTGACACCGCTGTTTAACCGGATAAAAGAATTGTTGCCTGAGTCTCCGCCGTTTTTTGAGAAAGACCAGCTCACAGATAAGCCGGCACGCTTTTTCGTGAATGAAATTATAAGAGAAAAGATTCTATTACACTACGACAAAGAAATTCCCTACGCGGTGGAAGTGGTGGTGGAACAATTTCAGGAAGAAGATAAACTGATCCGAATCAATGCTGTCATCAATGTTGAACGTGATTCCCAGAAAGGCATCATCATCGGTCATGGCGGAAAATCACTGAAAAAAGTTGGCACCGATGCACGCAAAGACCTTGAAGCATTCTTCGAAAAGAAAGTCTTCCTCGAACTTTACGTGAAAGTCGAGAAAGACTGGCGCAATAAGGAGATGAAACTGCGGGGGTTCGGGTATCAGTTGGATTAAAGTTTTTACTTCTCCATGCATTAGATGCGAACCATCTTGCTTCAGCATAAAGTAAAATTTGTGTTTATTGATATGGTTGTTTACTTTTGTCTGCAATATTTTGAAGTATGGCACAAAAAACAGATGATATAATACTATTAAATCATATAAAAAAAGGAGATAAGCAAGCTTTCAAAGAAATCTTTGAAACCTACTTTACTCCTTTGTGCAGATTTATGCATGTGTATATCTCTGATAAAAGCATTGTGGAAGAGTTGGCGCTTGATATTTTTACTTACCTCTGGACAAACAGAGCGACACTGACAATTCAGATATCATTTAAAGCCTATTTGTTTCAGGCGGCACGGAATAAATGTTTGAATGTGTTGCGTGCCAGAAAGCATCAGGTAATTTCGATTGATGAAATAGAGTATGACCCGGAGGACTTGCATTCATCAAGTTTAGAGTCAGAAGAATTATATCTGCTTATTCAGGAGGCTGTAATGGCTTTGCCCGAAAAATGCCGGAAAGTATTCCATTTGAGTCGCATGGAAAATCTCACCAATCAGGAAATTTCTACCCGTTTAAATATCTCCTTAAAAACCGTCGAAGCACAGATTACCAAGGCGTTGAAGCGAATTAAAGAGTTTCTTGGAGATGCTTATTCCTATTTATGGTAATTTTTTTTTCAATTGACGTAAGGGTTAACGCTGTAAAATGTGTCATATAAGTGTAGAACCCATATTACATCAGTCATGAAAAACAAACTTCCGTGGAATTTAATTAAATCAGCACTTTTGGATAAGCTTTCAGAAGGGGATAAAGTTAAATTTGATAGTTGGCTGAAGCAGGAAGAAAATCAACAGTTATATACAGGAATCAAAGATTTGTGGGTTAATGTTCAACAGAAATCCGCTAATTACGAACCGGACGTTGAATTTTATTGGAACGAACTCGCATCCCGTATTGAAAAGGAGTCCAGAGTTGCTCATACATTAGGTGTTAGTAAAGGAACAGGCCGTTATATGCCGGCAGTCCGTTTTTATCGCATGCTGGCCGTAGCATCTGTTTTACTTATTCTTGGATTCTCATCTCTTTTTTATTTTGTGAAGGTTGACACCGGTTTACAACATTCAGTTCAGACGTATGCATCCCTGACAGGTAAATCAAAAGTTGTTTTGCCTGATGGCTCTGAGGTTTGGTTGCATTCCAACAGTACACTATCGTACAACGATTTCAATAAAAACAATACGAGGGAAGTCAGCATGACAGGTGAAGCCTATTTCGATGTAAAAAAAGATGCAGGTAAGCCTTTTATTGTTAGCGTGAACGATGTAAAAGTAAAAGTGCATGGGACATCGTTTAATGTAAACGCTTATGATAAAAGTGGTCAAGTGCTTGTAAGCTTGTTTGAAGGCAATGTCTCGATGGATGTTGCAGGGAAACAGGTTTTCTTATCTCCAGGGGAAGAGGGTAGTTACGATGGAAATATACGTTTATTGTCTGTGAAACAGGGAGATGTTGATTTTGCCAAATCATGGAGTAATGACCATCTTCGTTTTGAAAATAAAAACTTACGTCAGGTTTGTCGCTATTTGTCGAAATGGTATACTGTTGATATTGATATAGATCCGGCGATTGCCAATAATCAATCTTATACATTCACATTGCGTGATGAGTCGCTCGAAGAAGTCGTGAGGATTTTATCGCGTATTAACGAGATTGACTATCAGTTTGATGAAAATAATAAATTATTATTAAAACCCAAAATATTAAAGTAACAAAAGTCCGTGTAGCCTATGGGATAAAATTGGAAAGATATAAAGAGAAAGGCACAATAATACAGAAAGTACCATGTGCCTTGCAAAAAACTAATTAACCAAGAATCAACCGATATGTTTCTCAGGCCTCCCGGTTCGATTGTTGAGTATTGTTAACCAGTAATTTTTTACAAAGATATGAATTTAAAAAGAAAATCAACATTTTTCTTGCTATTTTTCTTTGTGCTGAATGTGTTTGCACAAAGTGGAGAAAAAAACATTACACTTACGTTCTCGGATATTCCTCTTTCAGAGGCAATTAAAAGAATTGAAAAAACGACTAAATACACCTTTTTTTATGATGCTCTTATAATAGATCTTACCCAAAAGGTTAGTTTGAAGGCAAATAATATCCCAGTAAAAGAAGCGATTAATCAAATGCTGACTGGGTCAAACATCAGGTTTGAAATTGCCAATTTCCAAATAGCACTTTTCAAAGGGGAAGATTCTGTTTCCCCAAAAACAAAGCAAATCTCAGGTAAAGTTTCTGATAGATACGGTGAACCGATAATTGGGGCTACGATTAGGGTCGAAGATACGGCAAAAGGCACAGTTTCGGATATTAACGGTAGCTTTACAATAGATGTTCCCGAAGATGGAAAAATCAGTATTTCATTTATTGGTTATGCTTCACGTAGAATCAGCATAAAAGGGAATGCTTTTTTTCGTGTGACACTTGAGGAAGATGCCACAGCGTTAGAAGAGCTGGTCGTTGTTGGTTATGGAACAATTCAAAAGAGTGACCTTACAGGCGCTGTCAGTTCAATTAAAACTGATGACATTACTATTACCTCTGATGCAAGTATTGGTCAGTTGTTAAAAGGAAAGGCTGCCGGAGTTACTGCTTTGTCAACTAGTGCTCAGCCTGGTGGAGGGGTTCGGATTCTGATTCGAGGTGCAGCATCAATTGATGCGAGTAATGAGCCATTATATGTTATTGATGGATTTCCCATCTCGAATGATTCCCCGGAACCTGGAAACGGAACTCAATATTCACATGGTAGTCGCAGCCATTTAAACTCACTTAATCCCAATGATATCGCTTCTATAGAGATTTTGAAAGATGCCTCCGCGACAGCTATCTATGGTGCAAGGGCTGCAAATGGTGTGGTGTTAATCACAACCAAGCGAGGGAAAGATGGTTTAAAACTAAATTACAGCGGTAGTTATACCGGGCAATTTATAGATAAACCTTTCGAGGTGTACGATGCAACAAATTATATGATTCAAACGAATCAGATACTCAGAGAAAGATGGTTACGGGAGAAGAAACTTTACCCTTATGGAAATACTGATCCATCAACCGTGGCACTGTTTGCAGGGCAGCGTTTTACACAGGAACAAATTGATAATGCAGGGAAAGGAACAAACTGGTGGAATGAGATTATGCGCACTGGGAACGTTCAAAACCATAACGTGTCCATAACTTTTGGGAACGAGAAGATGCGCTCGTATGTTTCGTTGGGATTATACAATAACGAGGGAGTTGTAAAAGGTTCTGCTATTGAACGTATATCGAGTAAGATAAATCTTGATTATACTATTAATAAATACGTGCAAGCAGGACTTTCATATATGGGCGCAATTATCAACAATAATAATGTGCAGATGGGTGAAGGAGAATGGGGTGACTCGAATATGATTATGTCGGCATTGTTGTATGATCCCTCGGTGAGTGTAAGAGACCAGTATGGCAATTACAGCGAAATGAGCTGGTACGCAAATCTGCCTAACCCGGTGTCGTATCAGGAAGTAAGTGATAAAACCAAACAAATCAGAAATTTATCCAACTTCTACTTGCAGATTGAACCGGTTAAGAACATGCAGATTAAATCTTCCATCGGATATGACGGACAGTCGAGTGTCAGGGAAACTTATTTTCCAAAGGTGTTCTTACTGGGTAAAAACAAAGACGGACAAGCATCAATAGGACAGGCCAGTCGTGAAGATCTTCTGTTCAATACTGTTGCAACCTATAATTTTGATGTGGTAAAAAAGCACAAGTTTGTTCTTATGGCAGGATATGAATATCAGGAATTCAACGCGAATGGTCATTCGCTGGGTGCGTCCGATTTTTTTACTGATGCTTTCCTGTACAATAATATTGGTGTTGCTAATCAGGAAAAATACAGCATTGGTTCCTATAGAAACAGAGAAGTGCTGGCATCCTACTTTGGCCGTATCAATTATAACTTTCTTGAACGGTATCTGCTTACTCTAAATCTGCGTTACGATGGTAGCGATAAGTTTGGGAAAAATAACAAGTGGGGTTTTTTTCCGTCGGCTTCAGTAGGATGGAGACTTTCGGAAGAAAAATTCATGAAAGGATTTGAACAGCTTTCGAACCTTAAAGTGAGGATAAGTTACGGACAAACAGGGAACAGTAGTATCGGGAGCAATGCATTTGCATTTTACGATCCCAGTTCCAACCGTTTTGCCTTTGACAGCGCTCCGGTTACAGGGGTAGAATTAAGTCAAATCGAAAATAATGACCTGAAATGGGAGACTACGACTGAATTTAACTTTGGACTGGATTTTGGTTTTTTTAATAACCGTATATCAGGAGCTTTCGAGGTGTTCGACAAAACCGTCAGCGATTTGCTGGGCTCACGCGATTTACGTTCGTGGATGGTGGTTCCTACAGTATCTGCCAACCTTGGTAAAACCCGGAGTCGTGGTGTGGAGTTGACCTTGAATACAGTGAATGTGAAAACACATGATTTTCAATGGAGCACCGATTTTACATTCACCCGCTACCGCGACAGATGGAAAGAACGTAGTCCGGATGTGGTGCTGAGTCCCTGGCAGAAAGTTGATGATCCGATTCGCGCCATTTACTACTGGCAGACAGATGGAATCATACAGATAGGAGAAACGGTCGATCATATGCCGAATGCAGTTCCTGGAAATGCAAAAGTAAAAGATGTAAATGGTTTTGATGAAAATATGAACTATACAGGTCATCCAGATGGAATCATTAACGAAGCCGATATTGTATTCTTAGGGACCTCAGATCCCGATTTTTCACTGGGGCTCAATAATACATTTAAATACAAAGGTTTTGATTTGAATGTATATATATATGGTGTTTTTAACCAGTTGGCATTCAATGGTGTGAAAAGAAAATATGTAGGTTATAGCAGTCATATGGTGGAAGATGGAACCAATCTGTGGGTTGAAGCTTCAAAACGCTGGTCGTCCGAAAACCCTAACGGTATCTATCCCAGTGATGCCACCAACTCATATATGGGAGCCGATGCCTGGACGCTCGAAGATGCCACATTTGTTCGTATCAAGAACATTACGCTGGGCTATAACTTTCCTAAACAACTATTGACGAAAGAAATCAGAAGTATTAGATTATATGCTGATGTTCAGAATCCATTTTTGTTTACTCAATGGGAAGGGATGGATCCTGAAATAGCCGGTGCCAATAAAGCACCATATCCTAATCAACGTTCATACTCAATAGGTCTTAATTTAGAATTTTAAAAAATCTGTATAAAATGAAAAAACTTATATATATACTTATAATAGCAGCTTCACTTATTGGATTTTCATCCTGCGAAGGCAATTTGGACCCCGAAGTTTATAACAGATTATCGCCAACAAATTATCCTGAAACTGAGGAAGATTATATGACTTTGGTGAATAATATCTACGGCCAATTCAGGTATGATAATGCTTGGTATCGTTACTCCTGCGATCCTCAGTCACGATTGATTCTGGGTGAGATAGGAACAGATGAGTTGTATATGCCATGGGAATGGGCGCAACGTCCCCAGTCGGCCTTTGACTTTAATCCGGGCTATGATTTATTCCATAATTTTTATACCAGAATGGTGCCTTCAGTGACTAAGGCCACATATACGCTGGCATTGATTGAAGAGTCGGACCTGGAAGAACAGATGAAAAACAGATTAATGTCGGAAGTGATATGTTGCAGGGCACAATGGTTGTATGATCTGGGCTCTTTCTACGGACCTCCTCCGGTGGTGCTCGACAAAGAAAAAGCTAAAAATCCAAAGGAACTGTACTTTCCGCCCCGTTTGTCGGAAGAAGATTATCTGGCTTTTGTGGAAGAGGATATTAAGTATGCCATGAAATATCTTCCGGTGAAGTATGAATCGTCAGCCGATTACGGACGATATACAAAAGGGGCGGCCGCCAGTATTCTTATGAAAATGTACATGCAGCACAAACGTTTTGCAGATGCCGTGTCAATATCCGACAGCATTATGACCTGTGGTTATGGCCTTGTTGGTGAGTATTCAAAAATATGGGACATCAACAACGAAAAGAATGAAGAATCCATTTTTGTGCTGACAGCGCCAAGCAAAGCACATGTAAATGCCAATATCTACAGAGCACATGTTTTGCCGTCCGATTGGGTTTCGTTAAGCGGAGCCAAGGTGGTTGCCTATGACGGATACCGTATACCATGGACTATCTACGACAAGTTTGATAAGGAAGATAAGCGCTTGTCGACATTGATCAAGGATTATTATATCATGAAGAATAAAATCCCGACACTGGTAGATGGACGGAAAACGGGACGTTTACGCAACGGAGCTATTCCTTTGAAATATGGTGAGGATCCGGCATCAGACGGACTGTTTTGCGGAACTGATATTGTGTTGATACGATATGCTGATATTTTGTTGTTACGCGCTGAAGCCCTTAATGAAATCAATGGCCCTAATCAGGAGTCGATCGACCTGATCAACCAGATTCGTGATCGCGCTTTTAACAACAATCCCGCAAAAAAGGTAAACCTTTCGATGTTTGCCGATAAACAAAGTCTGAATGATTATATTCTTCAGGAACGTCAGTTTGAACTCTTATTTGAAGGAGAACGCCGGGCCGACCTGATCAGACATGATAAATATATACAACAGGCACAGGACAGGGGAGTCACGAATGCGCAACCGCATCATGTACGTTATCCTTTGCCAAGTTTTATTATCATTGAAGGACAAGGAAACATCAAACAAAACTACGGATATAATTAACGCTTTCTATTACAATAAAATAACAAAAATCATTATTAATTTTAAATTATCTAGTCATGAAAAAAAACTATTTATTTTTAATTGCTTTGGTATTCTCTGCATCATTGTATGCACAGCAAATCACAGGACTGCAGGTGCTGGAAGTATTGGCAAGTGATGACTTTGAAGATGATGCTGCGTGGGTCAATTTTGACCAGAAAACCGGCATTGATGTTAAGCTGAACAATGCTTTAGGCGGCACTCAGCAGTATAACTGGTCGAACGAATGGGGTGGAGCCTGTGTACATGGAGGAAAAAGTGCCGTGAGTGGAAATAATTGTATTCAGTTGCATTGGGGTGGAACTGTCAGATTACAGGGATTTGAAATCAACCCCGATAAAATATATCAATTAGAAGTAATGGTGCATCCTCTGGGTGGCAAATCCGGAGAATGGAATAACTGGGGAGCCGTACACCTGTTTGTTTTTGATCAGTCGAATGTTTGGCAAACACAAGGTGTCCGGGTAAGAATAAGTAATAATGATGAAGGAGGAAGTCCTGCTTTGCTTGCGCTTGATGTTTGGGAAGGTGAAGATGGAACTGAACGTCCGGTGAATCTTCTTCAGTTTTCAGATAAATGGACTGAATATACCATTGATGACGCAAAGGATGCCACTCCTGGCTTCTGGGTCCCTTTAAAACTTGTTTTCAGAGGTGAAGGAACAGTTGCAAAACCTTTAATCATTGATTTTTATCTGAATAATAAGTTTGTTGCAACACAAACATTTGATAATATTTACTGGCTTGGTGATAGTATGATTGGTATTCAAAACGGATCAGACAATGCTGATGTATGCCGTTATGATAATATCAAGTTATCTGTTATGAGTCAGGAAACTGGTTTGAAGCATACAATTGCAGAGGAAATATCAGTATCGCAGGTGAAAGATGGTAATTTGCAGATTGATAGTGAAATAAATGGTGATAATATTGCGTATACAGTGTATAATATCTCCGGAATTGCCGTAAAAAAAGGTAATCTCCTGAATCGTGTTACATTAGTTAATTCTGATGAGCTAACCTCAGGAGTATACATCATACAGGTAAAAGATAATCACAACGGAAATACTAAAACTATTCGTACAATTATAAAATAGCAAGCCAGAATGGGCCTGTCTGATCGTTTGCTTTCATACAGGCTCATCTGTAATAACTGAATTTTAATGCTAAAATCTGTCTTCTTCGTAATTCTTTCTACTTTTATCACTTACCAACTATTCTCACAGGAGTTGAACTTAAATGATAAATGCCAGGCAGTACTTTCCAATAGTGAAACAGGATTAGTGGCCTCGGTCGACGGAACCTTTGATGATGCTGTTGCAGAACGAAATGCCAAAGCTATCACAACTGCTCTGAGTCGTTTAAGTCGAACCCAGGATTTGTTATTGCCGGAGGGAATTTATTATGTTAATACCATTCTCGTTCCTAAAACGATAAAAGAGTGTACTATTGCCGGTGCAGGGATGGGAAAAACTATCTTAATTCGTAGCCCTTTCTCCTGGGATAACAATACACAAGGTGATTGTCCGCTACGAACCGAGGTTTTTCTGGTAGAATATATCACCGGATTTGAGTTGTGTGATATGACCATTGATGGTAGCAGTCAGTTTATGGCTATATCGGGCTATGGAAAGTGGAATACATCTACAGGAGAATTCTCGGATGGATTACCTCAATTCCCTACCTATAAAAGTAATGATGGGTATTCTGCTTCCAGTGGTAGCTTGATTTCTATCAGGTTAAGTAATGATATTACATTCGAAACTGTGGAATTTAAGAATGGATACGGCTGGTGTATACTTTTGGGTAAAATAAACGGATTCACCATGCGGAACTCTATCATTGATACGGGAAATTTATCTACTGAATTTAAGGGACATTTTAATACTCCCCCAAATAATCAGGTGATGCATATGCATACGTCACAGGATGGATTGCATATGGTAAATGTGAGTAATGTGTTGATTGAATATAACGATATTCATTCAGAGGACTCGGCAATTGCCATTGAATTAAATCCTTCGTGGAACTGGGGTGGGTATGATGTGGTGGAAAATGTGGTAGTCAGAAATAACTACGTAAGCACAATGAGTCCGTCGGATCCGGAAAAATTGATGAACGACGACGATGTAATATACGGAACCAGATTGGCTAATGTGTGGATGGGACAAAGTGCGGTGGATATTTTCTATAACGAAAATTTTGATGCACAAGGTAGTACCTATTATGATGGCAGGGCATATTTCAGAAATATCGAGATATATGAAAATGCCTTTGAGAATGTAAGGCAGGGAGTAAGATGCGGTTTCTTTATCGGTGCATCATTAGGGCATTTTAATCACAGGATATTTAATCTTACAATAAAAAATAATACACCTGCATACATGGCAGGAAGAAACAAGGACCGGCCGGCTGGTATCCGTAATGTGTTTAAGAACTCGCATGCCACTTCGTGGAATAAATCAGGAGGGGCTGGTATTGCGGTACGTTATGCCGATTCTCTCACTGTTTCCAACAACCACATCGAAAACTGTGTAGGAGGATTGGGTATCAGCATTGAGAATGTTACAAATTTTACTATTGTCAATAACTATATTGATAAAATATCGGGCAAAAGTCTTGGTGATCTTGGGTCGCAGTGGACAGGAGGTGAAGGTATCAGGATAAACAACCGCTATCTGACAAGCGATCCGAATTTAGATAATGGTTATTTTAATGCAGGCACTTTTCTGGTAGCGGGAAACAGCATCGGAGATGTTGAAACCACTAAGATTGCAATACTTACCACCAAAAACGGAATTATTAAATTAAACGAAAACTACGACCTGAATGGTGTAGCATTGTGTGCTTTGGAAAATGGAATCTACAGTGCCAATGTAACGGGGATTGGCTGGGGAAGCGAATGTAATAGCGCCGTAGATGAAACAGAAGAGAACCGTTTACCTGTTAAATTGTTTCCAGGGAATAATATCTCCGCTGATCTGCTGATAGAATTACTACAGCCTACCGATGAAATTGCAACAGTTGATTTATTCAATATGCAAGGAACAAAGATTTATACGAATATCTTATGTGCCGGTTCAAATTTAGTTCCGATGCGACATTTGCCCAATGGAATATATTTGTTATCTGTTGATGGACAAAAAGAAAAACAACTTATAAAACTCATAAAACATAAATAATCATGGCGATACGATTGAATTTGCGATTTTTCACATTAATATCTGTCTTTTTTAGTATTTTCTTCACCATGGGGTGTAAGGATGCAGAGGTGACCGGCGGTATACAGGGAGTTTCGGTAAGTACAAAAACGCTGACCATGGGTGTTGGGAAAAACCGTCAGGTTTATGCTTCGGTATATCCTCACTTATCCGAAGGCGACCAGATCAGATGGTCGGTGGAGGATACTTCAATAGCAACTGTTGAGGACAAAGGGACGAATAATGGTATAAGTGTGGCTACGATAACTGCGGTAGGATTAGGGAAAGTTAATGTGATCGCCGAATCGGTAACCGACAGCAATAGAAAGGCGATAATTACCGTCGATGTTGTTGAGTTTACTTTTGAAGATCAGGCAAAAGGAATGAATTATAAATCGGAAAAACTAATCACCTATAGTGTCCCTGATGGCTATCCTCAGGAAGGTGCTCCGCTCTTCAATGTTGCTGTCAATAATAAATTTACAGGGGTTTATACAGATATAAATGCATGGCAGAAACTCGTAAGTTTCACCTACTTTGATTTTACTCCCGGCAATGAGGTAGAAGTGGAAGTTACTACGACAAAATCATTCGTTAGTTATAAAATATTGCCGGAGTCGAAAAATATAATTTCTACCAGAGAAGGAAACATCATTCGTTTTAAAGTAAAAGAAGCCTACCAGAATCTATCGATTGTATTTGATGATAATTATAAAGGGAATACACTACATCTTTTTGCAAATGCCATCGACACTGATGCCCCTACAGCATCAAACGATAACCTGATTTATTTCGGTCCGGGATATCATGATCTGTCGAAAACAAATGGCGGAAGTATCGTAACCGGTAACAAGGATGTGTACATTGCTGGTGGTGCTGTAGTGAGTGGAGCAATGGTTGTAAGTGGCAATGGAAATCATGTGAGCGGCCATGGCATAATGATGAAAACGACTCCAAATGATCTGGTACTCATAGCCAATTATGCCAAAAATGCGTTGATTGAAGGAATTATTGTTTGTAGTCACAGGAATGGAGGATGGACAGTGGGCATGCATGAAGCCTCGAATATCACGGTGCAAAATGTGAAGGTGGTGAGTACCCGTTATGCAAGTACCGATGGATTTGACATTGTCAATACAAACAATGTTACAATGAGAAATACATTTATTCGCTCGTGCGACGACGCGATTGCCATAAAAGGGCTGATCAATAATACTCCTTCACTGTGTCCGCCTAATGAAAAGATGCTGTTTGAGAAACTTCAGATATGGAACGACTGTAATAACGCGATGTGTTTGGGAGCTGAAACCCGTGCAAGTCGCTATGAAGACATCCATTTTAAGGATATTGATGTACTGTTCTCCTTCGATGACAGGGATCATCATGCTGAACTTGATGAACGGTCGGTAATGAGTATTGTGTGTCTGGAGGGTACTTATTTCAGAAATATAAGCTGGGAAGACATTCGTGTGAACAAATGCGAA
The DNA here is from genome assembly GCA_034928085.1 of Paludibacter sp. GTDB lineage: Bacteria > Bacteroidota > Bacteroidia > Bacteroidales > Paludibacteraceae > Paludibacter. The sequence continues at coordinate 28,117 of JAYFPG010000006.1, forward strand.
CGGTTAATTTGTCAGACATTTAAAAACAGCTTCTGGTTCGGCTCCATTATGGGTGACCAAACTACCGAAGGAGGTGTTGAAGGCGTAACATACAAGAATATATCAGTTGCCTCGAACAGCGGAAGTAAAATTGCTAATGAGATACTGCTCAACGGATGGTTCAAAGATGGTACTCCAACTAAATTAATCAATAATGTTGTTTTCGACAATGTGACAATCCAGGGGAAACGCGTGAGCAAAGAAAATGATATTAAGACAAACAATACTCCCGATCTGCAATTAGTCACAAATATAACTTTTAAGTAAAAATGCATATTGTTCTGAAAAAGAATATATTAACGATTGTTGTGTTGTTAATATTGACGTCATGTGCGGCAAAAAAAACATACATCTTCTCCTATTTTAAGGGAAATGGAGAAGACGGACTACACCTGGCTTACAGCGAGAATGGTTACCAATGGACCAATTTGTCGGAGAAAACTTTTCTAACTCCGGTACTCAGTAATGATAAACTGATGCGTGATCCCTGTATTATTACAGGAGGTGATGGCAGGTTTCATATGGTGTGGACCGTCAGCTGGACTGAAAACGGAATCGGTTATGCCTCGTCGGACGATTTGATTCACTGGTCGGAACAGCAGCTTATTCCTGTTATGACCCACGAAGCTGGGGTACGGAACTGCTGGGCACCTGAAATTACTTATGATAAAGTCAATGATGAATATATGATATACTGGTCGTCGACGATTACTGGTCGCTTTAATGATAAAAAACAGGTCAGTGAGGACGATTATAATCATCGGATTTATTATGTTCTCACAAAGGACTTCAAGACTTTCTCAGAGACAAAATTATTGTACGATATGGGATTTAATGTGATCGATGCTTCAATTGTATTTCACAAAGGGAAATATATTATGTTTGTCAAAGACGAGACTTTGTCGCCTGTTAAAAAAAACATACGTATAGCTTATGCCGATCAACTGACAGGACCTTACTCAAAGGCGTCGGAACCAATTACAGGCTTGTACTGGGCCGAAGGTCCAACATCTGTAAGGGTTAATGGAGATTGGTTGGTTTATTTTGACAAGTACAAAGAGGGTAGTTTCGGAGCCATATGTTCAAAAGATCTTAAAAAGTGGAAAGATGTATCAGATCAGATTGCTTTGCCTGAGGGAATCCGTCATGGTAGTATCCTCGAAGTCTCCCCGGCTGTAATAGAAAATATCAAGAAAAAAGTGAATCAATAATCAAAGTAAGAAATTTAAATTTTACAGGAATTATTCATGAAAAAGAATTTATGTCTGATCGCATTTACAGGTTTAGCGTTGTGCTTACAGGCAAAAACTGTTCTTCCGGCAGTTTTTGGAGATAATATGGTGTTACAGCAACAGGCTGATGTTACTGTTTGGGGGAGGGGCAATCCTTCAGAAACAGTGAAGATTGTTTCAGGTTGGCAGATGAACGATACTGTTAGCGTAAAGGTGTCGGGAGAAGGAGTTTGGCGTACAAAGATTCGTACCGTCGGAGCCGGAGGACCTTACACGCTGCAGGTGTTTGTTTCTGAAACAGATAAAACAGTGTTTCGCAATGTTATGTTGGGTGAGGTGTGGTTGTGTAGCGGACAGTCGAATATGGGCTGGTCGGCTGCCGAAAATCTTGTAAATAAAGAAGCGGAGATAGCAGCAGCCAATCATCCTGATATACGCATTTTTCACGTGCCGGCACGAACTGCCACTACGCCTCAGTTAGATTGTGATGCAGGATGGACTGAGTGTACACCCTCCACCATGCAACATACCAGTGCGGTAGGTTATTTTTTTGCCCGCAGGTTGAAAGAATATCTGAACGTTCCTGTTGGTATTATCGTGGCGGCTTGGGGTGGAACTCCCTATGAAACATGGACAAAGAAAGAGTTGATCGACAATCATCCATTGTTGAAAGCGTATTCTCCTGTAAACGAAAATGAGTGGCGTCCGAATCTGCCCGGAACCTGTTACAATCAAATGATTCATCCCCTTGTACCTTATTCCATTTCAGGAGCAATCTGGTATCAGGGCGAAACCAATGTGGGTAATCCCTTTTACGCGATGGGACTTCAAACCATTATCAACGGATGGCGTGCTGACTTTGGGAAGGAATTCCCTTTTTATCTCGTACAAATAGCTCCTTTTACATACAACTCGGCCTTTAATGAACCGGCGTTGCTTCGGGAACAACAGGAATTGGTTACAAAATTTGTGACCCGGACGGGCATGGTTGTGATGTCCGATTTGGTGCATGACGTTAAAGACATTCATCCTATTGACAAACAAAATGTAGGACTCAGGTTGGCTAATCTGGCGCTTGCCGAAACCTATGCTCAACCGGTTAAAGCGTATCTTAGTCCGGTCTTTAAATCCATGAGTGTAGAAAAAGGGAAGGCAATAATTACATTCGACAATACACAAGCGGGAATCATGATAAAAGGAGAAAAAATCACAGGGTTGAAAATTGCCGGAGCTGATGAGAAGTTTGTGCCCGCGGATGGAATTGTCAGTGGTGATCAACTGGTTGTATCTTCGCCTGAAGTGAATCAGCCAGTTTACGTAACTTTCTGTTTTGACGATGCCACTGTAGGTAATCTGTTTACGAAAGCAGGTTTGCCTGTAGCTCCTTTCAGAAGTAATCCTGTGAAATCACTCTTCGGTAAGTAATCATACGGATGATAACCCCTTTTCAGAATTCGAAAGTTAGTTAACATAAAGAAAGTTATTGTATGAAGTGTATTAAAACCAGACTTGTTCTTGCTATTATAGGCTTATTGTGCCTGAGTGTTGGAAGTTTTTTCGGACAATCGTTTAACGAAAAATCAGAAATCGTTGTAAGCAGTCCTGATAGCCTGCTTAAAGTGAAAGTGTTATTTGAAAGAGGGAGCCTCTTTTATAATGTTTCTCTCGATGGAAAACTTATCCTCGAAGATTCTCCTCTGGGACTTATCACCAACACAGGAGATTTTAGCAAGGATTTGAAGTTTATAAACTCAAAATATGAGGTGGTTGATGAAACCTATACACTTAAACGTGCAAAAAAGAGTACATTTCATTATATGGCGAATCATCTGATATGTACGCTTTCAAATGCAAAGAATCAACAGATGGATATTGTCTTTAATGTAAGCAATAACGATATAGCATTTTGTTACGTATTAAAAGAACAGGGAGAAACAGCCGCTTGTATCGTTGAAAGAGAAATTACCGGATTTAATTTTCCGCAAAAAACCACTACATTCCTCAGTCCGCAGGCAAGTCCTATGTCATTCTGGAAACGTACCAAGCCAAGTTATGAAGAAGAATATAATGCTGATGAGCCGATAGGAACCCCTTCGAAATACGGGATGGGCTATACTTTTCCGGGATTATTTCGTGTTGGTAATCATTGGGCATTAGTGTCGGAAACAGGGGTAACCGGTGCCTATTGTGCATCGCGGTTGAGTGAAGCAACAAAAGAGGGGGTATATACATTGGTTTTTCCTGACAAAGGAGAGAATAATGGCGTTGGTAATGCATCGCCCGTCGTATCGCTCCCATCAACAACTCCCTGGCGCACCATAACCGTAGCTGATGATCTGAAACCGATTGTTGAAACGACGATTCCATTCGACGTGGTAAAGCCCGTGTATGAGCCATCGAAAGAGTATAAGTCCGGGCGTTCGGCCTGGAGTTGGATCATGTGGCAGGACGAAAGTATGAACTGGAACGATCAGGTGGCTTATATTGATTTTGCTGCATTGATGGGTTACGAATATGTATTGTTGGATGCGATGTGGGATGAAAAAATCGGTTACGACCAGATGGAAAAACTGATTGCTTATGCCCGCTCTAAGGGTGTCGATGTGTTCTTATGGTACAACTCAAACGGGGTATGGAATGATGCGCCACAAGGTCCGAAAAATAAACTGAATACTGCACTCGCCCGTAAAAAAGAGATGAAGTGGCTCAAAAGCGCAGGAGTGAAAGGGCTGAAAGTTGATTTTTTCGGAGGAGACAAACAGCAAACGATGCAACTGTATGAAGATATTCTGGCAGATGCCAATGAGTACGGACTGATGATTATCTATCATGGATGTACGCTCCCCCGTGGATGGGAAAGGATGTATCCTAACTATATTGGAAGTGAAGCTGTATTAGCCTCAGAAAATCTGATCTTTACCCAACATGCCTGCGATAATGAGGCTTTTAATGCTACCTTGCACCCATTTGTACGCAACGCAGTAGGCAGTATGGAGTTTGGACCGGTACTGTTGAATGAACGTCTCAATAGAAACAACGATGGAGGAAATATACGTCGTACAACAGATATTTTTCAAATCGCCACTGCGGTATTGTTTCAAAGTGCCGTACAAATGTTTGCCATAGCTCCGAATAACCTTACCGATGCCCCCTGGTTTGTTATGGACTTCATGATGAGTGTTCCTACGACCTGGGACGAAACGGTTTTTATTGACGGCTATCCCGGTAAATACTGTGTTTTAGCGCGTCGGAGTGGAGAAAAATGGTATGTGACGGGTGTTAATGCGCAAAAAAATGTGTGCCGGATAAAAGTAAAACTACCTATGCTTGAGGGTAAAACCTTCATGAAGTATTACGACGATAAGGATCGAAAGGCGCATGCAGAAAGAATGACCCTGCAAAAGGGTGAGGATGTAATATTGGAAATTGAACCCGAAGGAGGTATTGTTCTGGCAACCCCATATGAAAACCTATGGAATTCTGAACAACGTAAAAACGTTGAATTTCAGCAAAACGCGACAGGTGAAAATTTCTCATCATCAACACTCAAAACTTATGCTGTACCTGAGGAATATCCTCAGGAGGGAGCAGCTCAGTTTACCATTGCTGTCAACGGTAAATATACCGGAGTTTACACAGATTTAAATGCATGGAAAGAATTAGTAAGTTTCGGATATTTTGATTTTAAACCGGGAAAAGAAGTGGAAATAGAAGTGTATGTAGCAAAACCGTTTTCGAGTTATAAAATTTTGCCGGAATCGAATCTCGTCAGTTCAAGACGGGAGGGACAAGCGATTACTTTTAAACTAAAGGAAGCGGATAAGTTTTTTTCCTTCGTTTTTGATGATGATTATAAAGGAAGTACCCTGCATCTGTTTGCCAATGCGATTGATAAAGATGCTCCTGAAAAGCCGGGTGAGCAGTTGATTTACTTTGGACCGGGATATCATAAACTGGAGCAACCCTTGAAAGTGCCGACAGGTACCAATGTGTATATTGCCGCAGGTGCAGTTGTGGATGGGAATATTGAACTGAGAAATAATCATGGAAGTTGCATTGCTGGTCGCGGTATACTGATGAGTACGCTTCCGGGAGGACTTGTGTTGGGGACAAGTCATTCATCCGACATTAAACTTGACGGGATTATTGTTTGCAGTCACCGGAATCCGGGTTGGACAGTAGGATTTCATCAGGCATCAAATGTTTCGGCAGTAAATATGAAAATAGTGAGCCCAAGATATGCCAGTACTGATGGTTTCGATATTTCCAATTCAAATAATATCCGTATAAGCAATTGTTTTGTCAGAACCTGCGATGATGCTATTGCAATCAAAGGACTTGTTAAAGACAAACCTGCCAATTGCCCGCCAAATGAAAATTTGTTGTTCGAGAATTTGCATCTTTGGAATGACTGTAACAATGCCATCTGTTTGGGAGCAGAAACACGTGCAAGTAAGTATGAGAATATTAATTTCAGGAATATTGATGTAATATCCTCTTATGACGATAAGTACCACCATGAGGAACTTGACGAACGCTCAGTAATGTCAATCGTCAGTCTCGAGGGAACATATTTTAAAAATATCACATGGGAGAATATCAACGTGAACCGTTGTGAGCGGTTGATCTGCCTTACATTTAAAGATCAGTTCTGGTTTGGGTCTATCAAGGGAGACCAAAGTACTCCGGGTGGGATTGAGAATATATCCTTTAAAAATGTTTATGTTACGTCGAATAGTGGCAGCAATATTGCCAATGAGATTCTATTAAATGGTTGGTATATGGAGAACTTTCCAACAAAAAAGATTACTAATGTTTCTTTTGATAATGTTGTTGTTGAGGGAAAGCTCATTAATAGTATGAAAGATATAAAAACAAATAACACGGAGGATTGTAATTTGGTTTTGGATATTTTGTTTTTGTAATTTAGCCCAAAAATTATTTTATGTTTGGAAAGCTGTTGCAAAAGGATTCAAGAAGCGCGTGTGAAAGTGTCAGAAAATCACATATATGTAGTCATATTGTCAAAAAAGCCAACGCGTACAATACACCTACTGCAGCCAGTAAACGCACTATCCAAACCTGTATATGGTCGTTTTTCTCTTTGTTATACCGGAAATCCAGAATACAAACGGATGAAACAGAAATGGCATGGCGAACACGAAGGCAATCATACCCGAACCTTGTATTCCAAATATCCCTTTCTTAATAGTGACAAAAAGTAAAGAGCAAATGGTCTGATCGAAATGCAAGTTGGACAAAACCATTCCGTCTGGACTAAAATGAGACCCATGATGAGTCCGAAAACAACGATGATAAAAATGGGGAAGTAGCGGGAGCGAGCGACAAAAGTACGGGCAATAATTACAATGGAAAAAACAATCAGAAAAGTATGCCAGAGTTGATTCAGAATGCGCGCATTGGCCAATACAGTACATAACTGCTCCAGCAGGTAAATTAAATGTTTATTGATGTTTATTTGAAAATTATCCTGTGTAAAACAACCCTGCATCCGGGCCGAGGGGAATACCCAGCCAAATCCATAATATTAATAGTATAGTCCAAACCACAAAAAACGCGACTGAATACGGGAGCATCGTTGCGATGATGGTTCCGATACCGGCTTTCTTGTCGTATTTCTGATAGAATACGATGATCAGCGCGAAATAACTCATCATGGGGGAGATGATGTTGGTAACACTGTCGCCGACACGGTACACTGCCTGTGATAATTCCGGAGAATAACCGAGCAACATAAAAATCGGGATGAACACCGGTCCGAGTATGGCCCATTTAGCCGAAGCACTACCCATGAAGAGGTTGATGAAACCAGCGAATAAAATGAACATGATGACCAGCGGAATCAGTCCAACGTTCATGCTTTGAATCCAGCCGGCACCCTGAATCGCGATGAGCAACCCGAGATTACTCCACTTGAACCAGGCAACAAACTGGGCAGCAAAGAATACCAATACAAGGAAGGCAATCAATTCCTTGAAACTGTCGGTCATGCCATTGATTACATCGTCGTGCTTTTTAAAAGTTCCTGCTACATATCCATACACAACACCCAGTGATCCTGCTACCAGAAATAAAACTGATATAAAACCCTTCAGAAGTGGTGAGTGCAGAATTGAATTGTCAGCTCCTCTCAGGATACCATTTTCAGGTAAAAGTGCAACTGCGAAAATGACGCTCCATATTAATAAAGTAACCAAGGTCCATCTCAGTCCTTTTTTCTCCCGGGCAGTGAGGTTCTTGATTTCTTCCTGCTGAATGCCACCCTTATATACTCCGAGCCGCGGCTCCACCCAGGCTGAAGTTACCCAGGTGCCGGCGACTGCAATTACAAAAGTAGATACCACCATGAAATAATAATTGGCTGTCGGCATAACATAATAACCCGGATCGATAATGGTAGCAGCTTCTGTTGATAAGCCAGCCAGCAACGGGTCGATGGTGCCAATCAGCAGGTTGGCGCTGAAGCCACCGCTCACACCGGCAAAGGCTGCCGACATACCTGCAATCGGATGCCGTCCTAACGAATGAAAGATAACACCGGCCATGGGGATGATTACAATGTAACCCAGATCGGAAGCGATGTTGGAAATGATGCCGGTAAAAACAACCGCGAACGTAATCATTTTGCGTGGCGCTTTGAGTAGCATGGAGTTAACAAAAGCCTTGACTAATCCGCTGCTGTTGGCTATGCCCACGCCCAACATGGCCACCATTACGATTCCCAACGGAGCAAATCCGGTGTAGTTTGTCACCATCTCTAACAAAATGCGGTGCAAACCTTCCACCGAAAGTAAATTTACCGCTTTGATAGTTTCTCCGGTAGCAGGATTAATTCCCTGCCAGCCCAGCCAGGCTGCAATTCCCGATAGAACGAGGGTGCCCAGCGCGAAAAGCGCGAACAGTGCCGCAGGATGGGGAAGTGCATTGCCTCCTTTTTCCACCATGCCGAGAAAGCCGTCTGATATTTTTTTTGTGTTGAGTTTCATTTGTTGTTATATGTTGGGTGCTGTTGGGGCGTATGGTATACGCCTCCTACCCTTAAGTCCCTACTGTATTATCTTACTGATTACGTCCATCTCGAATCCTTTACCTGAGAGATAACGGTATAATTGGCCTCTCCTCTCATAATCGTTCTGATAAATTATTTTTCTTTCTTTTTCTTTCGCCAGCCGGATAATCATTTCCTTGTATTCTTCTTCATCTATTTCTTCAAGTGCCGTTTCAATCAGTTCTTTGCTAATTCTTTTTTGATTCAGTTCCAGTCTGATTTTTATTTTTCCCCATTTGTTGTACCTGAATTTATCTTTTGTAAATGCAATGGCATAACGACTCTCGTCGATGTAATTTTCATCAATCAGGTACCGAATAATTTTATCCCGATCGGATTCCAATACACCCCATTGGGTTAGTTTGTTCCTTAAGTCAGATATACAATGCTCAGATTGTGAACAATATGCAGCCGATTTGTAGAGTGCTTCTTCGTATTTCAGGAAATTGTTTTTCATATGTAAAGAGTTTTCGCAAAAATACCGAAACTTGACGGTTCAAACTTAACTCAGGTATAGAATGATTCATTAGAAGTGTTAAATAAAAGTTAAATATTGAGGTTTTGGGGTTACATATAGTTGTCAAGTAAACAAAATATGTAACTTTGAGCCGAAAATGTTACTTTTATTGCGATGACAAAAAAACAAAAGATTGAACAGGTAGCAAAAGAGCTTTTCTTAAAATATGGTTTTAAGAAAGTTACGGTTGATGAGATATGCAGAAAAGCGCACGTGAGCCGGAAAACATACTATACTTTTTATGAAAACAAGAACGCGTTGGTATTATATATTGTAGATGAAATTTCGAAACAGAGTTTGCAGGATTTCCGTGTATTAATTGACGGACCAGGAAGTTTTGCTGAGAAAATGAGTAAGGCGATGGAAATCAAGTTTGAATTCAGTAAAAGTATTTCAATGGAATTTATTGCTGATATTTTTGATCCTACTGCAACTGAAATTATGGAGTACTGGAAAAATGTGATGCAGGAGTCGATGCTGTTGCTGATGAATTTTCTTAAAGAAGGTCAGCGCAGTGGAGAAATGAATCCCGATTTGAATCTGAATTTCGTGTTGTGGTTCTATGGTAAAATGTCGGACATACTGAAAGCACCTGAAGCCATGATGTTGTTTGGCAGCGCCGAAGAATTGGTGAAGCAGGTGACACAGGTATTGGTTTTTGGTATTATGCCGGTTGAAAAGGTGCCTAATGATTAATGACGATGAAAACTAAGTCGATACTAATAGGATTGTTATATTGCACAGGTATATTTTTGCTTTCAGCAGAAGATAAGGCTGGTGTTGCTTTCAACGGGCAGATGGTACTCTGGACGACTGCTCAGTTTGAAAATCCTTTTGTTGTGCAACCGGGAGGAAGGTATGTGCCGACCCTGACCGGGAAATTTGATTTAATAAAGCAATCTTATATCGATTTTGAAGCATCGCTGAATGTTAATGGGAGTTTGACCTATGAAAGGAGTAAATTTGTGGGTTCTGTTGGACAACTTAAACCATATCGTGTTTGGGGAAGGTACGCAAATGATCAATTCGAGATTCGAGCCGGACTGCAAAAGATAAATTTCGGCTCGGCAAAGTTGTTTCGTCCGTTGATGTGGTTCGATGGCATGGATGTGCGTGACCCGCTGCAGCTGACCGATGGCGTATATGCTGTATTGGGGAAGTATTATTTTGAAAACAATGCAAATGTCTGGTTATGGGGTATGTTGGGTAATGAGAAACCAAAGGGCTATGAATTATTTGGTTCCTCACGATGGAATCCGGAAATCGGAGGACGGATTGAGCATCCGGCCGGTCCGGGAGAAGTCGGATTGAGTTTTCATCATCGTACTTTGCTGTCGGAAAATAATCTGTATGATTTGCCTTTTCCTTCAATCGAATTAGCTGAAAACCGCATCGGGATGAACGGGAAATGGGATGTTGAAATCGGGGTGTGGTTCGAGTCGAGTATTAGTATATTGCAGGAGAATACATTGAGCATACCAACAAAAACGGATATGCTGAATGTAGGTGCCGATTATACGCTGCCGATAGGGAACGGACTGGGAGTTACCCTGGAGTATTTTCGCTACCATACAGGTGATAAGTTATTTTCAGAAGGAGCAAGTGCTCAGTTAGTGGGTAGTATGCTGACTTATCCGGTTTCGTTGTTGGATAACCTGTCGGGCATGGTGTTTTTTCTACCTGCCGGAGCAAACAGCATGTGGCTTAATTACCTGACCTGGAGTCGTACCTATGATAATATTTCGCTGTACCTGATGGGATACTGGAATCCTCTGAATTATAATCTGCCGGTTTTACAAACGCAAGGCCGGAATTTATTTGCAGGCAAGGGGGTGCAATTCATGGTTAGTTTATATTTTTAAACAAAAATAAAAACATGAAAACAATCGTTGATGTAAAAAATCTGACAAAGAATTTTCCCGTTGGAACAGGGTTTTTCACCGCCCTGAAGGATGTCAGTTTGCAATTTGCTGAAGGTGAATTTGCAGGATTGGTCGGACCGAGCGGTTCGGGTAAAACCACCCTGCTGAATATCATTGGCTCATTGGATGTGCCATCGGACGGTGAGGTGGTGGTGCTGCAACGCTCGGTTGGTAAACTAACTCCCAAAGAGGCAGCCAAGCTTCGTAAGGAGGAACTCGGTTTTATTTTCCAGAGTTATAACCTCTTGCCGGTTTATACCGTGTTCGAAAATGTGGAATTCCCACTATTGTTACTAAACATGACCGCGGAAGAACGCAAAGAAAGGGTAATGGAAACCCTGAAATGGGTGGGGTTGACGGACAAAGTAAAATCACGGCCGGCACAGCTCTCGGGCGGGGAATGCCAGCGTGTAGCCATTGCCCGTGCCATGGTGAAACGCCCGAGTCTGGTATTAGCCGATGAGCCCACCGCCAACTTAGACTCGAAGAACTCGCATAACATCCTGCAAACCATGTTGAAACTCAACGAGGAATTGAAGACCAGTTTCGTGTTTGCGACCCACGATGAAAAAGTAATCTCCTATCTCAAACGCATCATCAGACTGGAAGATGGGAAAGTAGTAGCTGACGAACTGATTGCAGAACCTTCAAAATGAATGCCTTATGACGCTGATAAAAACCGCTTTCAGAAGTCTCATCGGTAATGGACTGAAAACATGGCTGAATGTTTTCGTGCTTTCCATTTCCTTTGTGATGATTATCCTTATGCAGGGAATCCTGCAGGGATGGAGCAAGCAGGCTACGGAAGATGCTGTTCGCTGGGAAATAGCCGACGGTCAGTACTGGCAGGAAAAATACGACCCGCACGATCCTTTTACCCTTGATTCCAGTACAGTGAAAATTCCTGAAGTCTTCGCGACTGATATTAAGAATCACCTCATTGAGCCGGTTCTGATCACGCAAGGGACAATTTATCCGGACGGACGCATGCAGGGTGTGTTGCTGAAAGGCATTCAACCCAATCAGCAATTGCTGGAGATACCAACCGACTCGCTGAATAAAGTGACGGATGAAATTCCGGTAGTCATGGGGGCTTACATGGCCCGTCAGGCCAAACTCAAACTGAACGATGTGCTTACCCTGCGCTGGCGGGATAGTAACGGTACTTTTGAAGCTGCCGACATCCGCATCGTGGGCATTTTTAAAACAACGGTTCCGGCAATTGATGTGGGTACGCTTTGGTTGCCTTTAGACCGGTTGCAGGCGATGACCCTCAACGAAGGCTGTGCAAATATCCTGATTAAATCTCCGGAAAAAGTAGTTGTTGATGTTGCCGGATGGGATTTCAAAAGCACAGAAAAGCTGACGGAAGCGACTTTGCTGATGGTCAAGACCAAATCAATAGGAACCAGTGTGTTTTATGTGATATTTCTGCTGTTGGCGATGCTGGCCATTTTCGACACCCAGACCTTGTCGATTTTCCGCAGGCAAAAGGAAATCGGAACCATGATTGCCTTGGGTATGACCCGCAAGCAGGTGGTTCGGCACTTTACCATGGAAGGTTCGCTTTACGCCATTCTGGCATTGGCATTCGGTACTGTTTGGGGAGCGCCGCTGTTCTATTTTATGGTTGAGAAAGGCATCACCTTCCCGGTTGAAGCGGCAGATTTCGGCATCCCGATGGGAGATACCATGTATGCCGTTATCTCTCCGGGGCTGGTCATTGGTACGGTACTGTTCATTTTCATCGTAACAGCAGTAGTCAGTTACCTGCCTGCGAAGAAAATTGCAAAAATGAACCCGACCGAGGCGATACGGGGGAAGGCGTTGTAATAACGGATAACGGAAAACGGAAATTGTAGAGACGCGATTAATCGCGTCTCTACAAACGCCAAACGAACAATAAAAACAAAACATCATGATAAAATTCTTATTCAAAGGTTTAATCCGGGATAAAAGCCGTAGTCTGCTGCCCATCATCGTCGTAGCCATTGGCGTGATGATGACTGTGTTCCTGCAGGCGTATATGAACGGCGTGTTCTATGACAGCATTGAATCGGCTGCCCGATTTACTTCCGGACATGTGAAAGTGGTGACCAATGCCTACAAGGAAAATCTTTCGCAGATGCCGAATGATTATGCCATGACAGGTGTTGATGAAATTATGCAACAATTGAACGCTGTTCATCCGGATATGGAATGGACGGACAGGATTATGTTCGGTGGTTTGCTGGATGCTCCTGACAGTATGGGAACTACCCGTGCACAGGGAAATGTGGCGGGTGCCGGTATTCACCTGCTGGGGACAGAAGATGAAATCATCCGTATGGATTTAAAGCCGAAGCTGATTAGCGGTCGTTTCCCTGAGAAGAACGGCGAAGTGTTGATTTCTAATGAGCTATTCAAAAAGATGAAATTGCAACTTGGTGATCCGGTAACCCTGATTTCAAGTACCATGTACGGCGACATGGCCATGTATAATTTCACGGTTTGCGGCACCCTCCATTTTGGCATCAGCATGCTCGATAAAGGGATGATTTATGCAGATATTGAGGATGTGAGGATGGCGCTTAACATGGAAGATGCCGCTGGGGAGATACTTGGATTCTTTAAAGATGCTCCGTATGAAAACGACAGGGCGCATGCAGTCGCCGATCAGTTTAATGCTGAAAATACGGATGAAGCGGATGTCTTCTCGCTGACGATGATGCCGATGAGCATGACCAATGGTATGGACTTTATGATAACCTACGCCGAAAATGCGCAGTTTATCGTAATCCTGATTTTTGTTTTTGCCATGTCGATTGTCTTGTGGAATGCCGGTTTGCTGGGCGGTTTACGCCGGTACGGCGAATTCGGATTGCGACTCGCGATTGGTGAGAACAAGCACGAGACTTACCGTTCACTGGTGGGAGAAGCCGTATTGGTAGGATTGCTTGGTTCGGTCATAGGGATAGCCATCGGGTTGTTTTTTGCTTACCTGATGCAGGAACATGGTATTGATGCCGGCGACATGATTCAGGATTCGACCATCATCATGCCAACGGTTTTCAGGGCGCAAATCAATACAACGACTTATTATATCGGGTTTATTCCCGGGGTGTTGTCGACCGTAATCGGGGCGATGCTTGCCGGTATCGGGATATATAAGAGGCAAACGGCGAATTTATTCAAGGAGTTGCAGGCGTAGTGCAGGTCTAACTCACTGAAGTTGCTCGTAGCAATCAAGTTGGGAATCAACTTCAGTGATGAGCGTGAGGAAATATACTCCTTCCGCACCAAACAACTTGATTCCTAACTTGATTGCTACGAGCAACTTCAGTGAGACAGACCAGACGTACCATATATACTATAACTTGATTTAAAACTTGATACTAACAAACAACTTTGTGTATGAAACCAACTTTATTATTCCTCCTTCTTTTCCCCTTCATCTTGTCGGCGCAATCATACCCTTCCGGCAAAACCCTGCTGGATAAAATCGATGCCAATATGTCGGCTAAATCCCGTGTTGTTACAGCTAAAATGGAAATAAGCACCGCGAGGGGAACCCGCACCATGGAATCCAAATCCTGGAGCGAAGGCGACGAACGGGCATTTACCGAATACCTGGCTCCGGCAAGAGAAAAAGGGACCAAAATGCTGAAACTCGACAATCAGTTGTGGATTTATTCCCCTTCAACCGATCGGGTAATCCAGATTTCCGGGCACATGTTGCGACAATCGGTCATGGGCAGTGATATGTCGTATGAGGACATGATGAACGATACACCGCTATTGGAACAATACGCAGCCAATGTGACAGGCGAAGAAGTTCTCGACGGTAGAAAATGCTGGATTCTTACCCTTACCGCCATCAAACAGGATGTAAATTATCAGTCGCAGCAAATGTGGGTTGATCAGGAAAGATTTGTTCCCCTGAAAGTCGAGATGTTTGCCAAAAGCGGTAAGCTGCTGAAAAAGATTACATTCAGTGACGTGAAAAGGGTGCAGGGACGCTGGTATCCGATGACCATGCTCTACAAAGACATGCTCAAAAGTGGTGGCGGAACGAAGATGATTATCCAGGAAATCGCATTAGACCAGAAAATTCCGGCAAGTGTTTTCAATAAATCGTCTCTGAAATAGGAATATCACACAAACGCCAGTATCAGTATCTGCGCCAGAATAACCCGTAAAAACATGGTAAGTGGATACACGGTTGAATAGGCTACTGCCGGCGCATCGTTTCCGGCGGTGGCATTAGCGTAAGCAAGGGCGGGAGGATCGGTGGTACTCCCAGCCAGTAAACCCATCAAGGTGTAATAGTTCATTTTCATCACTTTTCGTCCAAAGATACCTACTATCAACAACGGGATCATGGTAATGAGTACACCGCAGGCAACCCATAAAAGTCCATCGCCGTGCACAACCGTTTCAACGAATTTACCTCCCGAGGCAATTCCCACGCTGGCAAGGAATAAGGTAATCCCTATTTCACGCAGTAAGAGGTTGGCGCTTTGGGTCGTATAGGTGATGAGCCTTAATTTGAATCCGAACCGTCCCAACAGAATAGCTACCACAAGCGGACCGCCTGCTAAACCCAGTTTCACCGGCATCGGCATACCGGGGATGAAGAACGGGATGCTTCCGAAGATAATTCCCAGAAAAATTCCAATAAAAAGCGTGATTAAGTGCGGTTCATTCAAGCGGTTCAGTGTATTTCCCAGTACTTCTTCTATTCGCTTGATTGATTCGGGAGAACCAACTACCACTACGCGGTCGCCCACCTGCAATACAAGATCTTCGCTGGCAAACAAATCGAATCCCGAACGGATTACCCTCGTGCAGTTCACATTCAGCGCTCTTAACCTCAACGAACCCAGTGTTTTCCCGTTGATGATGTCGCGGGTAATCACAATCCTGCGTGAAATCATCTTCACTTCCGATTCTTTCCAGTCATATTCAACGACATCTCCTAACAGTTCCTTTACAGCCTCGGCATCTTCTTCGGCAGCTACGACCAACACAATATCATTGTTATGTATTACAGTCTCGCCTTTCGGGATGGAATATTCACCTTCGTGAAAAAGTCTCGAAATTACAAATTGTCTTCCGATTAATTTACGTATCTGTACCAGATTCTTCCCGTGAATAGCTTTGGAGTGAATCTGCAATGTCATTATTTTTGTCCCTTCATTAGAACTGCTGTTCTCTTTGAATTTCTCGTGTTCTTTTTCCATGTTGACTTTGAAAAGTACCCGGATGATGATGAGCGAGAAGATAATCCCGGTTACACCAAGTGGATAGGCGACTGCATAACCCAGGGCAATTTGCGGGATTTCAGTAATCTGTCCGGCATCAAACAATTGTCTGAGCGCTTCCTGCGCGGCTCCGAGTCCCGGCGTGTTGGTAACTGCTCCCGAAAGGATCCCGACAAACATCGACATGGGGATTCTACCGGCAAAAATATAATAAAGTGAGATGGTAACACCAACTCCCAGCAATACAACACTTGCGGCCAGCAGGTTTTGTTGCATACCGCCTTTCTTAAAGGAAGAAAAGAATCCCGGTCCAACCTGCAATCCGATAGAATATATAAAAAGGATGAGTCCGAATTCACGCATGAAATGCATCAATTCCGGATTGGCGCTAAAGCCGAGGTGACCGACCAGAATGCCGACAAATAATACAAAAGTAACTCCCAGCGAAACGCCGAAAAATTTCACTTTTCCAATCATTACACCCATCGCGATGACAAATGCATAGAGTAAAATCGTGTGCGCGATGCCTTCTTCCGTGAACAGAGAAATTAACCAATCTAATTCCATTTTTGTAAACAATTATTTGTGAGGTAGTTGTCTGAAAATAAACACAATCTTTAAATTGGTGCAAAGGTATGATTAATATTCAATTATTCAAAGAACAAAATTTTGTTTTAAATAAATCCGACTTTATTCCGTGACTTCGTTTGATGTTTCTTTTCATTATGCAATTCAGCCAAAGATTGGTTAATAAGCTCAATTTGCATACGGGTGTCTTCGTTTATGTCGTTGTAGTCGGCGAAAACTTCTTCGATATAGGCTTTTAATTCTGTTAATTCAGTATGTAGGTCTGATTGTATTTCTTTTGACTGAGTTAATGATTGCCGAATTGTGACAAATGTTCGCATGATTCCTCGATTAACCTCAATAGCAGTTCTCGAATTTAAAACACTGCTTAACATGGCGATGCCAAGTTCAGTGAAAGCAAAAGGTGCGTGTTTAATATTAAAACCTCTTCCTTTGTTCAAGGTCGCAAATTGCGTCCTTGAAAATTCAGCGATTTCCATCTTGGAAAGTTGAAACATAAAATCATCACCTTCGAAACGCTCAATATTTCTTCTTACAGCTTCTTTCAGCCGTTTTGTTTCTACACCATATAGTTCCGCCAGATCAAAATCCAGCATTACCTTATGATTCCTTATCTCGTAAATTTTGTTTTGAATCGTAATAGGTTGGAGTTGTAAATCTTCAGTCATAAAAATTAAATAGTTATGTTGGTTTAAGCTTAGAAACTAAGATATCAGAATCTTTTAAATGCAGCTTCCGTCGCCATTGATGTGTAAACAATTATAGATTGCAAAAGTAAAATTATTTCTTCGTAATTATAAAGGTGTTTACTCAAAATTAACAGGAAAAATGTTTGATTTGTGAATGGTTTAGGGCAAAGCTTTCAGCAAACTATTAAGCCTACGTTACAAACATTTTTCAATCAGCTAAAAATAAACTATTTTTGTAGTCGTTTTAATTTTCTGAAAAAAGTTCAGCCCATGTCTGCAAGTAATCTACAAAAAAAGAAAGTCTTGTTTATCGATCGAGATGGTACGATTATAATAGAACCATCAGTCACCTATCAGGTTGATAATCTCGAACAACTGGAGTTTTTGCCCGGTGTTATCCGTAACCTGTATTTCATCCGGCATAAATTAGACTTTGAATGGGCAATGGTGACCAATCAGGACGGACTGGGCACACCCGGTTATCCGCAGGCTCATTTCGATATGGTGCAGGGAAAGATGATGCAGGTGCTCAATAATGAAGGTGTCGATTTTGATAAAATCTTTATTGATAAATCTTTCCCGGAGGAAAACCTGCCGACACGGAAACCGGGAACCGGGATGCTGAAGGAGTATTTTGCTGATGCCTATGATTTGGAGCATTCTTTTGTAATCGGTGACAGAGTTACTGATGTTGAATTAGCAAAGAACCTGGGTTGTAAGGCAATACTGATTAGTGTAGATGATAAGATTTTGGAAGATAGTGGATTGCAGGAGTATTGCGCCCTGCAAACAATTTCATGGGATCGCATTACTGAATTTTTGTTTGCAGGAGAAAGGATTGCTACAGTTCAGCGTACAACTAAAGAAACGGACATTTTTGTGAAAATCAACTTAGATGGAAGTGGAAAAGCAGATATCAATACCGGATTGAAGTTCTTCGATCACATGCTGGAACAAATCGGTCGCCATGCCGGTTGTGACCTGACTATTCAGGTAAAAGGTGATTTAGAGGTAGATGAACACCACACCATTGAAGATACCGCTCTCGCACTGGGTGAAGCGCTGTCAAAGGCTATCGGCGACAAAAGGGGCATTGAACGTTATGGCTTTACCCTGCCGATGGATGAAAGTCTGTGCTCGGTAGCACTGGATTTCGGTGGTCGTCCCTGGTTGATGTACGATGTGCAGTTCAAACGGGAATATGTGGGGGACATGCCGACGGAAATGGTCATGCATTTCTTCAAGTCACTGAGTGATGCTGCCCGGATGAATTTGAATATCAAAGCAGA
Source organism: Paludibacter sp. (assembly GCA_034928085.1). Taxonomy (GTDB): domain Bacteria; phylum Bacteroidota; class Bacteroidia; order Bacteroidales; family Paludibacteraceae; genus Paludibacter. The sequence continues at coordinate 46,705 of JAYFPG010000006.1, forward strand.
AGGGGAAAATGAGCATCACAAGATTGAAGGAATCTTCAAGGCATTGGCAAAATCCATCAAAATGGCGCTAAAACGGGATATTTATCAGTATGAATTACCTTCGACAAAAGGAACGCTATAAAAAGCGGAAAGCTGAAAACGTAGAGCGAAAAGCGTATGGAGAAAAAGCGTTAAATTAAATTTTAGACTGGTTTATAAGATTTTTACTTTATGATAATAAATGTCTTCTTTTTTCGCTTTCCGCTATTCGCTAAAGAATTACATTTAAAAATGAAAAAAAGCATTTTAATACTCCTCCTCCTCCCATTTCTTGTCTCGGCACAGCCGCGTTTGGTGGTGGGCATTATGGTGGATGGATTGCAACAAAGACAAATGGAGGAACTGCAGGATCGTTTTGTCGCCGGTGGTTTCAAAAAACTGACTGGTGAGGGCGTTGCTTTTTCCAATATAGCTTGTAATATCGTATCTTCGGGAAATGCAACCGATATTGTAACGCTTACTTCCGGCACGGTCCCTTATTATCATGGTGTTGTGTCGAATCAGGTGTTTAACCGGAATACAGGTAATGTAGAATCGATTTTTCAGGATGCATCCTATTCCGGTATTGAATCTCATCTGAAGCTTTCAGCCAGAAATTTCAGAACAACGGGTATTGTTGATGAGCTTATGATGGCTACCCAACGGAAATCAAAGTCCTATGCCATCGGTTTACATGCAGAGGATGTCATCGCCTTAGGTGGTCATGCTGCCAATGGTGTGGTTTGGATGGATGATGTGTTGATGAAATGGAGCTCAACCGATTATTATGCAGAAGGTATGCCCTGGCAGGCGCTGGATATGAATGTTAACGGTGCCTTTCAGCGTTATGTCGACAGAGCTTGGCAACCCTTGTATCCACCATCAACTTATCTGGCTGCATTGAATGAGCGAAATCCAAAATCATTTGAGTATAAAAGTACTTCAAAAAGAAGGAGTAACAATCCGGCCACCATGTTGAAACAAACACCCTCGGCCAACTCTTTGGTAGCCGAATTGGCCTTGCGGATTTTTCAGGAACAGGAGTTGGGAATGGATAAGTTTGCGGATGCTTTGATGCTTCAATTTACGGTACGCACGCCCAATGAAAAAAAGTTTTCGCTTCAGACAATGGAAAAAGAAGACATGTATCTGCGATTGGATGATGAATTGCAATTTCTGATTCAAAAAATTGAAAATAAAATAGGAGCAGAAAAGGTACTTTTTGTGCTATTTGGAAACCAGACCAATACTTATGCCCCTGATGAACTGAAAGAACATAATATCCATGCGGGCTATTTTAATGCCAATCGTTCCATGGCGCTGTTAAGTTCTTATCTGATGGCTATTTACGGTCAGGAAAAATGGATCAATGGCTATTACGGTAAAAATATTTATCTGAATAAAAAACTGATTGAAGATAAAGGGATTGATTTCAGACAAATGCAGGAAGTTGCCATTGAATTTATGCTGGAATTTGAGGGCGTGCAGTCGGCGTACCGGTTTAGTCAGCTTATGAATAACGGAGCTCATCCGGGAACTGAGATGGCAAAAGTCAGGAACTCGATGTATAAAAACTTTGCCGGCGATATTGTCCTGACCCTCATGCCGGGCTGGTTGGAGGTAGATGACCGTGAAAATCCGGTAGGAGAATCAAATTCCCTGATTTCCAATTTGCCGGTTTGGTTTTATGGCGCGAAAATTCCACAGCAACGAATAGCAAATAAATATCAAATAACAGATATCGCACCCACTATTTCGAAAATATTAAACATACCATATCCGAATGCCAACATCGGGGAGGCAATTATATTAACGAATAGCGAATAGCGAATAGCGGAGGGTTAAATGACCAAGTGCTGATTTAGATTGCCATGTCGTTCGCTTCTTGAACTTCTCGCAATGACACCCCTGCGACCGTAGAATGACGACTGTAGACTGTAGACAAGATATAATATGAAATACAATTTTGATGAAATAATCGACCGCACGAATACCAACGCGGTAAAAGTAGAACGATGTAAAACCCTCTTCGGAACAGAGGATGTGTTGCCTTTGTGGGTGGCAGATATGGATTTCCGTACACCTGATTTTGTGTTGGACGCTATCCATAAAAGATTGGAACACCCGATTTTGGGTTATACGGTGCCACCCCGTAACTTTTTCAGTTTGTTCACGGAATGGCTGAGAACACATCACGACTGGGAACCGGAGAGAGACCAGGTTGGTTTTGTTCCCGGGATAGTGCCGGCACTGGCATTTGCTGTACAGTGTTATTCTGAACCGGGCGATGAGATCATCGTACAGCCGCCGGTTTATTATCCTTTTTTCAATGTAGTAAAAAACAACAACCGGACCTTGGTGTATAATCAGCTTATTGAAGAAAAAGGGAAATTTGAAATGGATTTTGATGATTTGGAACGAAAGATTACTTCAAAAACAAAGATGCTCATCTTGTGCAATCCCCATAACCCCGGAGGGCGGGTGTGGTCGTTGAAAACCCTCCGTAAACTGGATAGTATTTGTTCAAAACACAATATCCTGGTTGTTTCTGATGAGATTCATGCAGACATGATTTTGTCGGGGCACAAACACATTCCCTATGCTACGGTTTCCAAAAAAGCCGCTGCCAATTCGGTCACATTTATGGCACCCAGTAAAGTATTCAATATGCCGGGAATTGTTTCTTCATTTTATATCATTCCCAACCCGAAATTATACCGGAAATATGCTGACTATCTGGAAGCTTCTGAGATGAACTCCGGAAATATCTTTGCTTATCAGGCAACGGTAGCCTGCTATGCCAAAGGCGAGAACTGGCGTGTTGCGATGTTGAAATATGTAGAAGAAAATGTGAATTATGTGATGGACTATCTCCGGGAATTTATCCCGCAGATCAAACCTATGTGTCCCGAGGCATCGTTTCTGATGTGGTTGGATTGCAGGGATTTGGGTATGGAGACTGATGAATTACATCGTTTCTTTGCCCGAAAAGCCGGCTTAGGATTGAATAAAGGAACGATTTTCGGTCCCGGCGGCGAATATCATCTGCGTATGAATGTAGCCTGTTCACGTAAGATGATTGAACAAGCCATGATGCAACTTAAAAAAGCCATATCTTTTAAATAAGATGAAATAAACAATGGATGTGAAAATTGAAAAATCGTGGAAAGAGGCGCTGCAAGCGGAATTTGACAAGCCTTATTTTGCAGCACTGGTTGACTTTGTCAAGCAGGAGTATGCAACCAAAAAGATTTTCCCTCCGGCTCCCCTGATTTTTAATGCATTCGACCAATGTCCACTGGATGAAGTAAAGGTGGTCATGCTGGGACAAGACCCCTATCACGGTCCGGGTCAGGCGCATGGTTTGTGCTTCTCTGTCAACGATGGGGTCGATTTTCCACCTTCTTTAGTCAATATCTTCAAAGAGATTGATCGTGACTTACATATTCCGGTGCCATCAACCGGTAATTTGTTGCGTTGGGCAAAACAAGGAGTTCTGCTCCTGAATGCTACTTTGACAGTAGAGGCTCACAAGGCCGGTTCTCATCAGGGAAAAGGATGGGAGATATTTACAGATGCCGTGATCAGGATTCTTTCAGAGAAAAGAGATAATCTGGTATTTATGCTCTGGGGTTCTTATGCGCAACAAAAAGGAGTTCTCATCAATCATGCGAAACATATGGTTTTACGTTCGGTTCACCCATCGCCCTTATCGGCTTACAGAGGATTTATTGGGTGCGGACATTTTTCGGAGGCAAACGAGTTTTTAATTTCAAAAGAAAAAACACCAATTCAATGGTAAAGAATGTCAACAGTCAACAGACCGTAGACTGTAGACAAATAAAAACACACATCATAAACAAATCATCATGGCATTACAGGAATCATTAGAACAAGAAGGCAATATCCTTTTCAGATACAGGAGTTTTTTGCCACTAATCATTATTTTAGCGGGAATCATCGTGTTTTTCTACGACAACATCAATCAACAGGTGGTTTCGAATGATAAAACATATACCCTGATTGAGATTATTTCGCTGGTAGTTAGCTTTTCGGGTTTAATGATCCGGATTATCGCGGTGGGACACACACCGGCTAATACTTCAGGCAGAAATACCAAAGAACAGTTGGCCGATGAAATCAATACGACAGGAATTTATTCCACCGTAAGGCATCCACTTTATCTGGGGAACTTCTTCATGTGGGCAGGTGCAGTGATACTGATAGCCAATATCTGGTTTTTCATCGTTTTTGCATTGGCTTACTGGATTTATTACGAAAGAATCATGTATGCCGAGGAGCAATTCCTGCGTCGGAAATTCGGTCAGCCTTATGTCGACTGGGCCGCAAAAACGCCACCCTTTATTCCATCGGGTAAGTATAAAGTGAAGTCGAAATATCCTTTCAGTATGAAAAAAATACTGAAAAAGGAAAAAAATGGTGTATTTGCCATCTTCATACTGCTGTTTATTTTTCACAATATCCGGTATTCATTTATCAGCGGAGAAGTGAAAATTGAAAACGACTGGGTATTATGGTGCACGGTGGCATCAGCGGTTATTTATTTTGTGTTGAAATTAATTAAGAAATATACAAAGCTGTTGGATGAGTCGGGCAGGTAAAAAATGATGATGATATGAAAGTAAAAAAAGTAAGTTATTTGGATGTTTTAAACCAGGTCTCAATCGAAGAAGCAGCATCCTTAATTGCTAATCAGGATAATTTTGAACACATTGATGTCGTTAACTGGCCTGATTCTTTTCCTGTCAAGCCTGAGAGTAAATTCAATATCGCCCGTTCGTCAGGTTCATTTCTTATCCATTTTGTTGTTAACGAGAAACAGATAAAAGCCATTTACTCCAGGGATCAGGATCCGGTTTGGCAGGACAGCTGTGTAGAGTTCTTTTGTCAGGTTCCCGGGAGCAAAACCTATTTCAATTTTGAGTTTAATTGCATCGGTACTTGCTTAGCTACTGAAAGAAAAAGCAGAACCGAGGATGTAAGCCCTTTATCAGCCGAAAAGATGTTGCAAATCAAACGTTATGCTTCCCTGGGCAACGAGCCTTTCGAAGAGAAAAAAGGTAATTTCAACTGGACATTAACAGTTGAAATACCATTTAGTCTGCTTGGCATTGATCCCTACAATCTGCCGGCAAGCATCAAAGCCAACTTCTATAAATGCGGTGATGAAACTTCAGTTCCGCATTATGTAAGCTGGAACCCGATTGAGGTTGAAAATCCCGATTTTCACAGGCCTGAGTTTTTTGGGGAGTTGGTGTTGTAACCTGATCTAAAATAGTCTTTTTTATTTTCAGCAATATTAATGTATCAAAATTACAAGCAGATGTATCCTGAGTTACATTTGTTTTGTAGCATTATGCATATCTTCGTCCAGAAATAAAAAAGTATTTATGCCGTTGTTACATCGATTTTACGCTTACACAGTATTTTTATTGCTTGTTTTTCTTTTTTCATGTGTTAAGGAAGAAGAGAATGAAATTGTTCTTGATAAAGGTTATAGTGGTTTATACCGCCCGCAGATTCATTTTTCCTCAAAGTATAACTGGATAAATGATCCTAATGGTTTGGTTTACCACGATGGTGAATATCATCTTTTTTTTCAGCATAATCCTTTTGGTTCCGGATGGGGATACATGAGTTGGGGACATGCTGTCAGCACGGATTTGATTCACTGGAAACAACTGAATGTTGCGCTTAAGCCAGATGCTTTGGGGGATATTTTTTCAGGTTGTGTAGTGATAGATAAGAATAATACGGCAGGATTTGGTAAAGATGCGATGATAGCCATCTATACATCCGCTGGAAGTTCTCAGCATCAATCAATTGCATTCAGTAATGATAATGGCCGGTCATTTATTAAGTACAGAAACAATCCGGTTTTGAATAATCCGGGAAGACCTGACTTCAGAGATCCCAAAGTCTTTTGGTACGAGCCTGCGAAACAATGGATTATGTCGCTGGCAACCGGACAGACCATCAGTTTTTATCAATCACCCGATTTAAAGGTGTGGACTAAATTGAGCGAATTCGGTTCAGGCATTGGTGCTCATGGTGGGGTATGGGAATGTCCGGATATATTCCCGTTGAAATTCGAAGATGAAACAAAATGGATATTGTTAGTGAGCATTAATCCTGGTGCTCCGAATGGCGGATCAGGTACACAATATTTTATCGGGGAATTTAATGGTGTAACTTTTATTGCGGACCCATATTCATATCCCTTATGGCTCGACTATGGTAAAGATAATTATGCCGGTATCACCTGGGATAATATCCCGGAAGAGGACGGTAGAAGAATTCAAATTGCTTGGATGAACAACTGGGAATATGCAGGTGCCATACCAACCTACTCATCCGGAGGCAATGCCTCCAGAGGCAGCATGACTTTACCCAGAGCATTATCACTTGTAAAAAATGTACAGGGTAATTTCAGCATAAAAAATGAAGTCGTTTCAGAAATAAATGCTTTTGGTTCAGCTTGGACAACACTTTTTAATGGTGACTTCAGTTCAGATGAAAAATCATTCAGCCTTCCAGATAACCCGAAAGCAGATCATTTGCAATTAACTACATCTTTGTCTGATAATCAGATTCTGACCTTGTCATTGGTTAACGACAATAATGATCAGAGTCAGATAATAATCAGCCTTCCTGAAAACCAAATTATATTCGATCGTCGAAAATCAGGGAATGTTTCATTTTCCAATCATTTTCCCGGCATATTTCCCTGTCCGTTTCAGTTTGATGCAGATTCAACGACTTTAGATATTTATGTAGATCAATCTTCGATCGAAATCATTGTAAATGATGGAGCCCGTTCAATCACCAATCAGGTCTTCCCGCAAAGTATCTACAATAAAGTAAGTCTGTCATTAAACACAGGCTCCGGTTTTTCCTCCCTAAAATACCGCCGATTTAACAGTATCTGGTAATTATTGTATCAAAATTACACGATGATGTAACATTTTTTACATCAAAGGGTGTTTAGTCAGTCTATTTTTGCATTGTGATATCAGGTCAAAATTAGTCGGTTTATTCAAATTTAAATATTGACAAAATCTAACACATCAAATGAAAGCATCATTCAATTCTATTATTTTGTTTTTTCTGTTTTTTTTATCTATATCAAATTCAGTATTATCAGCAGATGTTAAATATGCTTTTATTACAAGCTACGATAATATTGAATCTATTGAAGATGATGATGAAAAAGCTGCCGCAACCTGGTTCAGTTTGTTTAATTCCAATGGTGACATTATAACTACCTCGGGCATAAAAAATAATGAAGTTGATTTATCTCAGTATAAAGTCATCTGGCTACATATTGATAAAGAAAACGGTACCGGTGCAATTCCTTCAATTTTGAAAGATTCAGATGTTAACACCAAACTGACTGATTACTACAAACAAGGTGGTAATTTGTTATTGACAGTGCACGCAACGCAATATATAGCTGATTTGGGAAGAACTACCAGAAGACCTTCGATAATTGGTGCTGGTCCTTCGAATTTTAATGCGGATATATGGAGTATTAACCCCAATATCGGCATGACCTATAATTACATTACACATCCTGTTTACGCCGGCTTGTCAACAAATAATACGATTTATACCCATACAACAATTCCATTAATTGGTTCAGGTCAGAAAGAAGATCATAACAGTATGTGGGATTTAAACTCCTATGGATACAGCGGAAATGTAGTTAATGCTTTTGAAACTGAAAATAATGCCCGGGTAATAGGAACCTGGGGGCAGGTTACTGATTTTTGCTGTGCGGGTATTGTTGAGTTTCTTCCCACAGCCGATTATAAAGGAAATTGTTTAGCTATTGGGTTGGCAGCTTATGAATGGAATCAGAATGATAAGACCAATGAGTATTTATTAAATCTGAGGAGGTTGACTTCCAATGCATTGTCTTATCTGGCAACCAATGAGATAATAACAGATACGGTAGGTGTCGACTCCAAACTTGTCGCACACTTCCCAATGGAGTTAAATGAATCGAAAACTTCTATTACAGAAATACTATCAAACAGGACTTTTACGGTTGATAACGCGAAAGTAATCAGAGAAAATATACCGGGTGCTGAGGGTAATGCTTTGCGATTTGACGGTTTCTCTACTTATATAAGAGGCAGGTTTAATGTAACAGAACTGGATTCTCAGGCAATATCGACCTCAGTTTGGTGCGCCATGGAGTCGTATCCGATGATGCATATCGATGGTGTTGATGATACGCAAACCTACATTGCCGGAAATATGACTACAGAAACAGGCTTTGCATTTACAATAAATACACATGGCAGATATGGTTTCGAGATGTTTATCAATGGAGTGAAAGTGAAATGTTATGCTCCTGAAAAATTTCCGAAATATGAGTGGGTGCATTTGGCTGCAGTTGTTAGCGTAAGAAGACGTGAAATACTTTTGTATAAAAACAATGAGTTGATAGCAAAATCAGGCTTTGTGGCAAACGAATTAAATCCGGGCTCTCCGGCACTATATATCGGAAAATCGTATGATGATGTGAATCGATGGGTGGGTCCTTTCAGATTGAATACCATTAATGGCTTAATAGATGATTTCAGGATATATTCAGGAGAGCATGACTTTACACAAAATAAACTGATACCCGAGCATCCGGCGGATCTTTCAATACCAACAGTCAGATTTGAAAATGAGATTCAACGACCTGTATTTCATGCTATGCCGGCTGCAAACTGGACAAATGAACCTCATGGTTTGATTTATTATAATGGCAAATATCATCTTTTCTTTCAGAAAAACGGGAACGGACCTTATTGGGGCAGGATACACTGGGGACATGTTACCAGTGAGGATTTAATTACCTGGAAAGAGGAAAGACCTGCGGTTGTACCCGATTCCTGGTATGACATAAAAGGAGCCTGGTCGGGCTGTGTCTTTTCTGACCCGGATCTAACGGGTGGATTTCCATACATTTACTATACATCAGCAGATTTTGGTAAAACTTCAATTGCAGAAGCTCGTCCGCTTGATAATAACCTTATCAACTGGGAGAAAGTTGCTGCCAATCCGGTTATTCCGCATCGTCCGTCCGGATTGGATGAAGATTTCCGCGATCCGTATGTTTTTAAGGCTAACGGGACTATCTATATGGTGGTTGGAGCAAGAAAAGGAGGAAGAGGTGCTGCAACATTGCATCAATATGATGTAAACTCAAAAACATGGAGTAATGATGGTCGTATTTTTTATCAGGCTACAAGTACCGATTATGGTGTATTCTGGGAAATGCCGGTAGTTGTTCCTATGTCTGATGGGAAATGGTTATTTGTTGCAACACCACTGGGTGCGAAATACGGGGTTGAGACTTTATATTGGGTAGGTACGATTAATCAGGATGGCACTTTTAATCCATATACACATGCACCCAAAGAAGTGGAATTAGGAAACATGTCGAAAGATGGATTTGGTCTGCTATCCCCGTCTGTAATGCAAAAAGACGGAAAAAATATTGTAATCGGAATCGTACCTGACAAACTGGGTGGTGATGATAACCGGAAGCTGGGTTGGGCACATACTTTTAATTTACCACGCGAATGGTCGTTGGATGCGAATAATAACCTGATTCAGAATCCCTACGATGGTTTGAGAAATATGAGGACTAATGCGGCTTCCTATAATATGGTTAATCAGAACCTTATAGGTGAACAATCAATGGAGCCGGTTAACGGAAAAGCTGTGGAGATTGAAGGCATTTTCACTGTCTCATCTCATCAGGATCAGAAATTTGGATTTAATGTGCGCAAAAGTGGTCTTAATGCAGTTAAAATCTTTTATGAACCGGCAAGAAATCTCTTTACGGTTGATGCCCGATCAGTTAATCGGTTGTCAAATGATGGATGGCTGTATAATGGTTTGTATGTCAGTTCTCTACCTGAGCCAATAGCAGTCGGGCAAACCTGTAAAATTCATTTGTTTATTGATCATTCTATTATGGATATATTCATCAATAACAGATGGGCGTTTTCAATCAGGATTTTTCCAACGGATCCGGAATCAAATGGTGTCGAAGTTTTTTCGGAGGGATCGGAAACTTTCGTCAACGCGGTAAAAGCATGGAAACTTTTTGCAAAAGATGCCACCGGTATAAGTAATCCCGGTTCTCAGGATAAAATCAATATTTATTTTTCTGATAATGAGTTGATTTACGAGAATTTGCCTGTTAATGCAACGCTAAATATTTATGATTCCCTGGGACGGGTATTAGCCGGAAATGTTTATCCTGAGTCATATACCGGAGCTAATCTGGCTGAAAAGAATATCTATCTGATTCAGATAAATACTGAGAATTCCAGCCGTATAAAGAAAGTATTCAAAAATTAATACTAATTCTACATAAAAAACAGATTCATTAAACATTTAAATCAAATTGTCATGAAAAAAACATTATTACTCTTTTTGGTGTGTATTGTGAGCATTGGTCTCATTGCTCAGCCCTCAAAAGTAGCCTTTATAAGCACTTTTGCAACATTAAATGATCTTCAAAACAGCGGTGATGATGATGAATACGCTGCTGCCAACTGGCTGGTTAATACCTATGGTGGGGTATTTCTCCCTGTTTCTCAAATTAAGGATAATACAGTAGATCTGTCAGATTACAAAGCACTGTGGATTCATTTCGATCGTCAGTCGGATGAAACAACCATCAATAATGAATTTGCCGCTGCATTCCTTGATGCTGATGTGAAAACGGTTATCAATAATTTTTATAAAGCTGGCGGAAATTTGTTGCTTTCAATTTATGCGACACGCTATTTGGTTGATCTGGGCCGTTATGATTTGGCTGTTGAACTGAAAGGTTTCGGAAATGGAGGAAATAATCCGGATGTATGGTACGCATCTCCTACCTGGGGTACATTTGTGGGTGCCCCCGAGGTGTTTAATAAATTTTCTGATCCTCTTTATGATGGAATGAACGGAGTAAGTTATGTTACCAGAGATAATGGAAATATTTATCCGATAATTCCTTTTTTAGGTGCCGGATGGAAGGAAGACCATAATTATTTCTGGAATCCTCAACCCGATAAAGCAAATAACGATAAATATAAACAGATTGATTTTGAAAATGTATGGTCAACAAATTCATTGGCGACCTGGGCACATGTACAGGACTATTTTGGTTCGGCAATAACACGTTGGAATGCAAAGGGAGACTATCTGGGTAAAGCCATTACGATAGGGATAGGTTCTTATGAATGGAATCAGAATTCAGGGACTAACGTGTATCAATCCAATATAGAACAACTTACCACAAACGCGTTGGATGAATTATCTCCAATGGGCATCAGCACAAACTTAGCTTTTAATAATCAGGATGAATCGAGCGTCGTAATTGCAAACGATGTAATAAAGTTTGAGAATTTCTCTGAAAACACACAGGCAAACATCTATTCAATTAGTGGAAACCTGATTCATTCTATCCACATAAAAAACGTTCATCATGAAATCAGCATTGATGGTTTGCCAAGGGGAGTTTACCTGATTGAAACAACAAAAGGAGCTATAAAAACAATACATAAATTCATCAAATAGGACATTATCTCAAATCTTTTAATACTAACATTTTATTAATAACAATCATGAAAAAGAATTATTTACTTCTAATCCTTTGCGTTTTATTTATTAACGTAATAGTATCAGCCAGTACTAAAAAGGCAGGCTTTTTAAATGTTGCTGCATCTGTAACAGCCATTGCTGATGACGATGAAAAGGCCGCTGCTCAGTGGTTTACAACAACCTATGGTGGCGATTATATCCCTGTTTCACAGATTGGAACCGTTGATCTGTCTCAGTATAGCGTAATCTGGATTTATGCCGACAATGAAAGTGGTTATGCCGATGCACCGGATGCGATATACGCGGTTGCGGAGGTACTGAATGATTATTATAAAGCGGGTGGAAATCTATTGTTGTCGATTTATGCCAACAACTTGTTATATGAATTCGGTCGTACGGATATGTGGCCCAATGTGGTTGGTGGTGCAGGTCCCGGTGGTGAGAATCCGGACGTGTGGTCATTAGCAACAGCCTATGGAACCTGGGATCCGGCAAAAACCGTTTTCGATAGGTCGACAGATCCTCTGTTTGCAGAATTGACCACAGAAAGTGTAACAAGAGGTAATGGAAATCAATACACCACAATACCTTTAATTGGTGCAGGATGGAAAGAAGATCACAACTGTTTCTGGACCATGGATATTGCTGATTTGTCAATACCCAATGATAATCCAGATAAGCTGTTGACATGGGAGTCAACTCACACTGTTACAGCATTGGGAACCTGGGGACATGTGCAGGACTATTTTGGCTCTGCTATTTCACGCTGGAAACCCACAGACATTTATAAAGGAACCTGCATTACGATTGGTGTCGGAGGTTATGAATGGGCAATTAAGAATGGAACGAATCCATATCAGACTAATATCGTAAAACTTACACAAAATGCATTGGATGAGTTAAAAGGGAATGTGTCGGGATTAAGTACAATCATTGAATTAGGTATGAGAATAAAATTTAATCAGAATGTATTGTCCATCGATCATAATGACCAGATTGGTGAAGTAGGTTTATATAATGTGAATGGATCTCTTTTGCATGTATACAACGGTGAAAATATGCGTGAAGGAGTAGACGCTTCAGCTTTGAGTGGTGGGATGTATATCCTTAAAATATTCGACAAAGCAGGTAATCCTATAGCAGTCAATAAGTTTGTAAAGTAAACATGTAAAATATTTAATGTAACTCTCACCCTAATTTACTCATGCTTTTTATTAAACAGGTTGAGAGTTACATCTACAACAAATCTATTCTAAGATATTATGTCATTATCACAAAAGCTTGTTTTGGGCTCTATTACCTGTATTGTGTCATTTATGTTTTCCGTTTTACATGCACAGGAATTTTACAATGAAATGTACCGCCCCCAGTATCATTTTACTGCTAAAGATGGTTGGATTGGAGATCCCTGTGGATTAACAAAGTATGATGGTAAATATCACTTTTTTTGGTGGGGACACGCAACTTCCACCGATTTAGTCCATTGGAAACAATTAGATTGGCCCATGTTGGGAGGAACTGGTTTTAGTTATTTTACCGGTTCAATAGTGGTGGATACAAACAACACTGCAGGTTTCAACACGAGAAGTAAAGTTCCTATGGTTGCAATTTATACATCTGCACAACCTACGGGATTACAGAATCAGTCTATATCTTACTGTAATTCTGATGATGTAAATTATAACCGATTTCAGTATTATCAGGGTAATCCCGTTCTCGATATAAACAGCAATTCATTTCGTGATCCGGATGTCATCTGGTATGAACCAACAAAAAGATGGATAATGAATATTGTTCTCGCGGATGAAAGAAAGGTGCTTTTTTATGCTTCAGAAGATCTTAAAAAATGGGATTATCTGAGTTCATTCGGCCCTGTGGCTGCCCGTCAGGAAATCTGGGAGGTGTCAAGTATGGTACAATTACCCGTAAATGGAAATCATGAATTTAAGAAGTGGGTGTTGATTGTAGGGATGGGACCCAATAAAGCCGAATACTTTGTGGGAAACTTTGATGGAACCAGTTTTACCTTAGATCCTTTGTATGAATCACATTTACACCAAGGAACAGGGATAGATGGTGTTGTCTTTGAATCTTTTGAGAAAGATAACTTTGATGGATGGCGTGTAGAGGGAAATGCATTTGGAAGTGCTCCGGCAAATGGAACACTGGAGAATCAAATGTCAGTTTCTGGTTATATAGGAGGTAAATTAGTGAATTCGTATCACGGGGGTGATGGGAATACCGGTAAAATGATTTCTTCGCCGTTCAAAATTGAAAAAAATAACATTAATTTCCTGATTGGTGGTGGAAATAGCAATGAATTAACTTGTGCCCGTTTAGTTGTGGACGGGCAAATAGTAAGGAGAGTTGCAGGTGATAATTATGAGTCGTTGAGATGGAAAGGCTGGAATGTTAGTGAGTTTCTTGGAAAAGACGCCGTAATTGAAATTGTGGATGAAAGCACAGGAAGCTGGGGACATATTCTAATTGATCAGATCATGTTTTCTGATGTGCTTATTAACACAGGACTTGAGCATACTTTGTGGGGTGATTGGGGCCCCGATTTTTATGCTGTCCGTCCGTATCGTGATTATGATGATTCAAATTCACAGCCTTTGTGGCAAGCCTGGATGAGTAACTGGGAATATGCTACTGTAACTCCTACTGCTCCCTGGAGAGGAGTTCAGTCGTTGCCGCGCGAAATTGAACTGAAAACGTCGGAAAAAGGATTTGTCATGATTCAGCGCCCTTTTAAAGGGTTTGAATCGCTTCGAAAGGAGCGGGTATATGTTGAAAATAAACCGGTAACAGGTACTCAATTGTTTGATGACTTTAAACCGAAAAGAAATGTATACGAAGCTAAATTTACTTTTGATTTAACAGGAGTGAAAAAACAGGATTTTGGAATCAATTTCTGCGCGAAAAGGATGTACAAAGTGGTATTGGGCTATAACGCTGCCACCTCAAATGTTTATTTTGACCGTACCCAATCAGGAAATGTCTCATTTAGCGACAGGTTTCCAAAGCGTTTGAACATCCCGGTGAAAAATAAAACGGTGCAACTTAAATTTCATGTTTTTGTAGATGAATCTACGATTGAGATCTTTATAAATGATGGAGAAAATGTAATTTCGTCATTAATATTTCCCGCTGCGGATGCAACTGATATTGAATTGTTTTCAAATGGTGGCACTACAAATTTATCTGCATTTGAAGGTTGGGAGTTGAATTCAATCTGGAACAATACAACAGATGTTCGTGAAATGCAGCATGAAGTGGAAAAGATAGGTGTAACAGTAGATGAGCATAACATGATAACAGTAACCGGAATCACAGGGACCTTGGATGTCAGTGTGATGAATATGGAAGGAAAAGAAATTATAAAGAAAAAGTTGTCACCCAATAAGATAATGCTAAACAGGATAGTTAAGCCCGGAGTTTACATTGTCAGAATTATTGCAAATGAACATGTAGTTGTAAAAAAAATACTTATAAAATAATTAGTGATTGATTAAAAACAATTAAGTCAGAATCTCATGAAAAGACAAAACAAAAAAATCAGACTTCGACAGTTACTACTGTTATTCTCAATGATCTTTTCGATCGTCGTGATGGCGCAGCAGGTTGAAGTGCGTGGTGTTGTAACATCATCGGAAGATAATCAACCGCTTATTGGCGTAAGCGTGATTGAAAAGGGGACCCGAAATGGAGTTATTACCAATCTCGACGGGAATTTCTCGATTACCGTAAAATCTCAGGATGCTGTTTTACAGTTCTCCATGGTAGGGATGCAGATGCAGGAAATAAAAGTAGGAACACAAAAGCAACTCAAAGTTATACTGAATACGGATGCAATACTCTTGGATCAGGTCGTTGTTACCGGATACACGACAGAAAAAAAAGCTGAAATTACCGGTGCCGTTTCAGTTGTTAAACTGAGTGATGTGAGTAGTATCCCGACAGGTAATATCATGTCAACTTTACAGGGACGATTGCCGGGAGTAAATATCACGACAGATGGTCAGCCAGGTGGAACCTCCACTGCCGCAACCATCAGGGGTGTAACAACGATTAACAATAGTGCCCCGTTGTATGTAATTGACGGCGTGCAAACACGTGCCAATATTGCAACGCTTTTGAATGCGAATGATGTGGAATCCATACAAGTTTTGAAAGATGCGGCATCTGCATCAATATATGGTACACAGGCAGCCAATGGGGTAATCATTATCACGACTAAAAAATCAGGGAAACAGAAAGGAACCAGAGTCAGTATGGATGGACAGATTACTACACAACAATATCACACCAACATTCCGCTTCTTAATGCACAACAATGGGGTGATGTTTACTGGAAAGCTTATCAGAATGATGGGGTGCAACCAAGTCACGACCAATATGGAAATGGAGATACTCCGGTAATTCCTGAATTTATTGATATTGATAAAACGATGCCTGCAGGAGATACAAACTGGGCGGATCAGGTTTATCAGAGAGCATTATTGCAAAATTATAATATCTCGGTTGCAACAGCTGCAGATAATTCATCTTCCTTATTCTCATTTAACTTTTTTGATCAGGATGGATTAATTAAATACACGAATTTCCAACGCTTTAATATTCGTTTGAATAACACCTATAGTTTGCTGAAAAACAGGGTTCGTTTGGGGGAAAATCTGAATGTAAGTAACTGGTCGGAAGTGCTTAAGCCCGGTGGGATTGAGGAGTTGACTATTGCTCAACATCCGCTGATTCCGGTTTATGATATCAATGGAGGATATGCCGGGCCGACTCAGGGACTAGGCGACAAACCCAATCCGGTACGTTTGCTTGATCAGCAAAAGGATAATCGTCTCAGTCAATGGCGTATCTTTGGAAATGTGTTTCTGGAAATAGAACCGGTTAAAAATTTCGTCCTGAAAAGTAACTTTGGTTTGAATTACCGCAATGAATTTTTGTCAAATTTTGAACCAAGATGGTCGGAAGGTTCAAGCAGGGTGGTTGATAAAAATAATCTTTATGTAAAGTCGGCATACGACAGAGAATGGATATGGTCAAATACCGCCGCATATTCTTTTAGCATCGATAAAAGTAATGTGAGTTTATTTGCCGGTATGGAAGCAAAAGAGACAATTTATGAATTCATGGATGCAAAAAGAGATGACTATCTGGTTGAATCGTTGGATTATCGCTATTTGAGTGCAGGCGAGGGCACACAGACAAATGGTGGACTGAAAGACCGGACAACCCTGGTTTCGTATTTTGGTAAATTGAACTATGCTTATAATGATCGATATTTGTTTTCGGCTACTCTCAGAAATGATGCTTCATCCAGATTTGGCGCCAACAATAACTCGGCTTATTTCCCTGCCGTATCAGCAGGTTGGAGGGTTACCGAGGAAGATTTTATGAAAGGAATTGATGTGTTGTCAGACCTGAAGATTAGAGCAAGTTGGGGACAAAATGGGAATGATCAAATGGATAATGAGGCAACTTATACAAAATATTTATTTAATCTCATAACAGCAGGTTACGATCTTGCCGGCATCAATCAGGGGACAATCTACAACGGTATCATCAAGCAACGCTCAGGTAATCCTGATATAAAGTGGGAGGTGACGACGCAAACGAATGTTGGAGTTGACCTCGCTATGCTTAAAAACAGACTGACTTTAACCTTGGATTATTACATCAAGAAAACCGATGATATGTTGATTGATCGTCCGTATATTGCCGTGATTGGGGAGGGTGGTTATATGTCGTATAACGGAGCTTCGCTGAAAAACAATGGTATTGAAGGTACTGTTACCTGGCGCGATGTTGTGAATAAGGATTTTTCTTATGAAGTGTCCTTCACAGGAACTGCTTACAAGAACGTGATCACTGATCTTCCCGAAGATATTTATTATACCTGGGGAGGTGGTAATGGAATTGATCAAAGTATCGTTGGTCAGCCGCTTGGTTCCTGGATGGGATATAAAACAAACGGAATTTATAAAACAGATGACGAGCTGAACGATGGAATCAGTCAACCTGGTAAAGGAATCGGTCGAATCAGATATGTTGATTTGAATAATGATAGCATAATAAATGACAAGGACAGAACCTGGTTGGGTACAGATTTGCCGAAATTTGTTGGTGGATTGAATGTTGCCGTAAATTATAAATCTTTTGATTTTTCCATGTTCTGGAATGGTATAGTAAGAAAAGCTTGGAATAATTCGAAATTCTACACCGATTTCTTCCAGTTATGGACAGGGAATCACGGAACAGCTTTGTTAAATGCATTTGATCCGGTTACAAATCCAGATTCGAACATTCCGGCTTTGACAGCAGTGAATACCAATGAAGAAAACCGTACCTCTGAATATTTTATTGAAGATGGTTCGTATGTAAAATTGAAGAATATTCAAATTGGATATAGTGTGCCAAAAAAAGTATCAGAGAAACTCGGAGCATCCAGTATCCGCTTCTATTTGCAGGGCCAGGATTTGCTGACAATTACGAAATATACCGGAGCCGATCCTGAAGGATTAGGATATCCTTATCCTTTACCCCGTACATTTACTTTCGGATTTAATTTTAACTTTTAAAAGCAGACAGTCATGAAATTTAAATTAGTAACATTAATGATATTAATCCTCGGAGTCTTCGCTTGTAGTGATGATTTTCTGGATTCAAAGCCGCAAGGGAAACTCAGCGATGAAATTTTAAGTACGCCGGCTGCAATCGATGCCTTATGTACATCCGCTTATGCAGCTCTTGCAGGTCCGGAGGGAGATAATGGTGTCTTTCTTTCTCCAACTACAAACTGGATTTATGGAGATGTTCGTGCCGAAACAGCATACAAAGGTGGTGGTGGAATTTCAGACATTTGGGAATTTCATGCATTTGAAACTTTTACCGGGGTATATGCAACGAATGGATTGCTGGATCGAAAATGGTTTCATATGTACATCAGTGTGCAAAGGGCGAATAGTGCGATCAGAAGACTGAACGAAGTAAGTGTTGAAGACGTACCATTGAAAAATGTCCGTTTGGGAGAAATGCGCTTCCTGCGAGCTCATTATTTCTTCGAACTGAGCAGGCTATTTAACAAGATTCCTTATTTTGATGAAAATGTTGAAACCAAGGAATATATCAATATCTCTAATGTTGAGTTTTCAAGGGATGAAATATTAGAAAAGATTGCCAACGAATTAAAAAATGCTGCTGAATTGCTTCCGCCGACACAACCGGAAGCTGGTCGTGTAACAAAATATGCAGCACTGGCTTATCAGGCTAAAGTTACCTTGTACAGAGCTTACAAACAGAATCCTGCAAATAACCAGGTTACAGCAATCGATCAGACCTTGCTGGGTGAGGTCGTTACTTTATGTGATCAGGTAGCTGCCGGAGGTTATTCGCTGTTGTCTGATTTTCAACAATTGGCCGAGGTAGAATATGAACACGGAGCGGAATCAGTTTTTGGTGTTGAATATTCGATTGAAGATGGAACTGACTTAGGCAGGATTAACTGGAGTAACCTGGTATGTACCCCCCGTGGTCCGGTATATGGTGGTGATGGATTCTTTCAGCCCAGTCAGAATCTCGTGAACTCTTATAAAACAACTGCGGGCGGTGTTCCCGACTTCGATAATTATAAAAACGGCAATATACTGAAGGCTACAGATGGTTTCTTGTATAATATTGATCCCAGACTTGACTTCACAGTGGGTCGTTTAGGTATTCCCTGGAAAAATTACACCAGAAATTATGATGAAAGATGGTCGAGGGAACCTGCTACATACGGACAATATAGTTGTAAAAAATTTGTTGTGGGACCAGGATCTCCCTATATGGTAAAAGGCTGGCCGTGGGGAGCCAGTGCGTTAAATTTCCAGATAATCCGCTATGCTGATGTACTGTTGTGGAAAGCAGAAGCTTTGATTGAACTCGGGCGCCAAAACGAGGCTTTGCCTTTGATAAATCAAGTCAGAAAAAGAGCAAAAAACAGTAATTATGTTAAAAAACTTAACTCAGCTGTAAATGCCGCTAATTATGTAATTGATGAATATAATGATGGCGTAAATTGTACCTGGACACAGGAGTATGCCCGTAAGGCGCTTCGTTTTGAGAGGAAACTGGAACTGGCAATGGAAGGAGAACGCTTCTTTGATTTAGTACGTTGGGGAGTTGCTGCTGAAACCATTAATGATTATATCAGCACAGAAAAAACGCTCAGAACATATTTCAATGATGAAACACGGTTTACTGCCGGAAAAGATGAGTATTTCCCTATTCCGCAGGCCCAGATTAATTTTTCCGGTGGTTTGTATCAGCAAAATCCCGGGTATGAAAATGCTGAATAATTGTTGGACGTGTTTGCAGGTTCTTTGAACCTGCAAACCAAAAACACCACGTGATGAAAAAAATAATTAATATTTTATTAGTATCCCTGATAGTTACTGTAGCGGGATGTAATAAAAATACAACAAAAGAAGGCCACTTTCAGTTAAAGGTTAAAATAGATCGTGATTTTATTCTATTGCCAGTAGAAGAAAGAGGGCGTGAATTCCGAATGAAAGTAACTTATCCGGATAAAGATGAGCAGGAAATGATTGTAGTGCGGTTGGCTCAGCATCAAATTGATTATTGGGTGAAGATCGATGTTAAAGCCCATAAAGGGAAAGAAGTTATTCTTGATTTTGAACAAGTTGACAAACACTCCCTTGGCATCAAAAACATCAAACAATCTGATAAATTCGAGTTCGAATACAACGAAACTTTCCGGCCGGCTTATCATTTCAGTCCGGAGTACGGCTGGATGAATGATCCGAATGGTATGGTGTTTCTGGATGGGGAATATCACTTGTTTTTCCAGTATAATCCTTATGGTACCCGTTGGCAGAATATGCACTGGGGACATGCCGTGAGTACTGATTTGGTTTCGTGGACTTATTTACCCACACCGCTGGCTCCTGATTCGCTGGGCGCCATTTTCTCCGGAAGTGCTGTGATTGATGTGCATAATACGGCCGGTTTCGGTGAAAATGCCATGGTTGCTATTTATACTAGTGCAGGGAAGGAACAAACGCAATCTATCGCTTATTCTACCGACAAGGGGCGGACTTTTACCAAATATGAGGGAAATCCGGTAATCCCAAATCCGGGTATTCCTGATTTTCGTGATCCGAAAGTAATGTGGCATGCTGAAAGCGGAAAGTGGATTATGTCGCTGGCTACCAAACAAACAGTTACTTTTTATGGCTCACCTGATTTGAAAAGCTGGACTTTGCTGAGCGAATTTGGTAACGGTATTGGCTCGCATGCAGGTGTTTGGGAATGTCCCGACCTCATTCAGCTTAATTATCAGGGTAAAACTAAATGGGTGTTGCTGGTGAGTATAAATCCCGGTGGACCGAATCATGGTTCGGCAACGCAATACTTTATTGGTGACTTTGATGGAAAGAGGTTTGTGGCAGAAGAATTGCCTTATCCGCTTTGGTTGGATTATGGACGGGATAATTATGCAGGAGTTACATGGAGTAATATCCCTGATTCGGACGGACGAAGGATTTTTATGGGTTGGATGAGTAATTGGGATTATGCCAATGACGTGCCATCGCAGTACTTCAGAAGCGCCATGACGGCCCCCCGTGAGCTTGGGTTGAAACACAATGGCAAACATTTGATTGTCACAAGCTATCCGGTGAAGGAAGTGGAAAGACTGCGTGGAAAACAAACAGTTGTCCCGGACAGATTGATTCAGGATGAACTGGTTATAGATAAAATCCTGGATGATAAGAATGGCATCTTTGAGCTTAATATGACTATCAGGCCAGATGACGCGAAAGTATTCGGATTTTATATATCGAATGCGCAGGGAGAAAAAATCAGATATATCTTCGATTTAAAACAGAAAAGTCTGATGGTTGACAGAAAACAATCGGGTTTGACTGACTTTCATCACAATTTTGCTTCGGTTCCTTTTGCCCCGCTGCCGATGAACAAAAATTATCAGGTCAAACTATTAGTCGACAGGGCTTCTTCCGAGATATTTATCAATGGAGGTGAGGCAGTATTAACTAATATTCATTTTCCTTCGTCCTGGTATAATGTGCTGACATTTTTTACCGAAGATAATGCCTGGAAAGCAGAGGATATCAGTATATATGAATTGAAATAGTAATTAATTAGTGAATAGCTAATAACTAATAGCGAAATGCGGAGAACGGAAAGCTAATCTGAACTCTTAAACTGTTAAACCAACTAATTATTTTAGCTTATATGTCACTTATATGCCTTATATGGTTTAAAATTTTTCTTTTGTGGTTTTAAAATAACATTACTTAGTATAATAAAACAATTAACAATTATATGAACAACAGATATTTATATTGGATAACATTTGTCGCGATAAACGGAGGATTGCTGTTCGGATTAAACATGGCCGGAATCGCAGGCGCCACTGATATGATAAAAGCTGAGTTTTCCCTGACCGACAGTGGATTGGGTACGGTGGCAGCATTACTTACAATCGGGTGTTTAATTGGAGCGCTATTTACAGGTAATTTTACTGAAAGATATGGCAGGAAGAATGTCATGATTTTCACGGCAGTTGTCTATGTAATTTCTGCGTTGGGATCCGCCTTGTCAGAATCCTCTCTGATGCTGACTATTTTCCGGGTTCTTTCAGGTTTGGCAGTAGGAGCAACCTCGGTTGTGGGGCCGATGTATATTTCTGAAATATCACCTGCAGCGAAACGGGGAACACTGGTTTCAATGAATCAATTCGCCATTACCATCGGTATCGTGGTTGCTTATGTGATTGATTATCTGGTAATGGATTGGGGAGAAAACAGTTGGAGGTATATGCTGGCTGTTCCGGCTGTTTTTGGTGTTATATACCTCATTTTCTTACTGAGCTCTTTCCCGCAAAGTCCGCGCTGGTTGTTGTCGAAATACCGAAGAAATGATGCAATTAAAGTGTTGGAGAAAATTGGTGGTAAAGCATTAATCGAGAGTGAATTGCCTGAAATGGAACAAGCGATTCTTGCTGAACAGGGTAAGCAAAAAGTAAAAATAAGTGAACTTTTCAGGGGTAAAACCGGTAAAATTGTGTTGATTGGAACTCTGATAGCTGCTTTGCAACAAATCACAGGTATCAATGCCGTTATCATGTTTTCTCCTGATATTTTTCAGGTAGCCGGTTCAGCCAAGGGAGATTCCATGATGCAGGCCATGATTGTCGGACTGGTAAATTTCTTAATGACCATCGTTGCCATTTGGCTTGTGGACAGAAAAGGTCGCAAAACCCTCTTGTTATGGGGCGCTGTAGGGATGATATTTTCACTTGCCTACCTCACCTGGGAATTTTCAAAACCAGTTCAGTTTGGTGCAGGCGTTTTAGTTGCATTGCTGGTTTATATTTCATTCTTTGCAGCCTCTTTTGCTCCGGTCATGTGGGTTATTATTTCCGAAATTTATCCAAGCAGAATCAAAGGACTCGCCATGTCGTTCTCAACGGCAGTAAGCTGGATGTGTACTTTCCTGACTGTGTACTTTGCTCCGGTAATTCAGGGTACTTTGGGATTGAATTATCTGTTTGGAATATTCGGATTATTCAGTATTATTGCTTTTGTTTTTGTGAAAATATGGATTCCGGAAACAAAAGGGAAATCGCTGGAACAGATAGAAGCAGAATTAAAAATTTAAAATAAAAAAAATGTAGAGACGGGCTATAGCCCGTCTTGAAAATAAAGTATGAAAGAAATGATAATAGGTATAGGAGAGATTTTGTGGGATGTTTTTCCACAAGGCAAAGTGTTGGGTGGCGCACCGGCTAATTTTGCATTTCATGTGTCACAGCTCGGGTTAAATGGATGTGCTGTCAGTGCCATTGGAAATGATGAATTAGGCAAAGAAATCCTGCATGTGCTTGATGAGAAAAGACTTAATACACATATTGAGAAAGTAAATTATCCCACAGGAACAGTACAGGTAACTCTTTCTGGGAAAGGAATTCCTCAGTATGAAATATGCGAAGGAGTAGCCTGGGATAATATTCCTTTCTCTGATGAGCTGGAGACGATGGCCAAACGAACAAAAACAGTTTGTTTTGGATCGTTGGCTCAACGCAGTGCGGTTTCACATGCAACAATCAATAAGTTTTTAGACTCAGTCCCAGCTGATGCCATGAAAATATTCGACATCAACCTGCGTCAGCACTTCTATTCAAAGGCATTAATAGATGAATCCCTCAAAAGATGTAATGTGTTGAAAATTAATGATGATGAAGTGGTGCTTGTGTCGAATCTTTTTGGGTGGAAAGGTATGACTGAAACTGAAACAGCGACACGCCTCATGCAGGATTATAAGCTTGATATTGTGGTGCTGACCAAAGGAACAGAAGGAAGTTATGTGTTTACGCCAGCTGAAACCTCTTTTTTACCAACTCCACTTGTGGAAGTGGCAGATACAGTTGGAGCAGGCGATTCTTTTACCGCAGGTTTTGTAGCTTCGCTTTTAAAAGGGAAAAGCATCAGCGAAGCCCATCGTAAAGCGGTTGAAATCTCGGCTTATGTGTGTACACAACATGGTGCCATGCCTTTATTACCCGATTCATTGATTTAGATATATACGATTTCTTTTTTAGCGTACAACCGGTGAAACTATTGTTTCGCCGGTTTGTTTTCTTATTACAAAAGCTTATATTTGTTTTTTTTTACCATGATAAGAACATTGCTGATAATCGCCCTGATTTCATTATCATTCGTTTCGTGCTCAAACGAAAAGAAAAAGACCTCGTTTAATATTGGTGTTTCTCAATGTAGTGATGATGCCTGGCGCAGGACTATGAACGAGGATATTCAGCGGGAAGCTTCATTCTATGCCGGATTGAATGTAACCATTAAAACAGCTTATGACAGTAATCAAAGGCAGATTCGTGATATCGAAAGTTTTATTGCCGATCGCGTCGATCTGATTATTGTTTCTCCTAATGAAGCAGTCCCTCTTACTCCTGTAATTGAAAAAGCGATGGGAGAGGGAATTCCTGTTATTTTGGTCGACCGCAAAATAAGCTCGGGTAATTACACGGCATTTGTGGGAGCTGATAACTATCAGATAGGGAAAGAAGTCGGAGTGTATGCAGCTAATTTATTGAATGGAAGAGGAAGAATTGTTGAAATAAGAGGTCTGGAAGGTTCTACCCCGGAGAAAGAGCGTCACGAAGGTTTTTTAAGTGTCATTAAGTCGTATCAGGAGATTCAAGTCATTGGAGATGGTTTTGGTAACTGGTTGCGAAAAGATGCCAAAGAACGCATGCACGGGATGCTGAAGCAGAATCCTCAGATTGACCTTGTCTTTGCCCATAATGATGAAATGGCAATCGGGGCTTATGAAGCGTTAAAGGTGCATAATGATATTAAATTACCGGTAATGCTCGGTATTGATGCCTTGGCAACGTCGGATGGCGGAATTCAACAGGTAATCAATGGTGTACTCGATGCAACATTTATATATCCGACCGGAGGTGAAAAAGCCATTCAGACAGCGTATAATATTCTCAATAAGAAAGTTTATGAAAAAGAAAACATCCTGTATACAGCTGTTGTCGACAAAACCAATGCCCGCGTTATCAAGTTGCAGACTGATCAGATTCACCAACATCAGTACAGAATTGGACAGCTGAATGAAGTGCTGGATAAGAACCTGGCTGAATATGCCACCCAACGCACGCTGCTTTTTGCTTCTTTTGTTATCCTTGTTCTGTTTATGGCTTTAATTCTACTCCTGATCAGGACTGTACAACATAAGAACAAAACAAACAAACTGCTCGAAGCTCAGAATGCAGCAATCAACAAACAAAAAGAGGCTATTGCAGAACAAAGGGATCAATTGATTACCTTATCAAAAAATATCGAAGATGCAACACAGGCCAAACTTGTTTTCTTTACCAATATTTCACATGAATTCAGAACACCATTAACATTGCTCCTTGGCCCCTTGGAAAATATCGTGAAAAACGAAAAATTATCGGAGGAAGGCACCCGACTGGCTATGTTGATGCGTAAAAATGTTCAGGTGCTGATGAAGCTGATAGATCAGATTATTGAATTCAGAAGATACGATAATGGAAAAATGCAAACGTATTTTACCCTGAGTGATTTAAAAGTATTCATCAGAGATATTTATGACTCCTTTTATGAACTGAGTAAAAAGAAACATATTCATTTTGATTATTCTGCTTCGACCGATGACTATATTGTGTGGTTTGATTCTGATAAGATGGAAAAGATATGTTATAATCTGCTGTCTAATGCTTTTAAATTTACACCGGAGAACGGGAGTATAAATATCCGTCTTTCATCGTTTATTGAAGACAATGAAAGATATGCCCGGATTGTTGTATCAGATAATGGAAAAGGAATTCCGGAACAGCATCTGAATCTTATTTTTAATCGGTTTTATAAAATTGATAGATTAAGTTCAGGTTCTGGAATTGGTCTTGAGCTCACTAAAATACTGGTTGAACTCCACAATGGTACCATTGAAGTCGAGAGTACGGAAGGGAAAGGCAGTATTTTTATCGTCACCATCCCCTATAAACAAAGTGATATCGCGGTAACGGAAGAATATCCGGTGCTGAATGCTTCTTTAGAGGATAAGAAGGAAGAAGTAACCTTGCTTGAATCGAGCGTGGAGATTAAGGATAGAGAGTATCAAAGATCCACTAAACCACTTGTGTTGATCGTGGACGATAATGCTGATATCAGGGTTTTTCTGAAGGGTTTATTGCAGGATAGTTTCGAAGTGATTGAGGCTGATAACGGTCAGAGTGGCTTGTATAAAGCCATGAAATATGTTCCGGAGTTGATTATCAGTGATGTGATGATGGATTTGATGGATGGGTTCGAACTATGCTCGCAGGTCAAGGAAAATATCTCAACCAGTCACATCCCCGTGATGCTGCTTACTGCCTGTGCACAGGATGAACAGCGGGCAGTTGGTTTCGAAAGCGGCGCAGATGCTTATATCCCCAAGCCTTTCAATGAGGAGTTGCTCAAGATTAGGGTGCGTAAAATCATCGAAAACAGAGAAAAAGTAAAAGCCTATTTTCAGCAAAACCTGACATTTGGAGAACGTAAAGAGTCTGTTGCTGAAATTGATAAAACGTTTATGGAAAAATTCAGACAGATTGTAGAAGAAAATATTATCGAAACAGATTTGAATGTGGATGAAATCGGTCAGCGACTCGGACTCTCCCGTGTTCAGTTGTACCGGAAAATCAAATCCCTGACCAATTATGCTCCCAATGAACTTATCCGGATTATTCGCCTCAAAGCAGCGGAGCAATCAATCCTAAATACCGAAAAATCAATTTCTGAAATAGCATACGATACCGGATTTTCCTCTCCCTCTTATTTTACAAAATGCTTTAAAGAGTATTTTAATGAGAGTCCCACTGAGTATATGAAGCGGGTGAAAAATTGATTTGTTTTGGTGTATGTGATACACCACCAGTAGTGTTACCCATACACCACCTATGGTGTGTCACATGCACCACCAGTACTGTATCTACTCCACCATCACCGTACACCTTTTTACAATATCCAACGCCGTTGTTAAGGTATTCAATTCCGGATACAGTTTTCCATCCTTACCGGCGTAATGACTGTGTCCGAGGGGTTTAAAAACAACTTCTTTCCCGGGCTCGCTGGTGTTGATGTTTGCTTCGTACACCACGGCCGGCTGACTGGAGGTTTTGTACTCCTTATCATCCGGATATTTGTTGTTGTGCCAGATTTCGTTCCAGTCCCACGACTGGTTAATTTCCATGTAAACCTTGTATGTGCCTGAAAGCTTTTGTTTCGGAATCAGGTGAAAGACAAATGATCCGGGAGGCGTTGCGCCACTGTAGGCATCGGGTACGGGCTGTTTGGGTGTGGG
The DNA here is from genome assembly GCA_034928085.1 of Paludibacter sp. Taxonomy (GTDB): domain Bacteria; phylum Bacteroidota; class Bacteroidia; order Bacteroidales; family Paludibacteraceae; genus Paludibacter. Next base: position 74,278 of record JAYFPG010000006.1, read on the forward strand.
CATGTAAGTGCCGTACTCATTTTTCTTTCCCCGCTGGTGTGCCCAATACGGAAGCGTTGCCGGTCGCTGAATTTCGCCGGACTGCCACATGCCTTTCGACCTGTCTGCCCGTTTGAAATAGCCTTTGGCTATTGACTCTGCCACATATAATGTCTGGATGTACTTGCCGTTTTCATCTGCCAGCCAAATGGCCATTAGTGGGTGGTTGTGCGATTTGCCTTTTTCAAAATTGATAGTAAGTACAGTAATATTGTCTTTATTACCGAATAAGCCTGATGTGGCTATGTCCGGTGTGCGCTGCGCGTTGGTTGTCATGTTTGTGATGATGACCAAACTGATGATAAAAAATATCTTTTTCATTGCGGTGGATTTTAAAATTTAACAATTATGCCAATAGTTGGTAAAACGGTTCCTGCAAATGCTTCTATCTGTCTTAACTGATACCTGTCCGCATCCTTTTCCTGTGGGATACCGTCAGGACTCAAATTGGTCCAGATAGGGGTGCTTTCTGCCTGATAGTTGTACACGTTTTGCACATCTGCGTACAAATTTAATAACCATTTTTTGAAATAAAACTCTTTATCGATACGGATGTCTAACTGATGATTAGGCTTTAACCTGAGACTGTTGAAGTTGTCATAATCAATGTAAGGCTGATTGGTGATATCCCATGCAGCTTTCAATTCGGAAAGATTCTGATCGATAGGAGAGTAGGGAGCACCTCCGGAAAAACGCCATCTGCCGGCAATGTTCCAGTTTTTAGGCAGTTTGTAAGACGCAATCAGGTTAAGTAACTGATTGGTGTCCCAGGTAGATGGAATGTACACATCCTTGTCATTGGTAAACTCGCTACGGAAAAGGGTGTAAGTCGCGGTGACGTTCAGATTATTCATCTCCATGATTTTCAGGAGAAATTCTATGCCATAAGCTCGTCCTTTACCAGTTGATACGATTTCTTCATCTCCAACCTGTCCGAAGTTGGTGCCTTTACTGGCAGTACTCAGTCCATCGGAAACAGAAAACGGATAATATTGATATTGTTTGTAAAATCCTTCAACCGTCAGCCTGAGTTGTCGACCCCGTTGAAACTCAAATCCTGCAATTGCCTGATTCGAAATGGTATAGCGTAGGTTCTTATTTTGATTTACCAACACTCCGGTAGCGATGTCTCTGTAGCCGAGTGTTGTATATGCCGGACGCATCGCGTATCTGCCAATGTTGGCATTCAGGTTGATGTTTTCGGTAAGTTCATAAGTTGCTGAAATACGTGGAGATAACTGATTCAAGGGGTTGCTCATGTTCTTGTTGTAATTATTACCCACGAAATTAACTCCCAGCGACAATTTCAGTCTTTCATCCAGAAAATCGTCCGATGCCTGGGCAAATGCCTGGTAACCAAACAGGTTGATGTCGGTGCTGTAATTCAGATTGCTCACGTTGTTGTTGAAATAAACCAAGCGGGAGGTAGCGTTGGTGTATCTCGACAGAGTTGCGCCTGCTCCCCAGGAAAATTTGATATTACCCCCCGGATAGTTTTGTTCGAACCTGAATTTGTTCTCAATTTCATCTGAAGTGTAATCGGAAATCTTGCCCAGACTTTCATCATTGTCTTTGTATTTAAAACTGGAGTTGCGCAACATGTTGCGACTCAGTACCCAAGTGTCGAAATGATTGTCGGAGAAGTGTTTGAAAACAGCTCCCACCGTATAATTCCATTGTTTGTAAACCGGAAGATAGGATAGGAGATAAGTTTGAGCTTCTGTTGGGTTTTCAATTCCCAGATTTAGTGTCATGTCATCAATCGCTCCAATCCCCAATAGGGTCAGCTGATTTTTTTTGTCAAAATCAATCTTATATTTAACCTGAAAGTCATTGTAAGTAGGTAAAAAAGGAAGTCCGATTACGCTGAACAGCAATTGCAGATAAGACTGACGGGCGGAAATGATAAAATTAGATTTCTCGCCGATGGGGCCGTCTAATGTAAAGGCTGCATCGGAAGCGCCAATAGATAGCTTACCCTGCACCCTTTCTTTGTTGCCTTCACGCTGTCTGATTTCCATCACAGAACTCAGGGCATTGGTCCGGTTTGCCGGATAAGCGCCGGTATAAAAACTGATGTCCTGCACAAAGTCAGGGTTGATGATACCTACCACACCACCGGAAGAACCTTGTGTGGTAAAGTGATTAATGACAGGTATTTCGATGCCGTCTAAGTAAAATACGTTTTCCGACGGACCGCCACCGCGCACGATCAGGTCGTTGCGGTTCGGGTCGGTGACAGCCACACCCGGCAGCGTCTGTATTAGTTTGGATACGTCCCTGTTGACACCTGCACTCTTTTCAATTTCTTGCACACCTATGTTGGTAACCGAAAGCGGACTCTCAATTTTCTTGGCATTGGGATTCCGTTTTACCACGAACTCGTTCAACACTTGTGTCGTCTCATTCACAGGTATATCAAGAAAAGTTGTTTGATTTCCCTGCACCTGTATCTCAGGTGATAAGGTTGTCTGAAATCCAACCAGACTGACCACTAATTGTTTAAAACCCGGGTCGATGCCCGTGAAAATATAATTTCCGTCTAAGTCGGACGTGGAGCCAATGTTTGTCCCCTGGATGATGATGTTCGCAAATTCCAGAGGCTCGTTTGTCTTCGAGTTGTAAATCCTACCTCTGATGGTACCCTTTTGTGCAAATACAAAAGAGGTAAAGAGGATTAGGAGCGTAATGTTTATTATTTTCTTCATGTTTATTTTTTTTTGTCAACAGTCGACCGTCTGTAGTCACCAGTCTGTAGTCACCAGACCGTAGTCTGTAGACCTTTATTATTCATTAAAATGTTTTTCAACCCTTTCTGCAGTTAATTTTGAACTAATCACCGCCATGGGTAAGCCTGCTCCCGGCACGGTGGATGCTCCTACATAAAATACATTGTTGTAGTCTTCATCTTTGTTGGCCGGACGAAATGCCCCGATTTGCATCATGTGGTGAGATAATCCCAGACCACTCCCCATGTAGAGATTGAAGTATTTCTCCCATTCCACGGGTGTGTAGACTGTTCTGGAAATGATGGATCCGGTAATGTCCTGCCCGATGCGTTTGGAGAAATCGCTGATGATACTGTCTACAATTTTATCCTTATCGTCCCAGTTTTTCTTGTAAAGCATGTTGGGTACGGGGCAGACAAAAAACAGACTCTCGCAACCCTCAGGCGCACACTCGTCATTGTGTTTGGATAGCATGTTGACGTAATAGTAAGGCTTCTCCAGGGTGTCGGGCTGTTTCAATACCTTGAGTGCATAATCTTTATAATTGCTTCCCAGGAAATAATTATGGTGGTTTACCTGGGGCAATTTACCTTTTACCCCTATGTAAAAGGTAAGGTAACCCATGGTCCACTTCATTTTCCGGAGTCTGCTTTCTCGGTATTTTCTTTTGTTCAGCACTCTGCCCCGGAATACAGCCGCATCTGCATTGATGACGTATGCATCAGCAGTCCAGACTTTGCCAGTCTGATCAATGAGTTTTGTTATCTTTCCATTTTTCTTTTTAAATCCGGTGATTTCCACACCATAGTTGATTTTAACACCGGCTTTTTTCAACTCGTTGACCAATCCTTCCACAATTTTATACATCCCGCCTTTGACATTGTAGTAACCATCGTGTTTAAACTCGATGTGCGAAAGCAGGGTATAAACCGCAGAAGTATCAAACGGGGTTCTGCCAAGGAAAAATGCAATGAGTGAAACAATCTGTTGCGCTTCTTTAGAATCAAAATGTTGCTCTACCTGCTGCCAGAATGTTTTCAGCAAAACCGGCAGGTGTACCGGGTTCACCTTCATCAGGGTAATCAGGTACTGTAATACGGAGTCAAAATTGGATTTGATAACAATGTCAACCGTATCATTATACAGTGCTCCTGATTTACCTAAGTATTTCAGCATCTTCTCCTTAAAATCAGGTTCTTTTTCCGCGAACTCGGCAGCCAGCTTGTCAATGTCTTTATAAAGCGTATAGGTTTTTGGACTGTCACTAAAATTTACGGTATAAAGCGGATCCAGTTCGATAAACTCGAACGGGAGCTCTATGCCGCAATCTTTGGCAAATTCCTTGAACTCATACGACATGCTGAAAAAGCTCGGACCGGTATCGAAGGTAAACCCATCTTTTTTAATTTGGTTCAGACGACCTCCGGCCTGATTGTTTTTTTCAATTATTTCAATATCATATCCCTTCTTTGCCAGTCGCAAGGCAGTTGTTAATCCACCCAATCCGGCACCTACCACTAATACTTCTTTTTCCATGTTATTTTTTTGTTGAGAATTTTGGATATAGTTCTTTTTTTACCCACTGAAATTCAGGTTCAGCCTTAAGTGCTTTCTGTAAATATATTAATGCTTTATCCTGCTGATTATATTCGTAATAGGCTGTTGCAATCACGGTCAGCAAGTTCAGGTAATTCCAGTTTTTTGTTTTCCACGATGTGTTTTGCTCCATGTTTTTTAATGCCTGCAAGTAATGGGTCATGGCTTCATCCTTTGCCCCGCCAAAGAATTCAGGGGTGTAAAATAAAATGTTGCCATACAAAAAGAATCCCAGCGGGTTTTTCGGGTCTGATTCCATGGCAGTTTTGGCATAGGTGATACTCTTACCCCCTATAAAGGGCGCCTGCATTTTATTCAGACCAATTCTGAATCCAATCATCGAACCCCTGTAAGCAGCAATCATGGAAGGCTGATAGTTCCTTTTTTCCAGAATCTCCATATTCTTTTCCATTTTCTCCATCCATATTTTTGCTTCGTTCTTTTTGTTGGTCCCCAAACACCAACCGATATAACCGTATTGATAATTAATTTTCTCCATCAAAAATGCACTGTTCAGGTTTTTTTGTTGCTCAGTTTCCTGTAAAATTTTCTTCCACTCAGTCATATTACCTGAAATGTATGCATTATATATCCGGTTGCTGAATGTGGGCTCACCGGCAACAGGATAGGATAACAAAAGCATCAGTACAATTAAGCTATATTTCTTCCTTTCCATTGGTAAGTCTTGTTTTTTTTGTGTTTAATTGATCGTTTAATCAGTAATCCTAAGTTGTAAAGCTGCGTGTAATGCAACAGGATGTTGTCAGCAATCTTTTGCCGGCTCGTAACTGAAATTAGTACGCGCGTCCCGATGGTCATTACAATATATATAGGAGTGAAAAACCAAGGTAAAAAGCTCACTATCCAGATTATTCCGGTGAAAGTAATGAACCAGAAAATGATAGCAAGTAAATATGAGTTGCCAAAAAAAGCTGCTACGTTTTTACTGAAACCTTCTATGGCGTCTTCATAATTTTCATACATCCTGCAACTGATGTCATCATTGCCGGTGAGACAAGCAATTTTCATGTTTTTCTTTTTCAAAAAACGGGCAATTTGAATATCTTCCACTTTCTCGTGTTTAAATCTCTTGTGCGGTTCAAATGCCCTGTAAATATCGGTATCGAAAAACATAAACTGACCGTTTGCCGCTGATATGGAAGAGAATCCCGATCGTCTGACCAGAAATAAGGGTAATAGACTCAGCAAAATATAATTCATGATGGGAATCACTTTTTTCACACCTTTGTTTTCGAGTATTTGTGTTGGAAATACCGAAAGAAAAACCGGACGCTTTATTTCGAAATACCCTGCGATGCTGTCGATTGCTTCTGCTTTCAACCTGACATCGGCATCTAAAAAAAACAGATATTTACCTTTTGCTGTTTTTGCTCCCCGATAACAGGCATGATTCTTTCCCAACCAGGAATTATCAACCAATCCTGAGCTAATTAATTGTATCCTTGGGTCTGCAATCGTTTTTTCTAATACAATTTCCCTTGTGTTGTCCTCCGAATCATCATCTACCACGATAATCTCAAGGTTGCGGTAACTCTGATGTGTAAGGTCATGCAACAGGTGCTCTATTTTTCCGGATTCGTTTCTGACCGGAATGATGACTGAGATGAGGTGGCTGGCTGTGGTTTTGTACAGGCCATAATTCGCCCTGAACACAACATTCAGCAATGCAATCAAAAATTGCAATCCTGCAAAGATTATTATGAAGTAGGCGAGGTATATCATATGATTATTTTGCTTTGTTTTTCCAGACAGTCATGATAGAAATGCTGGTATTGTTTTTCATAATCTTTCTCAGTCAGTTGTTCTTTATCAGCCTCTTTTAAGTAAAAAAACACGGTTGGTTTTTCATGTTGAAAGTAATCGACAAACTGAACCATAAAGACTACCTTAGTCCTCTCTGTTGTGTTGATTCGATTGATTCCTTTCATAAACCGGATGTCATTGCAATAGGATGAATAGAGTTTTCCCTGTGGGTAAATCAATACAAGATTTTTTGTATCCAACAAAAATTCAGAGGCATACCGGATGCTTTCAAGTATTGACTTGTTGTGCGGGGCTACTGAGAAGCCACCGGCATAAGAAAAAAGCCACCTTTTTGCTAACTCTTTCTCATCCATCATAAAATGAAATTTCTTTTTAAACAGCCTGATGTTTAAATACAAAGCCCAAAATCCATCCCACCAACTTAGGTGATTGGAGAGCAGCAATACAGCATGATTGCTTACATCAATGTCTCCTTCAATCACTATCTGGTGAAAATTATGTCTGATCTTCTCTTTTGAATATAGATTGAAGAAATTGACAACTAATGGATTATGTTTTGCTTTGATAATCATTTATAACAGAATAGACAGGATTACAAAAAAAACAAACTGAGCTATAAGCACTGTTTCAGAGAGTTTGTTCCTGATTTTAATACCCATGAACTGAATCAGGGCATGAAACAGGGACGCAATCACAAACCAGGCGATGTAGTTTTCAATTGGAATGACTCCATCTTTCCACGTCCACATGTCCATCCGGGGTGCTACCTGCTCCATGACAACATCATAAATCAACATCATTCCAGCACCCAATGCAATTCGTATAATATAGTGTGTTTTTATTTTTTGCGTGATGGTTGCAGTTGTGTAAACGAGCAGCAGCCAGTTTAATCCAATGATTAGGGGTGTATCCCATAATTTCCAACCCAGACCTTGTCCATAACTATATTCGCCGAATATAATACCTGTTTGAACTCCCAGAATTTCTATAAAAAAACCAGATAACAGAATCAGGCTGAAAATCAGTATAGTTTTTACAGAGAATCTATTCTCGTCGTGTATTAACAGCAATCCGAAGTTCATCAGCAGCGCTAAAGGAGTTAGCCTGATAAAGAATGCTGAAGTAACCGGAATGAGCATTCCTGCAACTCCAATGAGATAAAACCAAACGAGGAATCGCTGAACTTCCCGTGGGTCCCTTATGATTGTTATTAGTTTATTAGGTTTCATGCATGCCTGTCTTTTACGTACTCATGAACCTTTTGGACTATCATCTTAAACCATTCCGAATATTTTTCGGGTGAGGTACTTACGTCATTCAGAAGCGTTTCATAATCAACATATCGATAATCCATTACTTCATTTGGGTTGGGATTTGGTTTTTCATTGCAAACTCCCCAGAAGACGTGATCAATTTCGTGTTCAGTCAATCCGTTTTCAAGTTCGGCCCTGTAATGAAAGCTGAATAAATCAGTCAGCGGTGCTGTTATGCCCATTTCGTATTTCAGTCTTCTTACAGCGGCATCGGCTGTCTTTTCTCCGGGAGCGGGGTGACTGCAACAAGCATTCGACCATAAGCCTTTCGAATGATACTTCTCGGTTGTTCTTTGTTGCAATAACCATTCTCCTTTGCTGTTGACGATGAAAACCGAAATGGCACGATGCAGGTGTGCTCCCTGATGTGCTTCCATTTTATTCATACTCCCGATGGTTATATCCTGTTTGTTTACTAATATTACGTCATTATCCACCATATATCAAATCATTTTTAATTTATACATGAACATCGCTTTCAGTAACAACAAGGTTTTTCTGAAATTCGAAACACGCACCCTGATATGCAATATTTGTGAAGAAGGAGTGGATTCAATTTTTTTCAGTAAAGTTGAATAATATAAATAGGCGGTTAATACTGCCAGACGTGATCGTCCGGGTAAAGACCTGATACCTCTGTATGCTTCCTGGAATTCAGCCTTAACTTCACCTACAATAATATTCTTAGCTTGTTCATCGAATGAATCTAACCTGCAATTGCAAAAATAGGTGCGTTGTAAATCGTGCATGTCAGTTTTTAAATCCCTTAGGAAATTTACTTTCTGAAAAGCTGACCCGAGTTTCATGGCCGGCGATTTCAATTCCTCATATAATTTTTTATTTCCGCGGGTAAAAATCTTCAGGCACATCAGTCCGACTACATTGGCTGAACCATATATATATTGTTCGGTTTCATCTTTATTTGTATAGGACTTCTTATTCAAATCAGCTTTCATACTGAGTATGAAAGCATCAATTAACTCATATGGAATATCATGTTCATTTACAACCAGTTGAAATGCATGTAAAACCGGATTTGTGCTGATTTTTTCGGATATAGCCTCTTTCAGGTCACTTTCGAGTTTATCTAACAGCTTTTCTTTGTTGTAATCATGAAAAGTATCCACTATTTCATCTGCAAGCCGGACAAAACCATAGACTCCAAAAACAGCCGAACGCATATCTTTTTCAAGCATGCTTACAGCACTATAAAATGAAGTGCTGTAACACTTGGTAATAAGTTGCGAAGTTTTAAAAGTTGCTTTATTGTATATTTCCATAATCTGATTCATTTGACAAGCAAATATAGTATGATTTTGTATTATACCAAACAAAACAAGTACAAAATTGTTCTAAAATTGTAATGATAACAGATAATAATTGTATTTTTGTGTCGTTTAAAGTATTTATTTTTATGAAAGCGAAACATATTTTGCTTGATTTGCTTGATTATCTTGAGCTTTATGTGTCAGATAATGAGAGAGATGGCCGAAAGTTAAGTACTGTTGACTTTATAGGTTTTCTCAATAAGAATATAGAGATAGCATCACTCAAGCGTGATGCTATAAGTGGAGGAAAAGATGATTTTCTGACCGATCAGTCAGTTGAAAATAAAATTTCGACGGATATCTCTATTTTGGTTTCTTTACTTTTCAGATATGCCAAGACTTACATAAAAAAGGCATTGAAAGGAACTCAGATTAATACAGCAGACGAATTTTCATTTTTGATTACTTTGCTTACTTACGACAGTCTCTCGAAGCAGGAGTTGATTAATATTCAGGTAATGGAAAAAACTTCTGGTATTGAGATTATCAACCGGTTGATAAAGAAGGGATATATCTGTCAGTTTGCCGATGAAACAGACAAGAGAAGCAAAAGAATTAGAATCACGGATTCTGGAAGAAGAGAACTTATTTCGATATTGCCACAAATGAATATGGTTGCAAAAATAATCGTGGGAAAATTAAGTAATGAGGAGCAACAAACCCTGATTTATTTGCTTCGAAAACTGGATGATTATCATAATGATATCTTCCTGAATCAAAAACAGGCCGGATTGGAGGAATTGGCAGGATTAAAAGATTTGAGTTAATTTTAGTCGCCTTATAATGCGAAATTTAACTTCATTTTAATTAAGTTAACGTGAGAAATAAGGTTTTTTATGTCAATAATCATTGTTTTTTTTGTGTTGTCCCATATAATCAAGTATCTTTGTGTCGTTATATACGTGCATATATTGCTTAAAAGTTGATGGATAAGGTGCTGTTGTTATGAAATGGTATGTGTATGGAGTTGTAATGAAATGTATTTGTTCTTTGTCGGTTTGCTGTTCACGAGTGTAAACAATAAGCTAATTATCAGAAGCAACCGGTTCCGTCTGATGTCACCTTGCAGAATTTATTTGTTTTTATGAATATATTGAAATACTTCAGAAGTCATAAAACAAACACAAGTTTAGGTTGTTACCGTTATATAGCTTTTAAAAAGCGTTTAGATTGTTTGTTTAGAATGAAAAAAATAAATTTAATCATATTCAGTTGTTTGTTTGCGCTTCTTTCGTATTCGCAATTACCTCACAGAACAGTTAATTTCAGTAATACAATAGGAGGTGCAGCAAATTTTACATCTATCTCGGCTGCTCTTTCTGGCATTTCGACGCCGGCAACGATTTGGGTGGCAGCCGGTCATTACACAGAAGATGAGATTGTTGTGCCCGCAGGTGTAACCCTGATAGGAGGTTTTCCGGTCAGTGCAGCATCGTATAGCGATAGAATTTATCCGGGAAATGCAAACTTAAATCAGCAATCGATTTTAGATGGAGATTATGCGCACCGTGTGGCAACTGTATATGGTACCCTGGATGGATTTGTAGTGACCAAAGGCTACGTTTTTGATTCCGTACCGAATTCAATCAATGGTGCAGGTGGTGGTGTGTTAATTGACGGCGGTGTTGTGATGAATTGTATTATCCATGACAATGTGGCGTCCGAAGTAACTCCTTCTCCTGCAACAATTCCCGGTACCTTTGTGGCGAGCATAGGCGACATTTATTGTACAGACGGAACTATCTTACAGCCAGTTTATTCCCTGAATCAGCAGGGGAAAATTATTGCAACACTAAATGGTGGTATCCCGTTGGGAAAGGTGGCACAAGGTATCGTTTTTTATGTTGATCCATCGCCTACTGCAAATAAATTTTACGTAATGGCGAAAGTGAGCACATCGAAGAAAGTGTTTTTTAACCCTACATTCGATGTGCCCGGAATACCTAATATTGCCTTGTCGAATGATGCCAGAGCGGATTTTAACGGACGTGCAAATACAGATTCATTGAATGCATTTATCCCGAGATGGATAGCGCAAATGGGTGGTAATCCCTGGTATAATCAGGACTATGCTGCAAAATACGTGAATGAATATAATATTCCTGCTGGCACACAGGGAGAATGGCACTTACCCTCGGGAGGAGAACTGTATAAGATGTGGGAGGTGCATCCGCAAATGGAGGCATGTGCGCGCGATGTGCTGGGCTGGACAACTGATCAGACCCCTATGTTTAAAAAGGATTTTTACGTGTCATCAACAGAATATAATGCAGGTGAAATTTGGGCATTAACGACCTATTCCTACCCTTGGGGAGGCTGGGGCTTGGCAAGGGGTAATAAAACACAGAGTGGGTACATTGTTCCGGTTTCTGTAAAGAGTCAAACTCAGGATTGATAGATATATGATACAAAAGATTAAAATATTGTTCCTGTTCTTCAGCAGTTTCGTTATACTGGCAATGGTTTATTCACAAACTGCTGAAGGAGGTGGTGTATATATCAGAAATAACGGTAAACTGATAAACAGCATTGTGACGAATAATTATGCTGTTACCGGTTTTGGGGTGGCTGGCACATCTGGTGAAGTAATGAATAGTACCATCAAAGATAATTTCTACCTGAAGACTTCGATAGTAAACCCGGGTGATATGTTTTTTGACGATGGGGTGGTCTATACGCCTCAATACGATACAAATGGAAATCTTGTTTTTCCCGATGGATATAGTGTGTCGAATGTAGTAGGAGTTTGTTTCTGGAGTAATACGAATAACAATTATATGGATGGGCGTTCCTGGATTGTTTCGGTAGATGAGTCAAATACGATATGGTGTCCGAATGGAATGACTGGTAGTAGCGGGTATAATCCGATAGATATTCCGGGATTATTTAACTTTCCGAATGCAGAAGCAGCTTTGATGGATTATGAAGGAAGAGAAAATACTTCTCTGATTGTAAATGACCCCGGGTTTGTAGAGAATCCCACGATGTCATATGCATTAACAATAAACAATTGTGCGGCAAAATACAGCTATGAATATAAAAGATTATCAGGAGAGGAAGCAAAATGGTTCCTGCCCTCGTTGGGGCAATTGAGGGTGCTTGAGAATGAGCTAACGCTTGTTAATTATGTTCTTACGAAGTTGGGGAAAGTAACGATCTCGGGTCGTCATTGGTCATCAAATGAATATTCCCGTCAGCAGGCGTGGTCCTATTTTTTCCCACATACGTCTCAACAGCCGGCAAATACTACTAAATCAGTCAGCCTGAAAGTTCGACCGATGTCAATTGTAGCACATAATTAAATGAAATGGTTAAATAATATATTGATGTTTGTATTGCTGTCATTAAGTTGTGCAGTAATAGCTCAGACCGCTCCTGTCAGTATAGCGGGTAGCCTGAGTGTGTCAAATTCAATTGTCGATAATGATCAGAAGTACGATCAATTTGGATCATCTGTTGTTTTGACATATTCAGCCGTAAGAGGTGACGTGGTACCTGCCGGAACAGGTAATAAGGCAATTCTGGGAACTACAGAGTACAAAGATCATGTTACTTGGCCAAAAGATGAGTTTTCATATTACGTTTCGCCGGTTACCGATTTTGTTAATGCCGGAAATCAAACTGTGCCGTCTTATGTTCCTGACAAAGATGTAAATGGTAATCCGAGGGTATACAATGGCAGGATTGACATTGGAGCAGTTGAGTATTCCATGATATTTGACAGGGGTAATGGCGTCTGGAATAACATAGCCCAATGGAATGTAGGACGTATACCCACAGAACATGATGTAGTCACCGTTGTGAATGAAGTTACGGTAACGAATGTTGATGCTGTTTCAAAATCAATTATTTCGATTGGTGAAGCAGGTAAGATACAGATTGATACCATGGCCCAACTGGAAGTTAAAACTACAATTAACAATACAAGCCCTGATAAAATTCACATTAAAGCATCTGCTACCTCTCCCAATGGGACATTAATTTTTAGAAATCCCTATTCTGAGCCAGTTTCAGCAAGTGTTGATATGTATTCCATGGCATACATCAATGAAAATTTACCGGATGATGATTTAGATAAATTCAACTGGCAGTTTTTTGGTATCCCGATGCGGTCTTTAAGTCCGCTGCCTCCCGATCCTGATACCGGCTGGTATATTAGATGGCTGAAAGAGGACTCCACAGGTTATAATAAATGGCAGAATCTGACTGTAAACGATGTGCTTACTTCGTTCAGAGGATACGAATTAGCTCAGCAGGATGAAAAAATGTATACTTTTAAAGGTATTTTAGAGAACAGAGATACGACCATTTTGTTAAGTAAGTCTGCGGTTCCATATTATGCCGGTCAGCATTTATTGGCAAACCCATACACAGCATCAATCAATATCAGTGATATGGTGTTTGGAGCCAATACAGAGGCAACTGTTTATATATATCATTCCGGATCTTATGCTGATTGGAATGAAGATCAGGAAAGCGGTCGGCTCGGTACGGGAAGGGGACAGTACCTGGCTGTACCTCAGAACGCAGCAAGCATGATTTTACCTGCTATTCCATCGATGCAGGGATTTATTGTCAGAGCAACGGCAAATCAAGGAAGTGTTTCAATTCCCTATGCTTCGGCAACCAGAAATACGACCCGGCAAAGAGCAAGAAAAATCTACCCGATCAACCCGTATCTCACTGTTGAATTAAGTGACCAACGGGTGTTAGATCGCGTTTGGCTGTTATATGAACCTACGGCAGGTAAGCAATTTGATAACGGATGGGATGGTTATAAAATGTTCAGTAAAGAAGGAACAGCCATGATTTATGCCAATGAGCCAGCAGGAGATCTTCAGGTGAATACGGTGAGTGATTTTAACGATATATATTTACACTTTCTACCCGGCAAAAATGATAATTACACACTGAGAATTGTAAACAGCAATATGCGTGAAGTGTATCCTGATTTGTATCTTGTTGATATACATGAAGGTAAAGTCGTTAATATTCAACCGGACACCACTATTTATAATTTTTCGGTGACGGGAACTGGTACATCTCCTAATAGGTTTAAAATTACGACAGGTTCTGACCCAAATCTATCCGGTGATGATTTAATTAAAATTTACAGTGTGGATGATAGCGGGGTTATCATTCATAATTTAACGGAAGAGAACGGAACTTACGCGCTTTATGATATTGCCGGCCGCATGTTGAAAGCAGGCGAGTTGAAGGCGGGTGCATATAGTTCATTTAAAGTTCAGCACAACGCGGGCGTAATGATTTTAAAGGCAAATGTGGGTGCAGTTCATAAAACAGAGAAGATATTGATCAGGAAGTAAACAAGGGATGAAAGAATTTTTATACATATTATTTTGTGTGGTGATCCTGGGACTTGGAATCATACTCCTGAATTCAAAGGGAGCTAATGAGCTTTTTCTCACGGATTATCCCGTATATGTAAGTCCCGGTGTTGATTTCTCCAAGATGAATCACATTAAAAGTACTTATAGTCCTCCCAAAACAACGCAAACAACAACCCGGGGGCTTATTGGGAATGATTTAAGTAAAAAAGCGGTTGCAAAAGGAAATGCAGTGTATCCTTCCCAAAGTGGTAATGCCGGCCATGTATCTACTTCACTGTACTCAGGGGGATTTTTTGATAGCCGTATGAACAGAGCAAATAATTCCGTTGCTGGTCAGGGTGTAAATGGGATGCCTTCCTTGCCGCTGATCAGATCGGGAGAAGGAAGTGCGACCTCAGGTAATCAGAATGGAAGTGGGTTGATTGCAGGAGGTTCTGCTCCGTCCGGAAATGCTTTCAGGGCCTTTGTGCCATTAAATCCTGTTAATGATTATAGGGAAGGCGATATTACTCATCCCGGAGGAAACCCTGGTCAGGATGACCAATTGGTGAGTGTGCCTGTTGGTGATGGATTGTTACCTCTGTTTCTGATGGGTGTTCTTTATATCCTTTTTGTGCTGATAATAGAAAGGTTTCGTAAAGAAAAGCATATTTTATAAAAAAACCGGCTATTGATTAGATAACCGGTTTTTTTGTGTGATATGTTGCTATTCCATTGGGATGAAAGCATTGTAATCTTCAACGCTTGCTCCATTCAAGCAAGCTTCGATGATTTCTCTTCCCAGTGGGTTGAGCTCAGGAACCAGATACTGTTGTAGTTCTTTTTTGAAGAAATCATAAAGCAAATTAGCACCTTGATCATAACCTTCAGTTCCCACCTCAGTTTGTTTGTGAACCTGCAGGAATCTTGATGGGATTTTGGCTCCTTCAATGGTCAGGTAGTTTAATTCGTAGCCCAAAAGCGGACAACGGGCAGCCTGATACTGATCTTTTCTCAATTTTGCATTACCCCGTCGTGTCAGGTATTCACGCATTAATAATTGTGGTTTGAAGCCCACTTTCCAAACACCAATGTACTGATTAGGAACAAGGGTATATCTGGTTGCCGGGGTATCCAGAATTTGTTGTAGTAAAATATTGGCATGTTCTACCATTTTGCCGGTAGCAAAAGGCCAGTACGAACCAACTCCTTCTGATCCCATTCCGCTACCACCTACAATACTTGGATTCGCGTGACCACGTGGAGATACAAGGCGCCATAACCAGGCCAATGCGGGTGGTAAAATCTGGAAAATTCCAATAATACCATAATTTGGTTTTTCAGCAGAACTTGGAGGGGTTCTTACCCCGAAACTTCGCACGTCGACAGAAACCGGTGTACCGATTACATTCGGTACAATTTCCCTTGGTAAGATAACACGCGGATTCGGACAGGGTTTCCCGGGTTCATCTTCTGTATGATTCCAAATCAGGACGGTGCCATCAGGATTTGATTGTAAGTTCAGAAACAATAAAGGCTTCGGAGGTTTAATGGTAATCTTTTCCAGAAAAGGATCGTCGCCATATTCTCTCACACTATCAACACGAATAAACCAGGCATTTTCTGCATCGAGGACCGTCAGTTTGCCATTGGCTTTCTGAATGGATGGATGACAGAGTGCCATGTCGTCGGTAACAGGGTTAAAGGAAGAAAACAGAGGGAGATTTATCAAACGACGCTCTCCTGTCTGCGGATTTTCTCCAATTAATACCTGACCATTTGGTTCGCGCAGAATATGTTGTAACATTTCACTTTTTCCTCCTCCGCTGGCGCCTTCGTGCATAAAAGTAGTCGTGTTGTCATAAGGACTTACAGCTTGAACAGTGGAACAGTGTGCGGTAATCCATCCTTCTTTTTCACCTTTGGTAAGTAATGCGCCATACAAACCTTTCTTTGCACTTGGTCCCGGATAGAGATTGTATGAAAATATTTCGTGGCGATTATTCTCGCGGTTATGAACAACAATCTGTTTGCCATTGAAATGGGTGTGCCTGAATGTGGGTGCAACATAGATAATTGAATCCAGTTCCATGTTTTCTGGAAGCTCGTTAACCGGCATGATTACCTGTAGCATGGCCAGTCCCATGGCAAAAAATCCCGCATTGGCCGGTGCGATAGCCATACCGGTCACGCCGATACCTTCGCGTCCGGCAAAATAGAAAAATACGGCAAGGTCCTGAGATTTCAGCCAGTCAAATGTTTCTTTTTTTAAATTATCAAATTCGTAACCGAATTTAGTTTTAAATGTTTCTTTATCTGTTGGTTCATCGTCTGCAATGGCCATGGTGTCCGGATCACGGCGACGCATGTAAGGGTCAGTATAATTGGCAGAAACGCCATTGCTTACCCTGTGTACGATCGCTTCTGTGTACAGACCCTTACCCGGTATGTCATATTGTACTTCAAAGCTATTATTGCCTTCACCACCCAAAGCGGCTACAGCCAGTTCTTCCACACTGTTGAAAACAGTGAAACTTTTGCAGTTGTTTAGCACTTCAACTGCTTCAGCAGGTAGTTTGATACCTTTTTTTTCTAAGTTTGAAATGAAATTGTTCATGATTGAATTTGTTGTTCTTTATACCTATTAATTTTAATCGAAATGAAGTAATACTTAATATTGCGGGATCTATATGTTTTTAAATGAGGTAACACAAAGCAGTTCTGCCGTGTATTTACTTGAGTTTAAAAATCTGAAGTTTCGCCGTGCATTGAAATACACGCTGTCTCCTTCTTCCAGATTAAATGTTTGATGGTCCAGTTCAAATTCAAGTTCTCCTTTAATTAAATAACAAAAAATTTGTCCCGACTGTTTTTCAAACATGCCCGCGCTGTTTGATTTTTCAGGAAAACGTATCATAAACGTATCCATGAGTTTGTTGAGGCCCTGATATGAAAGAGAAAATATGTCCGCGCCAAATTCATTGGTGCCGGTTAGTTTGACTTCTTTTTTTCTGATTACCGGAATTTCCTCAGAGTCGTTTTCTCCAATCAAATCTCCAACAGTTGTATGTAAATTTTCTGCTATATGTTTTAATGTAATGATGGTAGGAAATGCTTTTGCTTTCTCAATTTGTGATAAAGCGCTGGAGCTTATACCTACTTTTCTGGCCAGTTCGTTCAGTTGCAGGCCGATCTGTTCTCGTTTTCGTTTTATTCGTTCACCAATTCGTTGCATGTGTCTGATTTTGGTGCAAAGATAATATAATTGTTTAATAAATTAAGAAATACTTAATAATAATTTATTGTTTTTTTATAGCTCTGTTTTTTGTGTTGATGTAAGTTATTTAAAATTAGTGTTATATGTGTTTTATGAGTTTGAGGATAAAAAAACGGGTGAATAATTGAATTCACCCGTTTCTTAAGTCCTGATTAATTTATTGTGCATTTTTACTTATTTTGAATGATATGCGACCAACATCCAAACCATTTTTTCCTGTTCTTTGATGTAATCACTCATCATTGCGACGGTGGATTCATCTCCGGCTTCAGAAGCGAGTTCGAGAATTGTTCTTTCTGATGCAATAAAATGACCGTATGTTTCCAACACATGTTTCAATCCTGCTTCGCCATCTGTTACGTATCCACTCTCTTTTACCTTGGATACCTTGAGATATTCGCTGAAATTATGTGCTGGCACTCCGTTGAGCATCAATATGCGTTCAGCAATCTCATCAACCTTCTCTGCGGCATTGTTATACAAATGCTCAAATTGTTCGTGCAAAACAAAGAAGTTTTTACCTTTTACATGCCAGTGTAATCCCCTGAGATTTGTGTAAAATACCTGATAATCGGCTAATAATTGCTGTAATGCTTTAACAGTCTTTTGTGATGATTCAGCATCTAATCTGATAAAATCTAATGTTTTCATTGTGTCTTATTTTTTTATGTTAGTATAATCTTTATTTTGATGTTACAAATTTATATGTTTTATCAATATAAAACAAATAGATATTGTTTATGTCACTATAGGTGGTTTGAATGATGTTTAATTATCTGTCATACCCTGACTTTTATAAACATAATTAGTTATATTTGCATAAGTATAAAAATATAACATGCACAATATGAAAAAAACAGGCTTATTATTCATGATAATAATCTTTACCGTTTCCTGTTCTCAGGTATTAATTACGGGAAGAAAGCAACTCGTATTGGTCTCAGATACTGAATTGTTAAACATGAGTTTACAAAGTTATAAGCAGTTTATTGATTCAGTACCCTTGTCGAATGATGTTGCACAGACTGCTATGGTAAAGAAAACCGGGACTAAAATAGCTGCTGCGGTTGAGGCGTTCTTAAAGGCCAATGGTCATGACGCTGAGATTGTAAATTTTCAGTGGGAGTTTAATCTGGTAAAGGATTCCACTGTAAATGCGTTTTGTATGCCGGGTGGTAAAGTGGTTTTTTTTGAAGGAATATTACCAGTAACCCAAACAGAAGCTGGTGTTGCTGTGGTGATGGGGCATGAAATAGCCCACGCGGTAGCAAATCACAGCAAGGAGAGACTAAGCCAGCAAATATTGCTGTCCTATGGTGCTTCTGCTGCTGATTTGTTGTTTTCGCAGAAGTCGGAAGCTACCCGTTATGGAATTCAGACTTTATATGGGCTGGGCGCTCAACTGGGTGTAATACTGCCTTATTCAAGGGAACACGAATATGAAGCCGACCGGCTGGGACTGATTTTTATGGCAATGGCCGGTTATGATCCCAACGAGGCGGTTGCTTTCTGGGAACGCATGTCGGCAAATGATCCGGATTCCCGACTCGATTTTATGAGCACACATCCAACCAATGCCAAAAGGATTGCTAATATGAAAAACGTATTGGCAGAAGCAATGGGTTATTATCAAAAGAATTAATTAGAAATAGAATTGTTATGTTTTTAAATATTAGTTTGTTAGAGTGGATTGGTTACCTGAGTTCAGTGCTGGTGGCAGTGTCCTTGACGATGAGTTCAATCGTGAAACTCAGATGGCTTAATCTTATTGGAGCAGGTTTTTTTTCATTTTACGGTTTTGCGATTGGCTCATTGCCTGTCGGGTTGCTGAATCTGTTTATCGTGCTGGCAAATATTTATTACCTGATCAAGATATATAGCAGGAAAGAAACATTTAAACTCATTCATACCACATTGAATGAATCTTACCTACAGTATTTTCTTGATTTCAATAATAAAGAAATTGAGACATTCTTTCCTGATTTTATGCAGTTTGTTGCTGCAAACAAGGGTCAAACTGAAGATGCAATAACACTGTTGCTATTACGGGATGCACAGGTTGCCGGCGTTTTTTTTGGAATTAAGAAGTCGGATGAGCTGTTTATTTATCTCGATTATGTTTCAGCTCCTTATCGCGACCTGAAACCAGGCGAGTATATTTACAGGAAAAAAGTAAATGTGTTGAAAGATCTTGGTGTAAAACATTTAATTTGTGAAATTGAGCATCCACACCACAAAGATTATTTGCGGAAAATGGGATTTGTTGAAGACAAATCCGGAGATAAAAACAGATTCATAAAAGAAGTATAGTTCTGCTCTTTGTTTGAATCATATCTATTAATAAACCTAATCATTGAATTGAATGAATACACATCAAAAGTTCGGGACAGCTCCTGTGTTTTTTACGGCTATTTCTACCATTTTGGGAGCAATATTGTTTTTAAGGTTTGGTTTTGCAGTCGGTACTGTAGGCTTTTGGGGGGTAATCCTGATAATAATGTTGGGACATATCGTGACGATTCCGACCGCGCTTGCTTTGTCTGAAATTGCTACAAATAAAAGAGTAGAGGGTGGGGGTGAGTATTATATTGTTTCCAGATCGTTTGGGTTAAATATTGGTGCGACAATTGGTTTGGTTTTGTATATGTCTCAAGCTGTGAGTGTCGCGTTCTATGTCATTGCATTTACAGAAGCGTTTTCATTCTTGTTTGATTTTCTGAAGGATAGATTTGATATTTTATTACCCAGACAGGTAATAAGTATTCCTGTAATGCTTTTATTAGCTTACCTGATTATCACGAAAGGTGCCAATATTGGTGTTAAAGCGTTGTATGTCATAGTTGGTATACTTGCCTTCTCTTTGCTGATGTTTTTCTTGGGCTCAACGGGATATGCCTCAGAATCGTCATTTAGCTTGGCCAATGCCGAATTCAGGAATATGGGTAGTTTCTTTGTGGTTTTTGCCATCGTTTTCCCTGCTTTCACTGGTATGACTGCCGGAGTGGGATTGTCCGGCGATTTGAAAAATCCAGGCAAATCGATACCCTTAGGTACTATCGGAGCTACCTTGCTTGGAATGGTCATTTATTTTTTAATAGCATATAAACTGGCAGCTTCAGCAAGTCCTGCCGATCTCGCCGGAAATCAAATGATTATTGCAGATATTGCAGTTTGGGGTTTTCTGGTGGTGCCGATGGGTCTGGCAGCTTCGACCATTTCTTCGGCATTAGGCTCAGTAATGGTAGCTCCGCGTACTTTGCAGGCCCTGGCAACTGATAAATCATTTCCCTCAGCGAAAATCAATGATTGGCTGAGCATGAGTAGAGAAAAAGACGGTGAGCCTGTTAATGCCTCCGTTGTAACTTGTACTATTGCATTCTTTTTTGTGCTATTGGGTGATGTGAATATCGTAGCCCAGGTTATTTCAATGTTTTTCATGGTAACTTATGGCTCAATTTGCCTGATTTCTTTTCTGAATCATTTCGGATCATCGCCTTCGTATCGTCCTTCATTCAGGTCGAAATGGATTTTTTCGCTTGTGGGATTTGTTGCCTCTGTCTGGATTATGTTTCAAATCAGCGTTATATATACCGTTTTGTCACTGTCTGTATTAGTTCTGGTATACATTTATATTAATTACCTGCATAAAAGCAGGAAGGGACTTGAATCAATATTTGCCAATTCAATCTTTCAACTTAACCGTTGGTTACAGGTTTATATTCAGCGAAAGAAAATTACCCGCAAAGAAAAAGAATGGAGACCCAGCGCCATCTGTATTTCTAAGAATTCTTTTAAATACGATAATGCTTTTCGTCTTTTAAACTGGCTGTCGTATCGATTTGGTTTTGGAACATATTTACATTTTATAAAGGATTACTATTCGAGGAGTACCAGCGAACAAGCCAAACTTGAACTGGAGAAAATTTTAAAAAACATAGAAACAGAAAATAGTGTGTATGTGGACACGATTGTTTCTCCGTCGAATACATCTGCCATTGTGCAGGCAATTCAATTACCAGGAATAGCCGGAATGGAAAATAACATGCTGATTTTTGATTTTGACAAGGAAGACCCGGATGAATTGGATGTAATTATCGATAATTATAGGGTTGTAAATGCGGGTGAATTTGATATCTGCGTGTTGGCGGTCAGTAGAAAGCCAATTTATTACAAAAACGGGATTCATGTGTGGATTAAAACATTCGACGAACTTAATATAAATTTGATGATTCTGATGAGTTTTATTATCTTGGGTCATCCCGACTGGAAGAAGAGTAACATCAAGATTCACTATTTATGTCGCCAAAATGAAGTGGAGTCAGTTAAGATTTGGATAGATGAATTGATTATGAGCGGTAGAATGCCAATCTACATGCATAATATTGAGATTGTTATCAGAAAAGACAGTAAATCTGTTAAGGACATTATTAGTGATTTTTCTTCAGAAGCCGGATTAACTATCATCGGATTTATTCCTGAAGATGTGAAGCAAAATGAGCGTGAAGTATTCGAAGGCTACGATCGGCTGGGTAATGTGTTGTTCGTAAATGCCTGTTCAGCCAAGATTATTGACTGACAATATGTTATTTTTTAAACATAAAATATACAGCCAGAATTATAAACACAAAAGCAATAATATGATTGGTTTTCAGGCTTTCACTTTTGAATACCAACAGAGAAAAGACGGCAAAAACAGAAAGGGTAATAATTTCCTGAATAACTTTTAATTCTACAAGTGAGAAAGGTCCGCCATTGCCTGCATATCCGATTTTATTTGCCGGAACCTGAAACAGGTATTCAAACAAGGCAATTCCCCAGCTAATCAAAATGATTGCTATTAATCCAAGCTTGTTAAACCATTTCCATTCGGCAAATTTGAGGTGCCCGTACCAGGCGAAAGTCATAAAGGTGTTGGATAATATCAACAACGCGATGGTTAGAAAACCTTTCATTTGATGGTGAACTGCTAATATAGGTTGAATATCGCGGAAAGTGAGGGATTCGAACCCCCGGTACAGTTACCCGTACACCGCATTTCGAGTGCGGCCCGTTCGACCACTCCGGCAACTTTCCAAAAACAGCGCAAAGGTAAATATTTATTTTAAAAAACAAACCCGGAAGCATACAAAATGATGTTCCGGGTTTGTGAAATTATTGATTAAATCCTGCTGTTAAATCTCCCAGGCCAATGCGCTTGCTCCAAGGATTGCAGCATCAGCTTCTTTTAAATCAGAGAATAATACTTTGACTTTACCTTTCCAAATGGCAAGCAGATTTTTCTCCATGTGCTCAACAATCGGCTTCATGATGTAGTCACCCGATTTTGTCAAACCACCAAATAATACGATGGCTTCAGGTGCACTGAATGCAACAAAGTCCGACAGGGCTTCACCTAAAATCTTACCGGTATATTCAAAAATTTCCAGGGCAACCATATCTCCCTGAAGGGCAGCATCATGAACATCTTTCGATGTAATTGATTCTGCCGGGATATTCCGCAGTAAGCTGTCGTCTTTTCTGGTCTCCAGAATTTCGCGTGCTGTGCGTGCAACTCCGTTTGCTGAAGCGTAAGTTTCCAAGCAGCCCGTTTTACCGCAGGCACATTGACGACCATTGTTGCGTACGGAGCAAGTGTGTCCAAGCTCTCCTGCAAAACCGTCGTGACCGTAAACCAATTTTCCATCAATGACAATTCCGCTTCCCACACCGGTTCCCAGTGTAATCATGATGAAGTTTTTCATCCCACGGGCAGCGCCATACGTCATTTCACCGATGGCAGCGGCATTGGCATCGTTGGTCAACACAGTTGGAATACCGAATTTTTCAGACATTAAATTTGAAAATGGTATAACTCCCTTCCAGTTCAGGTTGGGAGCAAATTCGATATTCCCTGTATAATAGTTTCCGTTTGGAGCACCAACACCAATACCTTTGATTTTAGAGATGCCTCCTGCATCTTCAATCAATTTGCTGAGCTCAACAGATATATCTTCGATATACAGGTTGATGTCCTGATGAGTTCCTGTTTTTACAGCAGATTTTGATAACACATTTCCACGGGCATCAACAATACCGAAAACGGTGTTGGTTCCGCCCATATCCATGCCAATTACATAAGGTTTATCCATAATGGTTTAATTTATTTAAGTTGATATATTAATAAACAAATGATTCATTTCTCATTTTACAGGAATGTCCGTGTTCACATTTTTAGATCCTGCCAAAGCATACCATAACATATATATTAATCCGGCTGCAACTACCCAGTATGATGCCATGTAGCTCATCGTTAGGTCAGCAACCAAACCCTGAATCAGAGGTAAAACACCACCACCAACAACCATTACCATGAAGATGCCGGATCCCATCGCGGTATATTTTCCAATACCTTCTACTGCGAGATTAAACACACTTCCCCACATGATTGAGGTGCAAAGACCGCATATTACAAACAACAGTACGGATAATGGTACAACCTGCAACCCGAAACTGATATCAGCTTTAAATACTGGCATACTGACAGATATGGTTGAAGGTATGAAAATGCCCGCTACAACTAATATAAGTGCTAAAACACTTACAAATGTAAGTTGTGTTTTGGCTGAAAATTTTCCACCTAATGTTCCTCCCAGTAAACGGCCGATTAACATTAAGAACCAATAGGTTCCAACAACTGTTCCAGCTGCTCCGGCATCCATGGCCATCCCTATTGCACCATCGGTTAAAGGAGCGGTGAGAAATAGGTTTATGAAGTTAGGTATACCAACTTCAATGCCAACATAAATAAAGATTGCTACAGTACCTAAAACAAAGTGTCGGAAAGACATTGCGCTGTATTTGTCTTTAACTGTTGCTTTTTCGACTTTCTTTTCCAAATGAGGTTCAGGGATCTTAACCATTGAAAGCACAATAAATGCTACTGCAAAAATTCCCATGGCAATTAATAATGCAGGAATTGCATTTTTTAATGTGGCCTGAGCAACGTTACCAATCAGGTAGCCGCCTAAGATAGGGACAATAGTTGCAGCAAATGAGTTTAATGATCCTCCGAACTGGATTAATTGGTTGCCTTTTTTACCACCACCTCCAAGTGTATTCAATAATGGATTTACAACCGTGTTGAGCATGCACATCGAGAAACCTGAAACTAATGCGCCGATGAGGTAAACGGTAAATACTGGAACAAAATCACCTCCTTTTTCGTATGGCATCATTCCGGAAATTAACTGGATGCCTACACCAATAAAACCTACTGCAATTGCAGATAGAGCTGTGAATTTATACCCTCTGCGTTTTAGAATAATACCAGCGGGCAGGCCCATAAATAAATACGCGAAGAAATTCGCGAAGTTTCCCAATTGCGACATCCAGTTTTGAATTCCTGGCTGATTCTTAACAATAACACCCAAAGGGTTGGATAAACCTGTCACAAATGAAATCATTGCAAATAATGCAAACATCATGGCTATGGGCAGTGCATAGTTTTTCTTTTCGTTGTTCATTTTTTTAACTGTTTAGTTATTTTGTTTTTAGATAGTTGTTTTTTAGCGCTCAAAGTTAATATTTTTAATTTTTACAAGGTTTTATTTTTCAAAAAAAAACCATTCAATTGCTATGTTGTATAACATATTTTGAGCCTGATTTTTTTTTTGAAAGTAATTTCATCCTGTTACCTTCATAGGTTGATGACTCTGTTAATTACAGATTTTGTTCAAGAAAGTCCGTCATTCTCTTATATAAGTGCCGCCTTGTTTGTTGTCCGGTTATGCTATGGTTTCTATCGGTATATATTTGCATTTCGAACTGTTTGCCTGCTTCTACAAGTTTGTCAGTGTAAATCAGGGTGTTGTTGTAATGCACATTGTCATCTGCAGTGCCATGCACAATCAACAGTCTACCTTCCAACTGGCCTGCTTTCAGTACTGCGGATGTCTGTTCATATCCGGAGAAGTTTTCTTCCGGAGTTTGCATAAACCTTTCTGTATAAGCAGTATTGTAAAAACGCCAGTCGGTTACGGGTGCAACTGATATGCCGGCTTTGAACACTTTTTCGCCGCTACTCATCGCCCATAAAACAACTGAGCCTCCGTAACTCCAGCCCCAGATGCCAATCCTTGTTTTATCAATGAAGCTCAGACTACCCAGGTATTCTGCTGCTTCAGTCTGGTCTCTGGCTTCCAGTACACCCAATTGTTTGTAGGTTGATTTCATGAAAGCTGCTCCCCTTGAGGCTGTTCCCCTGCCATCTACACACACCACCAGATAACCTTTCTGAGAAAGGTAATATTCCCATCCGACACTCCATTCGTTGAGCGCTTCCTGCGATCCCGGGCCTGAATATTGAACCATAAGTACCGGATATTTTTTACCGGGGTCGAAACCAGAAGGTTTGAGCATCCAGCCATATAACCTGATGTTGTCAGATGTGGTAAAGTTGAAAAATTCTTTGTTGTTCAGCTGAAGTGCATTGAAATTAGATGCAAGAGCGGCATTGTCTTCTATATTTCTTATTAATGACCCGTTGTTGCTTCTGATTACAAACTTCTCAGGCTCTGTGACGCTGGAGAACTCATGCATAAAGTAGTTGAATCCCGAACTGAACCAGGCATTGTTTTTACCTTTTGCATCAGTCAGGCACACTTTCTTACCTTTTACATCTATAGAAAAAATATTTCTTTGTACGGGCGAAAGTTCAGCACTTTGATAATATACAATGTTTTTACGTTCGTCAATTCCATAGAAATCAGTGATATCCCATTTTCCTTTGGTGATTTGTCGGGCTATTGTGCCATCCATCCGATGTTGGTAAATGTGCAGGTAACCGTCGCGGTCGCTGACAGCGTAAAATCCATTATTGTCTTTTCGGAACTTCAAGAAGTCAATGTTTTCATAGTCAAGATATGTTTTACTTTCCTCTCTTGTAATTAAACGGGCAATCCCTGTTTTGGGATTCGCGAAATACATATCCAGGCGGTTTTGGTTTCTGTTCATTGAGAAAACTGCCAATTGGCTCGCGCTGCTGGTCCATTTGATTCGGGGAATGTAATAGTCATTCTGCTGTTTCAGGTCGATGACGCGCGTGGTTTTGTTGAAATCATCGTAAATGCAAACGGTAGCTATGGGGTTCTTTTCTCCGGCTTTTGGATATTTAAACCGGGTCATTTCCGGATAAAGCAGGAATCCGGATTCTTCCTTATTTAAGAAAGTTTGAAAAGAAAATTCTTTCACCTCCCTTTCATCAAATTTGATGAATGCAAGCAGTTTGCTATCCGGACACCAATCATAATGATATGTTGTTCCAAACTCTTCTTCATACAACCAGTCTGATATGCCATTACTGATTTTTCCTGCTTCTCCGTCTTTGGTAATCTGGATATCTGTTTTGAAATCAACCTTTTTCATGTGCAGGTTATTCCCGTGAGCAAAGGCGATGTACCGGTCATCAGCCGAAAAAACAGGAGCCTCCTGAGGTGTTTTGGATGAGAGGGGGTCAAACTCTTTGTATTTGATGTCGTAAATGTAGTATTCGGCTGTAAAGGAACGCCGGTAACGCTTTTTAATATTTCTGTAAACCAGTATTTTGGTTTCTTTCGGACTTAATATGTAGCCGGAAAATGAGTCAATCAGTTTATGTTTTACCTTGTTGATTGATAACAAAGTGTCAACGGCAGCTCCTGATTTATAGCTGTATTTTACTATGGTCTGGCTGTCGACCATGAGGGTGTAATGTTCCCCATCATTCATGGACACAGGGATTTGGCTCTTTTCAGGCCTGAATTTACCATCCGTGATGTCGTATAAAAATTGATCTGCATTGGTTGTGCATGTGATCATCATCATCAGCATTAAAAGAATTTTACTTTTCATATTTCCACTTCCTTATTTATTTGATTTTCTGTTTACTCTGATTTCGAATGTAGTTCCTTCGTCTTGTTTAGTGATAAAGGAGATGTGACCTCCCATGTGTTCGATGATACTTTTTGAGATGCTTAATCCCAATCCCATACCAGCACTCTTGGTGGTGAAGTTGGGCTTGAAAATTTCGTTTCGGATGGTTTCGGAAATCCCAGTTCCGTTATCCGTGAAACGGATAATTACGGTTTCGACCTCAAGCTCCAGGGTGACATCAATTTTACCTTTTACCCCTTTTTTGATTGATTGCGTGGCATTTTTCAGGATATTATTGAATACCTGAATGATTTGTTCAGGATCACCGGATACGATGATGTCTTTTTCGGGTCCGGTATAATTGATCCGGATGTTCTCGTAGTTATGTTGAAACAGATTTACCACAGACACCAGCTTCCCGGCTATGTCCACGTCTGTGAATTTTGTTTCGGGCATACGGGCAAATTGAGAAAAAGTGCCTGCAATGCGCGATAAATTGTCAATCTGTTCAATCAATGTGTGCGCTGCTTTCTCAAAATAGCCGTCGAACTGCTCCGGATCCATTTTCTTTGACCGCTGCAATTGCTGTATGGTCAGCTTCATTGGGGTCAGGGGATTGTTGATTTCGTGCGCAACCTGTCTTGCCATGGTTCTCCAGGCCGATTCTCTTTCGGCTGTCAGCAAAAGCTGGGCGCTTTTCTCCAATTCGTCAACCGTACGGTTGTATTGTTCAACAAGTTGACCAATCTCATCTTTCGACTTGTATTCAATTTTTTCATTTTTACCACCCAAACGCATGGATTTCAGTTTGCTTTCAAGTTGATGCAGGGGTTCCGCAAGTTGCCGGCCTGCAATCAGTATCAGGATGATAGAAAGAATGATGATAATCAGGTATATCTGGATGATAGCTCCCAGAAACTGCTCTATTTTCGCGTTGATTTCGGTCTGACTGAAATACTGGGGGATTGAAATATAGCCGATTTGCAGATAATCTCCGTTGATAAGGTCGGAATAAGCAGCCAGGTAAGCTAACTTTCCGATTTGTTCGTATTGATTTTCCGCGGTACGGTCGGGGAAATACACTTCGGGCGACATCAGTCCACTAATCAGGTTCTTGCTGAAAATAAGCGATTGAGAACTTCCCCTGAGTTTTCCTGCATTGTCATAAATATTGATGTCGGTTTGGTATCTGTATGCCAGTTCCTGTAAGTTGGTGTTCAGACTTTGTTCATCAACAGTAGCAATGTCTTCAGTCCAATAATACAAGTCCTGAAGCGAGTTTCGGATGTATTGCTTTTTCTTTTCAAGTTCGGCAATCTGTTCCTGCCGGTAATTGCTTCTGATGTAATTCACGGAAAAGATAAGGATACTGATGAAACTCACAAATAAAAGCGATATGAATACCAGCTGAAATTTGGATGTAAGTCCGAGTGCATACGTTCTTTTGTTTTTTAATACTCCGAATAGCCAGAAAACCACTCTTGCAACCAGCAGATAAGCCAGAATGATAAATAAAGAGTAAAAAATCAGGTTACGCATTGATGCACGAATAATTTCAGTAATGACAATCCGGACGTCGTTTTTGGTATAGACATAGTATTCGCGGTTTTCATCACTCAAACGGGTAAATCCATCATCCAGGCCGTGAAACACAATATCCGATTCATTCCACCCGAATTTCTGGTCGCTGTAAATCAAATTTGATTTTTCATATTTTGCAATTGAAATATTAGATTGTTTGAATGCGTCCGACTCTTTGCTGATTAATAGGTCTGGAAAACTGTAACTTCTGAAATTCCGCTTAGGTTGGAATTCAAAAACCAGTATTTCCTTTTCAGTATGTAGTACCTCCGGGTTTTCCCGGACAAGGTCAACCAAACCGATAAAACTCATATCGTATAAGGATGCAGGCAAACTGTAAAAACCGGTATTTTTTAGTCTTTTGCCCGTAAATTCAAGAAAGCGGACATAATAATCTGTTTCAGGAGCATTGCCCGATACAGGATAAATTTGTACGTTGTATTTGTTCCAGAATCCGTATAAATGTTTCTGGTATATGTGCTTGTTGACCGAGTCGGGATCCGCTTTATCCAGCATGAGTTGTTTGAGTACCTCATCTTTTCGCAGGTTCTTATCCAGTTCTTCCAGTAAGAGTTCGGCAATCGGGTCGTTATCAGCGTTACCGTTAACCAGAATGTTCTCTGCCTGAATTTTATATTTAATCAGTTTTTTATGTTCTGACAGATAATAGGAACTCAAAAAAGAAATGATGCTGATTATAAAAATAAAAAGTCCAAAAGTATTGAATGTGAATTTATTTTTAAAGAAAAAGCGCCTGATGGAATCAAAAATCAGGATTGTAATCAGTAATAAGACAAGCAGCCAGGTGAAATCATTGAATATTAGTGCATGTAATAGGGTGACAGCAGCTATATAAATCAGTTCGATACCAGCACTTTTCCCCGGTTTTATTTTGTAGTCTTCTTTCCTGTTTATGATTAATAGAAAGAAGAAAATCCCCGTCCCCAGTAAAAAGATGATTGTTTGCGCCCAGATGTTGATAAAATGAATGTCGCGCAGGATCGCTATATTGAAACTGATGTTCGAATTCAGCACAATGCTTTTGAGTGTTTCAAAGTAGAATAGTATATAAAGATAGAAAGCTGACTTTTTAAGCCACAAAAGATTGTCAGTGAAATTTACTTTCAGATGATAGACCAGCAGGGCGGCTACTAAAAAAAGACAAACAGCAGAAAGATGTGTAAATGAATTGATGAGTTGATTCGTTGCATAATGATTGGGCGAAAACAACTGGTTGGAAAAAAACAGGCCCGGAAAATTGGTATAGCTGCATATTAATATGGTAAGTCCTGATAGCAGGGTGACTGCAATATACTGACTTTGTGTAATCCTTTTAACCCGAAAGAAATGATTGATGTTGAAATAAATAAAAATAA
The DNA here is from genome assembly GCA_034928085.1 of Paludibacter sp. Lineage (GTDB taxonomy): Bacteria > Bacteroidota > Bacteroidia > Bacteroidales > Paludibacteraceae > Paludibacter. The sequence continues at coordinate 104,520 of JAYFPG010000006.1, forward strand.
ATAGTAAAAACAAGAAACTGAAAATGATAAAACCGGCGACCCGGAGCGTTTTGTTGTCGTTGGGGCCGGGTATCAGGCTGAAGAGATAATCACCTTCCTTTGTGCTGACTTCGACTGCTCCCGGATTTTTATTTTCAATGATGGTTACATTTTTGTTGATGTCGAAACGAGGATGAAAGTCATTTTGCAGGTAATCGTTTTCGTACGGAAAATCCATCCTTACAGGTATGAAGGCTACAACAGCAGTATTATCTTTTACTTTATACCACTTGTAGATGCCGTATGCGTTTGGTAACTTAATGTAATGCCATTGTTCGTCCTGAATGATAGGTTCAGTCTCTACATCAAAACGGTTCGTGTTCCATCCGGTAAGTTGTTCGTTTTCAAAAATATAAAAGGCAATTTGATCCTGTTGGTCTATTAGTTTCTGTAGAAAAGCTTCTTCATGTAGTGTTCCCGGTAGCCCCGAAGAAGCGATTAACCTGTCGGAATTTGAGATGGCGTGATGCAGGGTGTTGTTGAATTTTTGTGCTGAAAAAGGTTGAGTGATGGTTTGGTGGTACAGATATTCAACCAGAAACCCCGACAGTAAACAAATGATGAATATCGCCAGAAGTATTTTATATTTACCTTTCAACTTCATATAATAAGCTTATTCGTGGTGATAGCTTTCGCCCCGGATGATGGTCATAGCCCTGTAAAGCTGTTCTGCGAATATCAACCGTATCATTTGGTGCGAAAAAGTCATCGGCGACATGGAAATCATACCGTTGGCTCTATCATATATTCTCTGTGAAAATCCAAATGGACCACCTATAACAAAAATCATTCTTTTTGCGGAAGAATGCATCTTCTTTTCAAGAAAACCTGCGAATGCTACAGAACTGAATTGTTTGCCTTTTTCATCTAATAAAATTACATCGTCCTGGTTATCAATTTGTTTTAGTATTAAATCTGCTTCTTTCTCTTTTTGTTCCTGTGTCGATAAATTTTTCGTATTTTTTAATTCAGGAATTACAACCGTTTCAAAACTCAGATAATGTTGTACCCGGCCCTGATAATCTTCAATCAGTTTTTGTAAAGATGCTCCGTTGGTTTTTCCTATCATCAGGAGTATGAATTTCATACAATCTTTGGTTTTAACGATTCATGGTCTGTTATTTGTTATCATCCTTGCGGATTCAAATCAGTTGTAAATCGCCATAGAATTAAACTGCAAATACATAAAATAAAATAAAAGTTTTGCTTCGACTAAATAATTGATGTATTTTTGCCCTGAACTTCACCTTTATTAAGGTGCAAATATGGCACTTTTTAACGAGATATCCTGCCTGTAAAGGCATGTTTTTGTGAACTTTTAAATAACAGAACAATGAAAACCCTGATATCATTTATAATGTTAATGTGTTCTTTTGGCATCGTTAACGCACAGCAGGAAGTTTCAGAAAGTATTTTGGATGCAATTGCCGTAGGAGATGCCACAACACTCTCAGCTTATTTTAATGACAATGTTGAACTGGTCATCGGCGCAAGCAATGATGTTTTCAGTAAACAACAGGCAACGGGAATCATCAGTGATTTTTTCCGCCGAAATAAGGTAAGTGCTTTTCAGGTGTTGCATAAAGGAACAAAAGATACTTCAGCATTTTGCATCTGTACCATGAAAGCAGGTAATGCTTCCTACCGGGTTTATGTTTTGGTCAGAAAAACCTCAACACGACAGTTAATTCAGCAATTAAGAATAGAATCATCCAATGACTAACGAATTTGAACAGTTGATATCGCTGTGGTTTGCAGAAGATATCGGTGACGGGGATCATACTACCTTATCCTGTATCCCTGAAACTGCGAAAGGAAAATCTCAGTTAATTATCAAAGAAGAAGGAATTTTGGCGGGAGTAGAAGTTGCCCGCCGTATTTTTAATGCTTTCGACCCGGAACTCGTGATGACTGTTTTTATACAGGACGGCGCACATGTAAAGCCGGGTGATATCGCTTTTGTAGTGGAAGGAAAAATACAGTCACTGCTCCAGACCGAACGGCTGATGCTGAATATCATGCAGCGGATGAGTGGAGTGGCTACACGCACCAATCAATATGTGAAGGCGCTGGAAGGTACGCAAACCAGGGTGTTAGATACCCGCAAGACCACCCCGGGTCTCCGGCTACTCGAAAAGGAGGCGGTGCGCATTGGCGGTGGCGTGAATCACAGGGTCGGATTATACGACATGATTCTGTTGAAAGATAACCACGTAGATTTTGCCGGTGGAATTCCCAATGCCATCAACAGGGCAAAAGAATACCTCAAAGAGAAGGGTAAAGATCTCAAAATCGAAATTGAAGTCAGGAACTTTGACGAACTGGCACAGGTAATGGAAGTAGGTGGTGTCAACCGCATCATGCTGGATAACTTTACGCCTGAAAATACTAAAAAAGCAGTCGAAATGATCGGCGGAAAATATGAAACCGAATCATCGGGCGGCATTACCTTCGATACTTTACGTACTTATGCAGCCTGCGGAGTGGATTATATTTCCGTCGGGGCACTGACTCATTCCGTGAAAAGCCTGGATATGAGTTTTAAAGCCGTTTAAAGTTTTTAGTAAAGCGGATAAGGGTGATGGCAGCGACAATTGCCGCTAATCCATCGGCAGTTGGAATAGCGGCCCACGCTCCGTTTAATCCGAAAAGAGGAGGGAGGATGAGTATGGCCGGGACCAAAAATATAAACTGTCGTGTGAGGCTTAGAAAAATGGAAATCTTCGCTTTGCCAATTGACTGGAAAAAGTTGCTGATGACAATCTGAAAACCTACCAGCGGAAACATGATGATTGCGATGCGTAATGCGTTGGATGCAATCTGAATCAATTCTTTGTCAGATGTAAACATGCTCACGGAGAATTCAGCAAAGAACAAGCCGGCAACAAAGCCCCCACTGGTCAGTATGGTCGCGATGATGATAGCTGTTTTGAGCGTTTTAAACATCCTGTCATATAACCTCGCTCCGAAATTAAACCCGACAACCGGTTGTGTTCCCTGATTCAGACCTAACACCACCTGAATAACCAAAATCAGCAAGCTGTTAATGATGCCATAAGCGCCAATAGCCAGATCGCCACCATATTTTATGAGTGTGGCATTAACAATAACCATCACCATACTTGAAGCTAATTGCATGCTGAAAGGCGACATGCCGATACTCACGATGGCACGGACAATTTCTTTTTCAAGTTTCAGATACGCCTTTTTAAATCGAATTTGTGAGACAGGCAGGAAGAAGTGACTCATTACCCAAATGCTGCCCGTTGTGTAGGCTATGACTGTTGCCCAGGCAGCTCCTTTAATCCCCCAATCGAACACGAAAATAAACAGGGCATCCAGCGCAACATTGATGACGGCACTAATTAGCATCGTATACATGGCTTTCCTCGGAAAACCGGTTGCCCGCATGATGTTATTAAACCCGAAATTCATCGCGGAGAATATGGATGCAGGTACAATAATACGCATATAATCTTCTGCATAGCCGATGGTTTCTTCTGTTCCTCCGAAAAAGCGCAATAAATCACCCATAAAAATATAGGTAAGGATGGATACAACCCCTGATATCAGGATGGTCAGCGTCAGTGCGTTCCCCAGTATTTTTTCAGCTTTCTCAATGTTGTTTTCTCCCAATGTGATTGAAATACGTGAAGAAGAACCGGCTCCTATTAACATGCCGAATGCCATCAGTAATATCATGAAAGGGAAAGTCAGCGCCAACCCAGATATGGCTAAAGCACCCACACCCTGACCGATGAAAATACGGTCGACAATATTATATAGTGACATGACAATCATTCCCACAATGGATGGGATAGAGTATTGCCAGATCAGTTTTCCTATTTTCTCAGTACTGAGTTTATTTGTGGCGGTGGAAACAGACATGTTTGATGATTATATAAAATCCCTTTTTGTTACGGGCTCCAAAATTACAAAAAAGTGCAGTATAAGTATGCAAATGCTGATTTAAAATAATAAATTAACAAATTATACTAATTTTCACAAGTTGAGCATCAGTTATCTTCTGTAATAAATGTTTATATTTGCATGCTGAAAAAGCATTTAATAAAGATTATCTAATTTTAGTCCAAATCCAATTGATTATGAAACGAGCATGATTGCGGGTACTCACCATAGTTGATGAGAATCCGGCATGCGAGTTCCATGTGACAATTAAAAATAAATTATTAACATATGAAATTAGTATTGAACCGGTTGTTTTATATATTGTTGGCCTCAGTGTTGATTACCAGTTGTAAAACACCTATCGATCCGGATTTTAGTTATTCGCCTGAAATGCCCAAAGCCGGAGAAAAGGTGACTTTCACCAATCTGACAGAAGAAGCTGAATACTGGAACTGGACTTTTGGTGACGGAGGAAAGTCAACGGCGAAAAATCCGACCTATGTTTTCAAGACCCCCGGAGTTTATGATGTAACATTGATGGCAGATTCTAATAAGAATTATGTCAGGACAAAACAGATTACGATTTACGATACCATTCCGTCAATATATCTGGAAAGTGACACAGTTCAGTATTATCAACCGGCAACATTCAGCGTATTGGCATATAATCCTTACGGTTATGATGTAAGTTATGAATGGACTTTTTCTTCGAATGCTCATAGTGAGAAAATTACGGATAGAAAGTCGACAGAACCTTCTTTGTCAGTCTATTTTAGTCATAAAAACACACTGGATACCGTAAATCTAATTATTGCGGTCGGAGATAAAATTGATACAATCAGTAAAATCTTTTATATCGAAGATGTGCCTGCCCGCAGTATTTTGATGGCTCAAAAGAATGGTAAGATTCTCAGACAAAGAATATTCGAAAAGGGATTGGAAGCATATACAGAAACCAGTTTCCTTTCCGGGAAACATCCGTTTTACATACAGGCATTGTCGAACAAACTGTATGTTTTTGATGCCGGAACCCATGTAAGCTCGGTTAAGTCGGAACTCGACAGCAAAACAGGTGATGGTAATATACGGGTGATTGATTTTGCAACAGGAAATGAAACCGAAATTATTCACAACAGAAACACTGGTGCCATTCATGGTTTTTATAACGGCTTGGTAGATGGTGATGATATTTACTGGACAGATTTCAGTGAGTTCGTGTACAAGAGCTCTGTAAGCAGTGGAGTGCTGGGAGCATTCGACTGGAGGGGGGACGAGGATTCACAGACTTCAGTAGGTTATTATATGGTAAAAACAGACAGGTTGGGATATTTTGGAAACGGGTTGAGTAAAAATCAACTGAGTACCGGTATCCGCAATTACGATAATCATTATTTCTGGTCAAAAGGCGGAACCGGAAAAGGAATTTACAGATTTACCGGAACGGATATCCTGAGTCAGAACGTTACGGGAGCAGGGGTGCCTCCTGCAGCAGGTTCTATCCTGAATGAATTTGCCATTCGTGCTTTTACACTCGATCCGCTCAATCAGAAGGTGTACTTCTCTGTTACAGCTCCGGCAGAATCGGTAGGATTTTGGGTTGCAAATATTAGTGGAACAAATGCTGTTCGTATTGACAATGCGCCAATGAACAGTCCGGTTGATTTTATAACCGGGATTGTAGTTGACCACGTTACAAACCGGGTTTATTGGGCCTATCGTGCTCCTGAAGCGCTCAACGAAAGCTATTTTCAGGCGAACCCAACACATCGTACGGGTGTGAAATCAGTACGGCTGGCCAGAAGTAACAATGTTGACAAGGAAATTGTGTATTTTGCAGCCGGTGTAGCTGCCTATGGCATTGCCATCGATGAAGAACTAAAATAAATTTATGTAAAGTCCGGGATGCTGTCAATACTGATACCTGCATACAATTATGATATAAATCGACTGGTACATGATTTGCATGAACAGGCAAGTGGTTTACAGATTGATTTTGAGATTATTGTAATGGAAGATGGATCAGAACGCTTTGTAGAGCAAAATCAGAAAATAACTGAGAAGTCGTCTTGTAAACACATTATGCTGGAAAAAAATATTGGTCGTTCAGCCATTCGAAATAAATTGGCAGATGAAGCCCAATATGATTTTTTGCTTTTTCTGGATTGTGATGTCTTGCCTTATTCCTCAGATTTTTTATATAAATATCTTAGCTTTTGTAAAGAGCCCTGTGTGGTCTTAGGAGGTCGTGTCTATGATATGGAAAATACTGATAGCCAATATAGCTTAATGAGGAAATATGGTGTTGCCAGAGAAAGGAATAACCTGGATAATATCAAAAAAAAACACATCAACCCGGTTTTTACTTCTCCAAACTTTTGTATTCAGAAGTCAATTTTTCAGAAAATTCGTTTTGATGAATCTATTGTTGGTTACGGACATGAAGATACTGTTTTCGGACTTAAGTTAATTGATTTGGATATAAAACTTGTTTTTATTGATAATCCTGTCGTTCATATTGGTTTAGACCGCAATATTGAATTTATTAAGAAGACTAACACGAGTGTGTTGAATTTATATAAACTTTATGTTTCCGGTCTCTACCCGTCGATAACCAACAATTCAAAGTTGTTACAATATTATTGTTTTGCAAAAAAAAACCATCTTGCTCCTTTACTGGCAGGAAACTACAAGTTACTCAAAAATATTCTGATAAAAAATCTTACCAGTAAGTCTCCTTCACTTTTTCTTTATGATATTTACAAACTATTATTGCTTTGTAGATATTCCGTGGATACTGACAAGTTGGCAGATAAATAAACCTTATGTTTACTGTCAATACTCTTTTATGCTGCCAAATTATACAAGATATCCCTTTGGCACAAAATCTGATTAACTACACAGGTCTAATTAAAAATTTAAACAATTAAAATATATCGTGATTATGAACATCAAACCATTAGGAGACCGCGTGTTGGTAAAACCGGCGCCGGCTGAAGAAAAAACCGTGAGTGGAATCATTATTCCGGATTCAGCAAAAGAGAAACCATTGAAAGGTGAAGTGTTGGCAGTAGGTAAAGGAACCAAGGATGAGACCATGGAAGTTGCAGTGGGCAATACCGTGCTTTACGGTAAATATGCCGGTACAGAACTGGAACTGGATGGAGAGAAATACCTCATCATGAGACAATCAGATATCTTTGCCATCATTTAATAATCATCGGGTTCGTTAATTGTAATTAGTAATTAGTTAAATTGTAATTGAAATTATGTCAAAAGAAATTTTATTCAATATTGATGCCCGCGATGAACTGAAGAAGGGCGTGGATGCCATCGCTAACGCGGTGAAAGTAACACTGGGTCCGAAAGGTCGCAACGTGATTATCGAGAAAAAGTTCGGTGCGCCGCAAATCACCAAAGATGGTGTGACAGTTGCCAAAGAAATTGAGCTGGAAGACGCATTCCAGAACCTGGGAGCACAATTAGTAAAAGAAGTGGCCTCCAAAACAGGCGACGATGCCGGTGATGGTACAACTACTGCTACTGTACTGGCACAGTCGATTGTAACCGTTGGGTTGAAAAACGTGACCGCCGGTGCTAATCCGATGGATTTGAAACGCGGTATCGATAAAGCTGTAGAGCAAGTGGTGAAAAGCATTGCTTCTCAGGCCAAATCGGTAGGCGACGACTACAACAAAATTGAACAGGTGGCTACCGTGTCGGCTAACAACGATGCTGTAATTGGTAAATTGATTGCCGATGCCATGAGAAAAGTAACCAAAGACGGTGTGATTACCATCGAAGAAGCCAAAGGAACCGACACCCACATCGACGTGGTGGAAGGTATGCAATTCGACAGGGGTTACATCTCTCCGTATTTCGTTACCAACACTGAAAAGATGGAAGTAGAGATGGAAAAACCGTATATCCTTATCTACGACAAGAAAATAAGCAACCTGAAAGAACTGTTACCGGTACTTGAACCGGCAGTACAATCCGGTCGTCCGTTCCTGATTATTGCCGAAGATGTTGAGTCGGAAGCATTAACAACCTTAGTAGTAAATCGCCTGCGTGCATCGTTGAAAATATGTGCCGTAAAAGCTCCGGGCTTCGGTGACCGTCGCAAGGAAATGCTCGAAGATATTGCCATCCTGACAGGTGGGGTTGTGATTTCAGAAGAAAAAGGCATTCAATTAGAACAAGCTACGCTTGAGATGCTTGGTTCCGCAGAAAAAGTTACCGTGAATAAAGACAACACCGTGATAGTGAACGGTGCCGGTCAGAAAGAAAACATTGAAAAACGTGTGGCTCAAATCAAATCGCAGATTGGTACCACAACATCCGATTACGATCGCGAAAAACTGCAGGAACGTCTGGCTAAATTAGCTGGTGGTGTTGCCGTATTGTATGTGGGCGCCGCTTCAGAAGTGGAAATGAAAGAAAAGAAAGACCGTGTGGATGACGCGTTGAGCGCAACACGTGCCGCTATCGAAGAAGGTATCGTTCCCGGCGGTGGTGTGGCTTACATCCGTTCCATCGACTCGCTTTCTTCACTGAAAGCAGAAAATGATGACGAAGCAACCGGTATTGAAATCGTGAAACGCGCCATCGAAGAACCGTTGCGTCAGATTGTTGCCAATGCCGGTAAAGAAGGCGCTGTGGTTGTTCAGAAAGTACGTGAAGGTAAAGCCGATTACGGTTACAATGCCCGCACCGATCAGTATGAAAACTTCTTAGCTGCCGGTGTGGTGGATCCTGCCAAGGTAACACGCGTTGCCCTCGAAAATGCCGCATCCATTGCCGGTATGTTCCTGACAACAGAATGTGTCATCACAGAAAAGAAAGAGGATAATCCTGCTCCTCAAATGCCAATGGGTGGTGGCATGGGTGGGATGATGTAATATCACCCAAACAGCATAATAATTTAGTTTTGAAATCTCCGGTGGAAATGTTTCTGCCGGGGATTTTTTATTTCGCCTGCTCCAAGTCTTCCATCAAATCTTCCACGTCCTCCAACCCTACCGACAGCCGGATGGTCGTATCGTGGATGTGCATCAGGGCTTTGGCTTCTTTGCTGTAGTTGCCGTAAATGGTGGTGTAGGGGTGAAGGGCCAATGATTTGTTGTCGAACAGGTTGGTAGCCCGTTTAATTAGTTTCAGTTTATTGAGAAAGGCAAAGCAGGCGGCTTCCGATTCCAGATCGAAGGTGAGCATGGCGCCCGGGTTGGAGCCGAACTGACTTTTGCTCACGGCATAAAAAGGATTGCTTGCTAATCCCGGGTAATTTACGCATTGCACTGCCGGTAGTTCAGCTAATTGATGAGCCAGTGCTGCTGCCGTAGCCGATGCTTTTTGATAACGCAGTTGCAGTGTTTCGAGTCCCAGACTTTGCATGTAGGCGACCTGTGGGGTCATGTAGGCTCCGAGGTTGCGGTGTATCTCGCGTTTGAGTTTGAAGGTGAAGGCATCGCGCCCTTTTTCTGAAGCCAGTTGTTTCAGCCTTTTCGAGTGAAGCCAGTCGAATTTCCCGTAGTCGAGAATGAGTCCACCTACACTGGTGGCTCCCCCCGAAATGTATTTGGTGCTGGAAACCACTTCTATATCCACGCCAAAATCGCCGGCATTGAAATTACAGAAAGGAATAATCGTGGTATCGGCAATCAGCGGAATGTGTTTTTCAGCTGTCAGCCGGGATATCAGTCTTAAATCGGCAACCTCTAATTGAGGATTCGAGATAATCTCCAGAAAAACAGCGCAGGTGTTTTCGTCGATGTTTTTTTCAATATCCCGGATGTCGGTCAGGTCGCAAAAACGGGTTTCCACGCCAAATGCGGCCAGGGTTGAATCGAGCAAAGAATAGGTGTTGCCGAATAAATGTCTTGTTGTCACAATATTGCAACCCGACCAGGCAACACACATCAGGGCGTTGCTAATGGCCGCCATGCCGGAGTTTAGCGCTGTAACGCTGTGCGCACCGGTCAATGCTTTTATCTTGTTTTCGAAAGCCTGTACGGTTGGATTGGAAATGCGGGCGTACACAAAATCGTTGGTTTTGCCCGTGAAAGCCAACTCCATGGCCTCGGCCGAATCGAATTCGAAAGCTGCCGCGTTGTAAACCGGCACACTCAATGCCCCGTAAGGGTCTTTTTTAACCCCATCGGCATGGATGGCCTGTTTGTTAAAACCTGTTTTTTCTTCCATTGTTTCTGCGGATAAAGGTTTTACATGCTGCACCGTGTGCAGTGGTTTCTACCGGAGTTTGGCGCCCAGTTTCTGCTCAAAATTCGAGAGCAGCTTTTTCATGATGGCGTCAGTCTGGTTGTCGGTAAGCGTTTTGGTTTCATCCTGAATGATGAAGCTCACCGCATAAGATTTCTTGCCTGCCTCAAGGTTCTTCCCTTCGTACACGTCGAACAGATTTACTTTCTTCAGCAACTTACGTTCCGTTTCAAAAGCTGTTTTCTCGATGTCGGCAAAACTGATATTTTTGTCGAGCAGCAAGGCCAGGTCGCGTTTTACTTCCGGGAATTTAGGAATGTCGGCAAACTGAATGTGGTGCCGTTTGATTTCTTTCAGGATGTTTCCCCAGTATAAATCAGCATAATACACTTCCTGTTCAATGTCTGTTTTTTTCCTGATTTTCGAACCGACGATACCGTAGATAGCTAATTTCCTGCCCGTTTGTGTTTGTATGGCAATGGCTTCACTCAATAAATCATCTTCAAATTCAACCAGACTCAGTTTGGGACGGTTCACGCCTACCCTTGCAAGGATGTTTTCAACATAAGCCTTGAGTTCGTATACGCTGGTTTTGGCTTCGGCAACCGCCCAGGATGGAGCCTGTTTCTGACCCGTCAGCCAAATGCCCAGGTGGAATTCTTCGTTATAAGCCGCCAGGGTTTCGTCTTCTTTTTTGTTTTCAGCATGATACTGATAACAATTTCCGAATTCATACAATTTCAGGTCGGCATGCTTCCGGTTGATGTTGTAAGCGATGCTTTCGAGACCGCCAAACAACAAGGTCTGACGCATCACGTTCAAATCGCTGCTGAGCGCGTTCAGTATTTTTACACTGTTTTCGGCAGGGAAGGAGCTGAGTCCTTCATAATATCCTCCTTTAGTTAGTGAGTTGTTCAGTATTTCATTGAAACCCTGTGCAGTCAGCTGTTCCGCAATCAGATTCTGAAGTTTATGACTGTCGGGTTTACTGCTGTAACTCAAAGTCGATTTCAGCGTTTCACCTATTTCGATGTTGTTATAACCATAAATCCGCAGTATATCTTCTATCACATCCACATCCCGTTGCACATCCACGCGATAAGAAGGCACATGCAGCAAATATCCGTTTTCGTCTTTGCGCACGATTTTCATTTCCAGCGCCGTCAGTATCGTTTCAATATTTTCTCTTCCGATGGCTTTTCCAATCAATGCATTGATTTTTTGCAGGGAAATTTCCACTTCAAATGGTTTTACTTCCTTCGGATATACATCCACGATTTCGCTGGAAATTTCTCCACCGGCCACTTCCTGTATCAGCAAGGCGCAACGTTTCAGTATATAAATGGTATTGGCAGGGTCGCAGCCTCTTTCGAAACGGAAGGAAGCATCGGTATTCAGTCCGTGCCGCCTGGCTGTTTTCCGGATACTTACCGGGTTGAAATAGGCGCTTTCTAAAAATACATTCGTCGTGTTTTCGGTCACACCCGAATCCAGTCCGCCAAACACACCTCCGATACACATCGGTTTCTCAGCATCACAAATCATCAAATCATCGGCGCTTAGTTTCCTTTCTGTACCTTCTAAACTGATGAAAGGTGTGTTTTCAGGCAGGGTGCGTACCCTTACCTTTTTTCCTCCTATTTTATCGGCATCGAAAGCATGCAGCGGCTGACCCATTTCATGCAGCACGTAATTGGTGATGTCTACAATATTATTAATAGGTCGCAACCCGATAATCTGTAACTTATCTTTCAGCCATTTGGGCGATTCGGTTACTTTTACATTCGAAATGGTGACTGCGGAGTAACGGGGACAAGCTTCCGGAGCTTCGACGCTAACCGGGATGCTGAGGTTGGTGTTTTGTACGTCGAAATTGTCGACCGCAGGCTTATTCAGCTTGATTTCCGGATTTCTGAAGGAGAAATAAGCTGCCAGGTCACGTGCAACCCCGAAATGAGAAGCGGCATCGATGCGGTTCGGTGTGATATCCACTTCAATCAGATAATCATCTTCGATACCGTAATATTCTTTCGCCGGCATGCCCACCGGGGCGTTTTCCGGCAATACGATAATACCGGCATGACTCGTACCCAACCCGATTTCATCTTCCGCGCAAATCATCCCAAACGATTCAACGCCCCTTATTTTAGAACGTTTGATGGTAAAGCTTTCTTCTCCGGCATAGAGTACCGTGCCGATAGTGGCGAAAACAACTTTCTGACCGGCAGCCACGTTTGGTGCACCGCATACGACCTGTAAAGGTTCACCGGAACCAATGTTTACCGTGGTTACATGCAAATGATCTGAATTTTCATGCTTATCGCAGGTCAGGACTTCTCCTATTACAAGTCCTTCTAATCCACCTTTGACAGTTTGAACTTTTTCAACACCTCCGACTTCCAGTCCGATGGAGGTCAGTATTTTGCCGGTTTCTTCAGCCGGAAGATCAATATTGATGTATTGCTTTAACCAATTATATGAAATATTCATGACGGGATGTGTTTTTTTATTGACCGGCAAAGATAAGGAAATTAGCGGAAAAGTGAAAGCGGAAAGGGGAAAACTGTTGGCTGAATTATATGAAAAATTCACATAAAGTTTTGAAGTGTGCAAAAAATAATTATTTTTGCATCCGACAACGTTTAATTAGTGGTTAGTTGTTAGTGGATAGTGGTTAATTAAAATCAACAGAACATGATAAAAGAAAATTTTATCCGTCTTTTTGAGGATGCTTTCCGTAAGTATTGGGACATGCCTGCTTACAGTAATTATGGTGAAAATATTACCCTGACTTATGCAGATGTGGCCAACCGGGTGGCTAAATTGCACATCCTGTTCGAACAATGCAACATTCAGCCATTTGATAAAATCGCGTTGATAGGCAGAAATAATGCGAATTGGGCAATTACCTATGTAGCATCGGTTACTTACGGAGCTGTTATTGTCCCTATTCTACAGGATTTTAACGCCAATGATGTGCATCACATCACGAATCATTCCGAGTCGAAATTGCTGTTTACCAGTGATAATATCTGGGAAAATCTGGAAGAAGAAAAGTTGACAACCGTAAAGGCTGTTTTTTCACTTACTGATTTTAATTGTCTAACCATCATCGATAGAAAAGAAGAAGAGCAAAATGATTTTGTTCCGGTCATTGAGCGCAATCAGGTAAAACCCGAGGTTATCAATACCTTGTTCCGTTCGAAGTATCCGCATGGTTTCCACAAAGACCATGTGCGCTATATCGATAAATCGAATGCCGAACTGGTGTCGATTAATTATACGTCCGGTACAACAGGTTTCAGTAAGGGGGTTATGACCAGTGGAAATGCCCTCGCCGGCAATATTGTTTTTGCCATCGGGACAGGAATTATTCAGGAAGGATATAAAATCATTTCGTTTTTACCGTTGGCACATGCTTATGGTTGTGCTTTTGATTTTCTGACTGCAACCTGCCGCGGATGTCACGTGCATTTCATTGGTAAAATACCCTCACCCAAAATATTATTAACAGCATTTGCTGAAGTCAAGCCGAATGTAATTTTCCTTGTTCCGCTTATCATCGAGAAAATTTACAAGAAACAGATTCAGCCATTGATTGCCAAGCCGACCATTCGCTGGGTGTTGCGACTTCCTTTCCTTGATCAGACGATTTTGTCGACGATTCGTAAGAAGCTGATTCATGCCTTCGGAGGCGAATTTGCCCAGTTGGTTTGCGGTGGCGCTCCCATGAATGCTGAGGTGGAAGAGTTTCTGCAGAAAATCAAGTTCCCTTATACTGTGGGTTATGGTATGACAGAATGTGCCCCCTTAATCAGCTTTACAGCCGCCGATCAGTTTAAGGCAAAATCTGCCGGAGCTGTCATCCCACAAATGGAAGCCAAAATTATGGATGCTGATCCGAATACCGGTATCGGCGAAATATGCGTTAGAGGAGAAAATTTGATGAATGGTTATTTTAAAAACCAGGAGGCAACCAACAGTATTATTGATGACGAAGGTTGGTTGCATACCGGCGATTTGGGAATGATAGAAGCAGATGGAACCATCTTTATCAGAGGCAGGAGTAAAAGCATGATTTTGGGTCCCAGCGGACAAAACATCTATCCGGAAGAAATAGAAGCCAAATTAAATAACATGCCTTTTGTGATGGAAAGTCTGGTCATTGAAAATAACGGTCGTTTGCATGCGTTGGTTTATCCGGATTATGAGGCGGTTGACCTCGAAAAGCTGGATCAAAAACAGTTGGAAAAGGTGATGGAAGAAAACAGAGTGGTTTTGAATAATATCGTAGCTTCCTATGAATCAATAGCCAAAATTCACTTATATCCCAATGAATTTGAGAAAACACCGAAAAAAAGCATCAAAAGATATTTGTATGCCACAGCTTTTAGTAAACCGCAGGGTGTTGAAAGTCAGGTTGTTGTGTGAATTGTGAAAAAAAGTTGAAAAAAAATAAAAAAAAACATTCAAAAAGTTTTTCCAATATAAAAAATAGATGTAATTTTGCATCGATTTTGAATTGCAAACTAATATGTCGAATTTTTTAAAAGATTTTTAAAATGAAAAAAGTAATTTTATTTTTTGCTGTTGCTGCAGTTTTCGCTGCATGTGCACCTAAAGCTGCTGAAACTACAGAAGAAGTTGTTGATACTGTAGCTGTAGAAGAAGTAGTTGTTGACACTGCTGCTGTTGTTGATACAACTGCAGTTGAAGTAGTTGCTGAATAAGCTCCTGCACAACAGCAATTTTGCTAAAGAAAAAGAAAGTCCGTTAATTTAACGGACTTTTTTTGTTTTTACTGATTTCAGCAATTTTTTTGTATTTTTGCATTCCATAAAAAAATATCGATATGTTATTAAGAATTGCAGTACAGGCAAAAGGCCGTTTGTTTGAAGAAACGATGGCGTTGCTGAGTGAAACAGGTATTAAGTTAGAGTCTGGAAAAAGGTTGTTGTTGGTTCCTGCGCGGAATTTTCCGTTGGAAGTGCTTTTTCTGCGTGACGATGATATTCCTCAGTCGGTTGCCGATGGGGTTGCCGATGTGGGAATCGTAGGCGAAAATGAATTTGCTGAGAAAAAGAAAAATGCCGTCATAACCAAACGCCTGGGATTCAGTAAATGCCGTTTGTCATTGGCCATTCCCAAAGAAATTGAATATCCCGGCATCCAGTGGTTTGATGGTAAAGTCATAGCCACATCTTATCCGGAGATTTTGATTGACTATCTGAGCGCACGTAATGTGAAGGCTGATGTGCATGTAATTACCGGCTCGGTTGAAGTAGCTCCGGGCATCGGATTGGCAGATGCTATTTTTGATATCGTTAGCTCTGGTAGTACACTGGTTACCAATCATCTGAAGGAAGTGGAGGTGTTAATGAAGTCGGAAGCCGTACTTATTCAGCATCCCGCACTTTCAAAAGAAAAACAGCAAATCCTCGATGAGTTATTGTTTAGGATTGAAGCAGTTCAGCTGGCTGAAGATAAAAAGTATGTGTTGATGAATGTCCCTTCGGATAATATTAAACAGATAATCGAAGTGCTGCCCGGTATGAAAAGTCCGACCATTCTGCCGCTGGCAAAAGAAGGCTGGAGTTCGCTGCATGCCGTAATCAGTGAAAAAGAATTCTGGGATATCATAGGTAAACTGAAAAACCTGGGAGCTGAAGGAATTCTCGTTGTGCCGATAGAAAAAATGATTCTGTAGCATTTTATTGTCATGAACCTTTGCATTGATCAGGGAAATTCACGCACCAAGATTGCTGTTTTCGACAGGAATAATATGGTATATGAAGCTACTTTTGATCAAACGGAATGCGAACATAAAATAAACGGCATAATCCATGATTTTCAGGTTGAAAGTGCCATACTTTCCAGTGTGGTGAAGGATAATCCAGTATTGGAGTCGTTGTTGCAGCAAACATGTAAGAACTTTATCAGTTTGAGTCATCTTACACCCTTGCCGATCAGGAGTAGCTATCAAACTCCTGAGACGCTTGGTAAAGACAGATTAGCAGCGGTAGTGGGAGCAGCTTTCTTGCAACCTGATATGGATATTCTGGTCATTGATGCCGGTACGGCTGTCACGTATGATTTTATTGATGCATCAGGTGTATACCATGGAGGTAATATCGCCCCGGGTGTAGAAATGAGATTGAAAGCTTTGCATACTTTTACACAAAAACTTCCGTTGGTAAAAGTAAATGCTAATGTCGATTTCTTAGGTAAGGATACGCAATCTGCCATTCAGGCCGGTGTTTTGTATGGTGTTGTGTTAGAGATAGATGGATATATTGAACGGCTTATGCTAAAATATCCTAAACTTTCAGTATTTTTAACAGGAGGCAGTGCCGTTCTCTTTGATAACAAGTTAAAAAGTCGCATCTTTGCAGATAAAAATTTAGTATTAACAGGACTCAATCGAATATTACAACATAATGTTAAATAAAATACAAGCGGTTTTATTGGTTTTTCTTCTTTTCTTTGTTCAATTGTCTGTTGGTCAGAATAATACCAATTCACCCTATACGCGTTACGGTTATGGAGAACTGGTAGATGTCAATTCCGCGGAACAACGTGCCATGGGAGGGACAGCTATTGGAATGAGAAATGCAAGTTCAATTAACGCCGCTAATCCTGCATCATACAGTGTGGTGGACTCTACCTCTTTCATGTTTGATGTGGGGCTTACCGGTTTATTTTCCAGATTCTCAGACCCGAATGGAAATAAAACAAGTTTTAATTCGAATCTGGAATATGTGAACTTACAATTCCCAATTACCAAATGGTTAGGTTTTAGTGCCGGTATGTTGCCTTATTCTTTTTCGGGATATGATTTTCATGATACCGATTCAGTGTTAATGCCCGGAAATAATGCTGATCCCACTTATGCTTATTACGCCCGAAAATACACGGGCACAGGGGGTATCAGTCAGGTGTATTCCGGAATCGGGTTGAAATTGTTTAACTTTATGTCACTGGGAGTAAATGCGTATTATATGTTTGGAGATGTTACAAACAGCCGGGCAATTGTGTTTGCCAATGATGGCTTCAGTTCTTCTACGTCCATTCAAAATAATGCAATCTCGGTAAGTAACTTCAGGTTTAGGTATGGGGCACAGTTTCTTCATACATTCAAAGATAAGCATGAAGTAACACTGGGATTGATTTATGAAAATAAGGCTCCGTTTAATGGTAAATTTATTCAGTATAATCTGGCTGTTCCTGCAGATACAATTACATACGGTCATCATTTTGAATTGCCGCAGGTGTTCGGTGTCGGGTTGAATTATACTTTCAACAAGAAACTTACCTTGTCTGCCGATTATTCGATGCAACAATGGGGTGATGCTTTGTTTTTCGGGAAGACTGACAGTTTAAGCAACAGAACCAAACTGGCTGTGGGTGTGGAATACATTCCCGATCCAAGGGGAAATAATTATACCGACAGGGTACGCTATCGTGCCGGGTTAAACCTGCATGATCCATATTATAAAATTCCAGGAACGAATCCGGTAAAGAACTTTGGTATAACTTTTGGCGTAGGGTTGCCGTTGCGTACCAGTAACACCATGCTGAATGCTTCATTCGAATATGGGAAGTCGGGAGAAAGAAGCGTATTCAGAGAGGATTATTTTAAATTTACACTGAATGCGACATTCAATGAGAACTGGTTCTTTAAGAGGAAATTATAAAAATTTGAGAAATAAATAAGTATATGAAGAAGCTAATTGTATTGATGTTGAGCATCGTTGTTTTAACGAACTGTTATGCTCAGAGAAGATCTAAAAAAGCCGCTAAAGAAGAAGTGGCTCCGCAAACAGAAGTGGTGGCGCCACAGCCGGCCGAACAGCCGGAAGTGCCTGTTGTAACAGAAGAATGTCTGGTTAACCTGAGTTTATTTAATGAGTCGGCGAAAAATAAGCAGTATGCTGATGCGGTAAATTCATGGAATCAGGTGTTTGATAATTGTCCGAATGCCAATCGTGCAGTATATGTTCACGGACGTAACATACTTCATTGGCAATTGAGTCAGGCAAAAGATGATGCAACCTATCAAAAATACTTTGACAGGTTAATGTTTATGTTTGATCAACGTATGAAGTATTTCGGTGACGATCAGCGTTATCCTACTCCATGGATCAAAGGGCTAAAAGCGTTGGATTATATCGTGTTTGCAAAAAATGACGATTTAATGAAACCTGCCTATCAGTGGATGGAAGAATCTATTGATGGATTGGGTGAAAATGCTGAGATTGAAGTCATCCGTCAATTTGTAGTGTTGTCAGATAAAATTTATGCTGTCGATAAAACGCATGGTGAAAAATATATCTCAGATTATCTGAAGGCAAACGAAATATTAGAAAATCTGAGTAAAAGTTCGGATTCTAACCTTGCAGCACAGGCAGCACAATATAAAAATGGACTGGACATCGTTTTTGCTCAGAGTGGCGCTGCAGACTGTGCAACGCTGGATAATTTATATAAAACGAAAATTCAGGAGAATAAATCAGACTTAAGTTACCTGAACAAAATTATTTCATTTTACAGAATTGTAAAATGTACTGAATCTCCGGTATACTTTGACGCTGCGGTGTTGGCTCACAAAATTCAGCCTTCAGCTGAATCTGCAAGTGCCCTCGCCTCTATGTCTTTTACCCAGGAGAAATATGAAAGTGCCATAAATTATTATGAAGAGGCTACCCGATTAAGTAATAATGATATGGACAAAGCAGATTTTCAATATACGATTGCACAGATTTATTATTCTAAACTTGGTAATTATCCCCGTACGAAAACACATGCACTTAATTCGCTCGAATTTAATCCGGCGAATGGTAAAGCACACATGATTATTGGACTGGCTTATGCTGGTGCGAAAGGCATCTTTGATGATCCGGTACTTTCAAAAACAATTTATTGGGTTGCAGTTGATAGGTTAAACAAAGCGAAACAGGTTGACCCAACATTAGCAGAAGATGTTAACAAACTGATTTCTTCATACAGTCGTCATTTCCCATCAAAAGAAGATATTTTCTTTAAACCTGAATTGCAGGATGGAAAATCATTCTATGTGGGTGGTTGGATTGGTGAATCAACAATTTGCAGATAAACATTGAAAACAGCTGAAAAGCAATATGTTGTAAAAAGTATGACAACCGCCCTTTCGGTGGTTGTTGTGCTTTTTTTGCTTTTTTCCTGCACTTCCAATGTTCCTGAACAGATAGACCCGGTGCAAAACCGGGCTGATTTTCCCCGTTTACATTCAATGGATGTTAGTACGGTGATATCGGATTCGGGTATCACGAGGTATCGCATCGTAACACCTCAATGGGATATATACGACCGCTCAAGTCAGCCTTACTGGGAGTTTCCTTATGGTGTACATTTCGAACGGTTCGACGAACAATTGGTAATCGATGCCAATATCCACAGTGAGTATGCGAAATACCTTGAAAATGAACAAATCTGGGAGTTGAGAGGAAACGTGAGGGCGACCAATATCAAAGGTGAATTGTTTGAAACAGAGCAACTTTTTTGGGAACAGAAAAGTGAGAAAATATACTCCGACAGCCTGATAAAAATTACCCAGGAAGATTATATCATCATCGGTAAGGGTTTTGAATCGAATCAGGAAATGACGAAATATCAGGTGAAGCAAACGCAGGGAGTGATTCCGGTGAATGAGTGAGGTTGACGGTCTAAAGTCTTAATGCTTATATGGCTTATATGGTTTAAAGGTTTAAGAGTTTAAAAATTCAAAGATTTCTTTTGTATTTCTTAGTTTCCTCTTGTGCCTTTTGTGGTTTAAATTCTTAAATGGTAAATCGTAAATAGCTAAATGGTAAATGAATATTAGCTTATATGGTTTAAAAGTTTAGAGGTATACATGTTGAAGAATTTTCACATATTGTTTTTACTGATGTTGTTCCCGGTTGTGTTATCGGGCAATGATGCTGCTGTTGGTAAAAAAGTGAAAGCTTCTGTAAAAACATGGAGAATCACGGATGCGTTCGCGACAGTTGATTCTATTCCTGTCGATACCTTACATCTGAATTTTCAGAACGATAACCACATCGACCGTTATAGTATTTCCAATGCTTTTCGGGGTAATCTGGGTTCTCCTATTCAGCCTAAAATCTATTTCGACAGGCCTGAGCAGGATGAGTTTATTTTTGCTGATGCCTATTATCCCTATATGCGTAGGGTTGAGTCAGCCACATTTTATAATACCACGACTCCTTTTTCAAGTCTGTATTACCTTACCGGCGGTACCAATTATTACGAAGACGAGCAAATCCGCTTTCTGTTTTCGGCCAATGCCAACAAAAAATTAAATATAGGTACCACGCTCGATTATATTTATGCAAGGGGAGAGTACGCTAACCTGGCTGCAAAAAGATTTGCCGGGTCTTTATTCGGAACCTACGATGGAAAAAAATATAAAGCGACCGCTTTTTTTAGTGCGAACAATCATAGTCATTATGAGAATGGAGGAATTCAGGATACATCTTATATCAATGGTTCCATTCAATATCCCTCGTATAACATCCCGGTAAATATCAATGGATATGCGAATTTCAAGCATAATCAGGCCTTTTATAACCATCAGTATAGCATCGGTATAGAAAGGGCAATAAGAATAAATCCGGATTCGGTTACAATGGAATATGTGCCTGTCACTATTTTTGCGCACACTGTACGGTTGGATGACATGAGGAAGCGTTATTATGAGCAATCGGTCGAAAAGGATTTTTATGCCAATACATACCTGCCTCATACTGAAACAAACGATACAGCATCGCTGTTGAAGCTGAGTAACCGCTTTTCTGTGAGTATGGCTGAAGAATTTAATAAATGGCTAAAGTTTGGACTGACCGCTTATCTTGAAAACGATTATCTCAGGTATGGTTATTTAATTGACAGTGTGTTAACCCACAGGAATCAGTCGAATACACGGGTAGGAGGGGTGTTATCGAAAAACCAGGGAGATTTATTGCGTTATAACATCAGTGGCGAACTGACCTTCCTGGGACCCAAAGCCGGCGATATGATGCTCGACGGAAACCTGAGTAGTTATTTCAATTTGTTCAAACAAAAAATAAACCTGATTGCACATGGGTATGTAAAAAGACAAAATCCATCTGATTTCCTGAATTTTTATCATTCCAATCATTTCCGTTGGCAACGGAATTTTGTGGCGATGTACAAGACTCGTCTCGGTGGAACATTTGCCATTCCCACACTCGGATTTGATTTCAATCTTTCGGTGGATAATCTGACGGATATGGTTTATTTTGATAAAGAAGCCTTACCCCAGCAACACAATGGCAATATACAGGTAGTGGCCGCTAACCTGAAACAGGATTTCCGGGTGGGAAGTTTTACGCTTGAGAACAATGTAGTGTATCAGTTAAGTTCCAATCAGGCGGTATTACCTTTGCCGGAGATTGCCTTGTATCACAATTTATATTATCATGGACTGTGGTTCAAGGTGCTTAGTATGCAGATAGGCGCTGATGTGCGTTATCATACAGCGTATTACGCACCCTCGTATATGCCGGCAACCGGACAGTTTTTTGTGCAGGACAAGATGAAAATAGGGAATTATCCGGTCATGAATGTATATATTAATGCCCATTTGAAAAGAACCCGTTTTTTTGTACAGTATTACCACCTGAATCAGTTGTTTATGCAGGGTGATTATTATTCAATGCCGTATTATCCGATTAATCCGGCTACACTGAAAATGGGGCTAACCTGGAATTTCTACGATTGAACATCTTGCACTGAAGAATTGTTTCATTAAAATAATGCGAAAACAGACTATCATCTGGATAATTGCTGTACTCTTGGTACTGGTACTGCTGATTTGGTTGGGGAAAACCAGATCAGTCAGGGATTTGCCTGAAATACAGGAAGAGGGTCGTATGTCGGTGCTGATTGAGTCGGGCGAACATGGTTTTACGCGTGACAGTATGCATGTGTATGGTTTTCAGTATGAACTAATCAGAAGATTTACGGATTCGCTGGGTGTTGAACTGGTTGTTATTAACGAGGATAAAACCAGGGATGGTATGCATGAACTGACAGACGGATCCTGTGATGTACTGGTTTCCCTGCGACCGGTAATGATTGATTCTGTCAGGTCGGTTGTGAGTTTGAATCCGATACTGTCGACCCGCCTGATGCTTGCACAACAAACAGATTCAACTGGAAAACTGCTTATCACTAAACAGTATGAGTTGGATGGTGATACCCTGACCGTGATGAAAAACTCGCCCTTTATGGTCAGACTGGGATACCTGGCTGAGGAGTTGGCAATCAACCTGACCATAAATGATATTGCAGTAGATAGTCCGGATGAAATAGTCAAATTAGTAAATGATAAGCAACTAAAATATACAATTTGTCCCGAATACCTTGCCGGTAGATTTAAAGCCCGGTATGCAGATGTTGATTTCAGTGTACCTCTCAGTTTTAAACAGGATTTAACCTGGACGGTAAACAAAAAATCACCGGAGTTGCAAGAACGCTTGAATGTGTTTTTGGATGGGTTTATCGGAACAGCAGAATTTGTAACGCTGTATAATAAATACTTTAGCCAATCACTAACCACTAACCACTAACCACTATAAACTTATTTAGTTATGCCAGTAAATATACCCTCGACATTACCTGCAGTTGATTTATTAAGGAATGAGAATATCTTCGTAATGGATTCCGACCGGGCATCTCATCAGGAGATTCGTCCGCTTAAAATAGTGATTCTGAATTTGATGCCTGTAAAAATTACAACTGAAACCGATTTAATTCGTCTGCTGTCGAATACACCCCTGCAGATTGAACTTGATTTGTTGCAGATGGACAGTCACGAATGTAAGAATACACCTGTGGAACACATGATGACTTTTTACAAGAATTTCGATGAAATTCGCAAGAGCAATTACGACGGCATGATCATCACCGGCGCTCCTGTAGAGCATTTGCCTTTCGAAGAGGTTGATTACTGGAATGAATTAACCGAGATTTTTGATTGGGCCAAAAAGCATGTGACATCCACTTTCTTTATTTGCTGGGCTGCACAGGCCGGTTTGTACTACCATTACGGCATACCGAAATATATGTTGAATAAAAAAATGTTCGGAGTATTCGAGCATCATATTTATAATCCGCAGAATCCTATTTTCAGGGGATTTGACGATGTGTTTTATGTGCCTCACAGCAGGCATACTGAAGTACGTGCGGAAGACATACAGAAAGTGCCGGAACTGACCATCCTGTCAGAATCGCCTGAATCGGGTGTTTATATGGTAATGGCACGTAATGGTCGTGAATTCTTCGTTACCGGTCACTCTGAGTATTCACCGATGACATTAGATGGAGAGTATAAAAGAGATTTGGCAAAGGGATTACCCATCGATTTGCCATTGAATTATTATCAGGATAACAACCCCGATTTGAGTCCGCAGGTACGTTGGCGCAGTCATGCCAATCTGCTCATTACAAATTGGTTGAACTACTTCGTTTATCAGGAAACGCCGTACGATCTATCCCAGATTGAATAACAGAACTTATGAGGAAAATTGAATTGCTGGCTCCTGCAAAGAACCTGGCCTGTGGCATTGCAGCAGTAGATCACGGTGCGGATGCCATATACATTGGCGCTTCCCGTTTCGGAGCAAGAGCAGCAGCCGGTAATTCGGTAAAAGATATTGCCACATTAATTCAATATGCACATCGCTTCGGGGTGAAGGTGTATGTTGCGCTCAATACCATCCTGACAGATGATCAGTTAGAAGATGCTGAAAAGTTGATTTGGGAGTTGCATGAGATTGGTGCAGATGCCATTATCATACAGGATATGGGTATTCTGCAAATGAAACTTCCGTCGGTGGTGTTACATGCCAGCACGCAAACCGACAACCGCACGGTGCAAAAAGTAAAGTTTTTACAGGATGCCGGTTTATCGCGGGTAGTCTTAGCTCGTGAACTCACCTTAGAGCAGATTCGTTCCATCGCTTCTCAAACGCAGGTTGAACTGGAAGTTTTTGTACATGGCGCCCTTTGCGTAAGTTACAGCGGACAGTGTTACATCAGTGAAGCGATGACAGGCCGGAGCGCCAACAGAGGCGCTTGTGCACAATACTGCCGGTTGCCATATACCTTGTATGATGCAAACGGAACTGTTTTGCAACAGGATAAACATTTACTCTCGCTGAAAGACTTAGATTTGTCGGCGCACCTCGAAGAATTGATGGATGCCGGAGTCACTTCTTTCAAGATAGAAGGAAGATTGAAAGACGAAGAATACGTGAAAAATATCACGGCATATTACCGTAAAAAGATAGATGCTATTCTGAATACTTCCGGGAAAGGTAAATATATGCGTGCATCCTCAGGTACAACATCTTTCCATTTTGAACCCAATCCGGTTAAAAGTTTCAGGCGATCATCAACAGATTATTTTTTGCTGGGTCGTTACAATGGCATCATTCAACCCGAAACGCCAAAGTCAACCGGAGAGAAAATAGGCATCATCTCAGGAATTGGCAGAAATTACTTAGAAGTTAAAACTTCGGCAGTACTGCACAATGGCGACGGACTCAGTTTTATCAATGAAAAAGGAGTTTTGGAAGGTTTCCGCATCAACAGGGTAGAGGGAAATCGTGTTTTTCTGATGGAAATACCCGAAATCAAACCCGGTACTGAAATTTACAGGAACTTCGATCAGGCGTTTGATCAAATGCTGAAAGGCAACACTTCGGAAAGAAAGATTGCAACCCGTGTTCGTTTCGAAGAAATAACGGATGGATTCTCTATACAGTTGGAGGATGAAGATGGAGTGTGCGTAACCAGACAGTTTGCCTGTGAGAAACAATTGGCCAGACAAACAGAGAAAGTGCTTGAAAACATCAAATTACAATTGTCCAAAACTGGTCAGACTATTTTTTCGGTGGAAGATGTTCAAATCAACATCCAACAGCCCTGGTTTTTTCCGGCTTCGGTATTGAACGAATGGCGGAGGGTGGCTTTTGATGCATTGGAAACGGCCCGTTTGGAGTCGTACGAAAGAGAACAACCGGCTACCAGAAAGAACCCCGAATATCCATCGAAACAACTCACCTATACCGGTAATGTGACCAACCGCTTAGCCCAGCAGTTTTATGAATCCTGTGGCGTAACCGACATTGCACCCGGATTTGAAATCAAAGCCGAAAAGGGAGTGCCGCTTATGTTCACCAAACACTGCATCAAATACGAAATGGGCTGGTGTCCCCGCGAAGGAGGAAAATCCCCTTTCGCCGAGCCTTATTACCTGCAACACAAAGAACAGCGGTTTGAACTAAAGTTTGATTGTGTGAAGTGCGAGATGATAGTTAGTGGTTAGTGGTCAATTATCCACTGACCACTAACCACTAACCACTGACCACTAACCACTAACCACTAATACAAGAATCCTTGTTGTTTTAGTGCGTTCAGGAATTTTTCCGAAAAGAATTCATTGTTTTTCTTCGTGTATCTAACATCCGTAAATACCTGCGCGAGCGTTTCCTTGTTGTTTTCAGCCGTAAATTGTTGGTAGAAAGCACTATTTTCCTTTTCAGCATAAAGCTGGTTAATGTCTTGCTCTGTAAAAGGTTTGTAAGTTTGATGATGTACCACCGATTCGAGTGGCAAGCGGTCGGTTATAGGAGGATTATCAGCAGGGAAACCCACTGTGATGGTTGTTATGGGCACTACCAATTTGGGAAGTTTCAGTGTTTCGATTATTTCCTGCGTATTGTAAGTTGTAGTTCCTAAGTAGCAAATCCCCAGTCCGTTGCTTTCAGCGGCCACGGCAAAAGTCTGCGCGAAAATCATTGCATCAATAGCCGAAGCCATGAACGATTGAAAATTATCGTAGCCCGGTTCCGCTTTTCTGAGTTTGCACCATTGCGAAAAGCGACTGTAATCGGCACAGAAAGTCAGCACCGCCGGAGCGCGGGTTACCATCGGCTGATTGAAATGCGCCGGAGCCAGTTGTTTCTTCAGTTCTACATCAGTAGTCACCACCACGCTGTAGGCCTGCATGTTACCCGTGTTCGACGATTGGGCAGCAGCTTGCAGTAATTCAGTCATTAAACCAGGAGAAATACCTTCATCGGTATAATTGCGGATGGTGCGGCGGGAAAGTAAAAAATCGAGCATAATACTTAACGTTAATGTGTGAATGAGGTGCAAAGGTATCAAAAATAAAAGAAATTGTGAAGTTGAGTGATTTTATTTACGAACTGCATGTTTAAAATTTTGATATGTCAAAAACTCGTTTTACATTCGCATTGAATTAGCGTTTAAACCAGGTTTCACACCTGGTAAGTTTATCCGTAAATTCCGTCCAACCATCCTATAGAGCCTACTCGTTCAGCATCAAAGAGCAATGTGGCTCTATAAAAAAGAGCAACGTTGCTCTACGCCTCTGAACTAACTTGCACTACAACAAAGAACGCACTTGCTCTATGACAAAGAACGCACTTGCACGATGCCCGTTATGCCCTGCATAAAATTCATTTATATAGGGCGTAAAACTCATTTATGTAGGGCGTAAACTTCAATTAGTAAGGGCTTCATTTTAATTCTTAATCCATATCCCCCGGTTAAAACCGGGGGCAATTGATGGTATGCATAATAATATAATTGTCAAAGTCGTTAATTTCAATTTCTTATTCCTGACAAAAACCAAATATCTTTTCCCATATTCGCCCGGTTAAAACCGGAGCTGTGGATGCTGGATTCATATCATGTGATATGATTCTATTTTAATAATTCTCATTCTTTTTTAACTAAAAATCTGTATATTTGTGCTTTTCAAAAAAATAGAGAAATATTACCCCGTTAACCGGATCTGTAATTCAACATAACAACTAATTATCAAGCCCATGCACTTTAATGAAGATGCCCGTGTAAAGATACCCGCCTTGTTACATTTGGTGCGTTTGGGATATTCCTATATTCCCCGCGATGAACATGAAAATCGCAATGAAGACAGCAATATATTTCCGGAAATTTTCAAAGCAAGTGTGGCCCGACTGAATCCGGGAATCTCTGAAATTGAAATAGATAACCTTTACAGTGACCTCCATTTGAAGTTAGATTTTGATGATTTGGGAAGGGATTTCTATGAAACCTTGTCGACTGGCACCGGATGGAAATTGTTCGATTTTCAGCATCCTGAGAAAAATAGCTATCATGTTACCACGGAACTAACTTGTAAGAATGGGGATGAGGAATTTCGACCGGACATCACCCTGTTGATTAACGGGATGCCGCTGGTGTTTATCGAGGTGAAGAAACCCAACAACAAAGAAGGCATTCTGGCAGAACGCAAGCGAATGAACGAACGTTTTGCGAATAAGCGCTTTAAACGCTTTGCCAATATCACGCAGCTGATGATTTTCTCCAATAATATGGAATACGAAGATGGTGTGATAGAACCTGTACAGGGTGCATATTATGCCACTTCGGCTTACGCAGATCTACATTTCAATTATTTCCGTGAAGAAGAAAAACTGAATCTAACCGCACTGCTTGCACCGGAAAATGAGCAAACGGAAAACCTGATTCTGAAAGACAATAACATTGTCAGCATCAAGTATTCCGACGAGTTTAAAACCAACAAAGACTACAACAAACCCACCAACCGGCTTATTACCTCACTGCTCAGTAAGGAGCGACTGGCTTTTATGCTGAAATATGCTATTGCCTATGTGGAAGAAGAGGAAAATAAAGTAAAAGTATTGCATAAACATGTGATGCGTTATCCTCAGATATTTGCTACCAAGGCTATTGAAAAGAAATTGGAAGAAGGTGTGCGGAAGGGGATTATCTGGCATACACAGGGAAGTGGAAAAACGGCTTTAGCCTATTACAATGTGCGCTTTCTGACGGATTATTTCCAGAAGAAGAACATTATTCCCAAGTTTTATTTTATTGTTGACCGTATTGATTTGGCTGATCAGGCTACCATAGAATTCAGCAAACGTGGTTTGATCGTGAAGAAGGTAAGTTCCCGCACCGAATTTCTGCAGGATATAAGAACGATTGCACCGATACACAACAACCACGGAAAGCCGGAAATATCGGTCATCAACATACAGAAGTTTACGGAAGAATCTGTTGCTCGCACTGATATTGATTACGACATTAAGGTACAGCGTATCTATTTTCTGGACGAGGCACACCGAAGCTATAACCCGAAAGGCAACTACTTAGCCAATCTGGTAAATTCAGATAAAAGCGCCATTCAGATTGCGTTGACAGGTACGCCCTTGCTGCGTGATGTGGTCAAAGATTTCGACTCCAAAGCCTTGTTTGGAGACTATATCCACAAGTATTATTACAATATGTCCATTGCCGACGGTTACACCCGCCGGTTGATTCGTGAAGCTATCGACACGAATTATAAGATGCAAATGGAGGACATTATCAAGCAGATAATGGTTTTGAAAGGCGATATTTCCACCAGTGAGATATTTGCACATAAACAGTTTGCGTACCCCATGCTGGATTATATCCTGAACGATTTGCAACAATTCAGACATACAGAACGGGATAATTCGCTGGCAGGCATGGTGGTTTGCGACAGTTCGAAACAAGC
>JAYFPG010000062.1:0-1603 GCA_034928085.1 Paludibacter sp.
GAGTCTGCGCAACAACTCCCAAATTTTTCCAAAAGTAGTAAAATATTCATTTCACAGCATTATACAAGGCTGAATATTTAACTTTCTGTTATTGTGAAAGAAAACTGGTATTGAGATTTCTATGTCACAGTATGGCTTAAAATAAGCCTACTGAGCCATAAAAACACGACAAAAGGCGTCTATATAGCTATTTATAAGCTGTTTAAACCTCTCAAATC
Source organism: Paludibacter sp. (assembly GCA_034928085.1). Lineage (GTDB taxonomy): Bacteria > Bacteroidota > Bacteroidia > Bacteroidales > Paludibacteraceae > Paludibacter. Next base: position 219 of record JAYFPG010000062.1, read on the forward strand.
CATTTGCGATATTGGCACAACGGGTCAGGTTATAGCCGATGAAAACCAAACTTACTTCGCCCAACACATTTGTCTTGCCACGCGTAAGCACGTGGTCGAAGCCACGCTGTCGCTTTATCGTTCCCCACGGATGTTCGGCTAATTGCTGGCGTTGTTTGTAGTAGTCTTTATTTTGGTTTATACGGTCGGCATTTTGCTCCATCAGCGAGGCATATTCGCTTCGGTCGATGTTGCGGCCGTTTTTCTTACTGGTGGTACAATTACTTTGCATCGGGCAGATTTTGCAGGCAGCTACGTTGTTGTAGCGCTCAAACCGGTATGCCGACTTATATCCTTTGCTGCTGTGCGTGTACAAGGTACCATTGGTTCTGAGTGTTTCTCCTGCCGGGCAGGTATAAGTGTTGTTCCCCGGATTGTAAATGAACTGTGACACCGGAAATATATCCGGATTATTCGATGCCGGTTCTTTGGGCGATACATAAGTCGTGATCCCGTTCTGTTCGCATTGATGTATTTGTTCACCGGTATGATAACCTTTATCGGCCAATACATCCATTTTTTCTACCTGAAGGATTTCTTTGGTTTCAATGGCTACTGATGCCAGTGCATTGGTATCGTTTACACTACCCGTGTCGAAGTGCGTTATCAGCTTGTTTTTAGCATCTACCGACGCCTGCACATTGTAGCCCACCTGGGTGATGTGACGGTGCAGAACTACTGATTGAGCATCTTTATCGGTGGTGCTGATTTGTTCTTTGCCCGTTTCTTTAAGCTGTGTTTCAAGTGCTTCGTATTTGCTTTTGCGCACTTTTTGTGTCTTGATCTTCTCTGACAATTCCGCTTTTTCTTCTTCACTGTCCGACTGATCTAAAGCGTTCTCATATTCCCGTATGCGGTTATCAATATAATCCAGGTGACGATCGATCTTGCCCTGATTGTAGTTGTTCTTCAGCGAGTTTTGCGCCCTCACCTTAAAGGAATCAATGGCAATGGTTTTCCCTTCAATCAAATCCAACTCTTTAAGCAAAAATACAAACTTGCGAAAGATTGCCCTGAACTGTTCGGCATTGTCTTTACGGAAATTTGCAATGGTTTTATTCGAGGGTACTATTTCCCCCAACAGCCAACGGGCTTCGATATTGAGTTTGGCTTCCCGCTCTAATTTACGCGATGAACGCACACCATAACGATAACCATAAATATACAATTTAAGCAATTGGGCCGGATGAATCGGTGGACGACCTTCACTCTTGAGTGTAACATGCCTAAATCCGAAGCTTTTTAAATCAATACTATCCACAAAAAAATCGATAATGCGCACGAAACTGTCGGGCTCCACCAGTTGATCCAAACAGTAAAATTGAATTTGATTCCGGGGTTCGCTT
>JAYFPG010000019.1:0-96494 GCA_034928085.1 Paludibacter sp.
TTTTTATTTGTATGTCATAAATTTTTGCTAACTTGCGCCGCTAATTCGGAGAGGTGCTCGAGTGGTTGAAGAGGTACGCCTGGAAAGCGTATATACGGTGTGGAATCGTATCGAGAGTTCGAATCTCTTCCTCTCCGCAAACAGATAAAAACGAGATAAATAAACACAAAATAAAAATTCAAAAACTCAAAAAAAAAGTAAAATGAAAAAGGTATTTGCAACTTTCTCAATCGTGGCACTTTTCACTTTTGGCATTACATTAAATGTGATTGCACAGGATTCTATTCAGGCTGCAGGAGGCGACACCACCGTAAGCGAAGTAGTGGAAACAACAGCTCCGGCCGTTGTAGAAGAACAAGGAATGCATAAAGCATTAAAACAAAAATTCATCGAAGGTGATGCTATGTGGATGGCACCGGTAGCATTTGCATTGATTTTAGGTTTGGCTTTAAGTATTGAAAGAATTATTTATTTAAGCTTATCATCAACTAACACAAAGAAACTGTTGAGCAGCATTGACGAAGCTTGGGAAAAAGGTGGTGTAGAAGCCGCAATGGAAGTGTGCCGCAATACGCGTGGTCCTGTTGCATCAATTTTCTATCAGGGACTTTCCCGTTATGATGAAGGTATTGAAGTAGTTGAAAAATCAGTTGCTTCTTATGGTGGTGTTCAGTTAGGTCTGCTTGAGAAGAACCTGACCTGGATTTCATTGTTCATCGCGTTGGCTCCATCTCTTGGGTTCCTCGGAACAGTAATCGGGATGATTCAGGCCTTCGACAAAATCCAACAGGTAGGTGATATTTCTGCGACCGTTGTTGCTGGTGGTATCAAAGTGGCTCTTTTAACAACTGTATTTGGTTTGATCGTTGCAATGATTCTGCAGGTATTCTACAACTATATTCTTACAATCATTGAAAGTCTTACCAATGACATGGAAGATTCATCGATTTCATTGTTGGATATCATTGTAAAACATTCTAAATAAGAAGTAACTATGTTTAAAACAATCAAAATATCAGGCCTGATACTGGTACTTGTTTCTTTCCTTCTACTCATTGCATTTTATGCAACAATGGGACAGGGAAGTGAATCAATTGCAAGTGCTGCAGGCGAGGCCATTCATGTGCCTCTGTTAACAGATACAATTATTTACTGGTTATATATTTTATTCGGAATTGCTATTGTAGTTACAATTTCCATGGCGCTGATTCAGTTTATTAAATCACTGATAAGTACTCCTGGTGCTGCACTAAAATCATTAATTCCGATCATAATTTTTGCAGGTATATTTGTAGTTTCGTATTTTCTTGGTAGTGGTGAAAAGATGAACATAATTGGATATGAAGGTACACAAAACGAGGGAGTTTGGGCACAAATTTCTGACATGTTTATGTATACCATCTATACTCTGTTCGTGGTCATCATCCTGACTATTTTTGGTTCCAGGATTTATACCAGTCTTAAGTAATTATCAAACGTACACCTAATTATTACAAAAATAATGGCTAGAAAATTAAATGAAATAAATGCGAGCTCGATGGCCGACATCTCGTTCCTGCTTTTAATTTTCTTCCTTGTAACAACATCGATGAATGTCAGCACAGGGTTGACAAGGCGTCTTCCGCCACCGTTACCCCCTGACCAAAAACCACAGGATATTGACATTAAAAAGAGAAATATCTTCGTTGTTAAAATCAATAGTTTGAACCAGTTATTGGTACAAGGTGAGGAAATGAACATCCGGGACCTGAAAGAGAAGGCAAAGGAGTTCGTGAAAAATGAAGCGAACGATGTGCACCTGCCTGAGAAATTCACCAAAGAATTTGAAACTCTCGGCGTGGTTGAATATACACGTGATCACGTAATTTCTGTACAAAATGACGTTGACACTCAATATCAGGCATATATCGACGTTCAGAATGAATTGGTTGCTGCATACAATGAATTGCGTAATGAACTGTCGCAACTCAAATTCGGGAAAAAGTTTGACGAATTGAATGAATTGCAGCAAAAAGATGTTCAAGCGGTTTATCCTCAGAAAATATCAGAGGCCGAACCTAAAAATTATGGAGGATCCAACTAATGGCAGTAATAAGAAAAGGAGAAAAAAGGGGAACACCTGCGCTTAGCACATCGTCCCTACCCGACATCATCTTTATGTTATTGTTCTTCTTCATGGCTGTTACAACCATGAAAGAGGTAACTTATAAAGTCCGGGTATCACCACCTTCTGCAACGGAACTTCAGAAACTTGAAAACAAATCACTTGTTCGTTACATCTATGTAGGTGAACCGACAAGAGAATTCAGGGAACAATTTGGTTCTGCTACCCGTATTCAGTTGAATGATCAGTTTGCTGATGTTACTGAAATTGAAAATTTCATCACCATGGAACGTACTGCAATGAAAGAAGAGGATCAAAATGTTATGACCGTTTCTATCAAAGCTGACAAGGACACGAAAATGGGTATCATCACAGACATCAAACAGGCCTTAAGGCGCGCTTATGCTTTGAAAATTAATTATCAGGCATCTGCACGTCAGTCTTTTTAAAAGCAAATACCTCTTACATAGTAAGGAGTCACAACTGGTAACGGTTGTGACTCCTTCGTTTTTTTACTATTTTCCAAAACAATATTACATTAAAACTGTTTAAGTTGACATGAAAACAGAAGTATTTGACATAAAAGGAATGAGTTGTTCTGCCTGCGTGGCTCATGTTGACAAGTCAGTCCGAAATTTGGAGGGGACATTAGCCGTTCAGGTAAATTTACTTACCAACTCCATGTCCGTTCGCTTTGATGAAGCATTATTGAGTAGTACCGATGTTGAATCGGCAGTTAAGAAAGCAGGATATGAGGCGACAGTGAGAACTAAATCAGAAACAGCAGAACAAACAACGACAACAGAGAAAAAGGGAAACAGAAAGGAACTACAGGTCGATAAAGAAACAATAAACATGAAGAAACGATGGCAACGTTCTCTGTTTTTTTTGATTCCTCTGCTCTATGTTTCTATGGGCGACATGTTCGCATTACCTTATCCTGAGTTTTTAAAAGGTCATGCAAACGCGCTTAATTTTGCATTTACACAGTTCTTTTTGGCATTCCCCATTTACCTGATAAACCGGAAGTATTTCATTGCTGGTTTCAGGAGCTTATTCAGACGGGCACCCAACATGGATTCTCTTATTGCAATAGGCTCCTCAGCAGCCATGCTTTACGGCATCTACGCCATCTTCAGGATTGGATATGGACTGGGAAGCGGCAACAATACAAATGTCATGAAATTCGCACACGATATTTATTTCGAGTCGGGCGCTACTATCTTGACATTAATTACTTTAGGAAAATATTTTGAAGCAAGATCTAAAAGCCGGACGTCAGAAGCTTTAACCAAACTCATGGATTTATCTCCAAAAACAGCTGTAGTTATACGTGATAATAAAGAAACAGAAGTTCCGGTTTGTCAGGTTACAATAGGCGATCTGGTTATTATAAAATCTGGTCAGTCGGTTCCGGTCGACGGTGAAGTAATGACAGGTACGGCATCGTTGGATGAATCGGCATTAACGGGCGAAAGTATACCTGTCTTCAAAAAAGAAGGAGACACCGTGATGTCGGCAACCATCTGTCAAACAGGTTATCTTAAACTCAAAGCAACCAAGGTCGGTGACGACACAACCTTGTCTCAAATAATCCGCTTAGTTGAAGATGCATCAGCTTCTAAGGCTCCTATTGCCAAATTAGCAGATAAAATAAGCGGTTTCTTTGTGCCTGTAGTCATTTCAATTGCGGTAATTGCATCGGCGGTATGGCTACTCCTTGGCTATCCCGTTGATTTCGCCCTGTCAATTGGCATTTCTGTGTTGGTAATTTCCTGCCCCTGTGCACTCGGACTGGCAACTCCGGTAGCCATTATGGTCGGTACAGGTAAAGCTGCCAGTCATGGTATGCTAATTAAGTCTGCCGAATCACTGGAGACAGGTCATAAAATTGACACCATCGTATTAGATAAAACCGGGACATTAACTGCCGGGAAACCGATTGTCACCAAAATCATTTCCAATCGTTTTCTACCAGAAAACAAATTGCTGGAAATAGCAGCTTCATTAGAAAAGCAATCTGAACATCCTCTGGCGAATGCAGTACTCGATGAAGCTGAATTCAGAGGTATACTCCCTCAATCTGCTGTTAACTTTGAAGTATTCCCGGGAATGGGGATTAAAGCAGTAATCAATGACAGAGAATATTTTGCCGGGAATGCCCAGCTAATGAAGGAAAAAATAATTGCATCTGATGCATTTGACAACAAAGCAGCATTGCTGGCAGACGAAGGAAACACTTTGCTTTATATTGCTAATTCAAAAGAGGTCTTAGGCATTATTGCAGTTGCAGATGTACTAAAACCGCACAGCGCAGAAGCTGTTAAACACATGCAGCAAATGGGACTGGAAGTAATCATGTTGACGGGAGATCACCTCAGGGTAGCACAACATATACAGCAAAAACTGGGTATAAAACGTGTGATTGCCGGGGTGTTACCACAGGGTAAAGAAGAAGAAATCCGCAAATTACAGGCTGAAGGCAGAAAAGTAGCCATGGTTGGTGATGGCATCAACGACGCTCCTGCATTGGTCCGGGCAGATTTGGGGATTGCCATTGGCGCAGGTACCGATATTGCCATCGAATCGGCTGATGTGGTACTTATCAGCAACGACCTCTCGGGTGTTAGTTCCTATATCCGGCTCAGTAAAGAAGTCATGTTGAATATTAAACAAAACCTGTTTTGGGCATTTTTCTATAATATACTTGGCATTCCTTTGGCTGCAGGCGTTTTCTTTCCGATATGGGGATGGACCCTGAGTCCCATGTTCGCAGCAGCTGCTATGAGCCTCAGTTCTGTGACTGTGGTGTTAAATGCCCTGAGAATAAGGTCTGGGAAAAGCCTAATAAAAAAAGGTTAAGTCTGATTTCAGAATAAACCGGTCATTGGTTTTCAAATATTAACCAAGCAATTGATCAATTGCCCGCTTTACGCTGTCAAAACCAAACTGACTGATAATTTCATCTTTATAGGCCAGTATTTCATCATTACATAAATTACCAATACTACCCTCATGGGTGTGTTGAATGGCTTTATCCGGATTAAAGTTACCGGCTTCTATATTCAGCCCAACCTGCTTATACGCATCCCGGAAGGGCACACCACCCAATGTAAGTTTATTGACAGTCTCAACACTGAAAATTAAGTCGTATTTTGGGTCGTCCAATATCTGCTCATTCACCTGAAGTTGTGACATCATCAGGGTTGTCATATCCAGACAATCCTTCAACTCAGCAAATGCAGGGATAAAAACTTCCTTAATAATCTGCAAATCCCGGAAATATCCGGAAGGAAGGTTATTGGTAATCATCATAATTTGTTGAGGAACCGACTGTATCTTATTACATTTGGCACGCGTAAGTTCAAACACGTCCGGATTCTTCTTGTGCGGCATGATGCTTGAACCCGTAGTGAATTCTTCAGGCAGTTTAATAAAACCAAAGTTCTGAGAGTTGTACAAACAGGCATCAAAGGCCAGTTTGGATATTGTTGCTGCAACCGATGCCATCGCATTAGCAACCGTTCGCTCCATTTTACCACGTCCCATTTGAGCATAAACCACATTATAATTCATGCTTTCGAAACCCAACAAATCGGTAGTCATCTGACGGTTTAAGGGAAAAGAAGAGCCATAACCAGCAGCAGAACCCAACGGATTCCGGTTGGTAATTTTCCAGGCTGATAGTAAGAGTTGCAGATCATCAGCGAGACTCTCGGCGTAGGCACCAAACCACAATCCGAAGGACGACGGCATCGCAATCTGCAGGTGAGTATATCCGGGCAGTAGCACATGTTTATAGCGATTGCTCTGTTCAATCAGGGTTTCAATGAGGTCGTTCACCTGATCGGTAATTTTCATCAATTCAGCACGCGCAAAAAGTTTCAGGTCGACCAATACCTGATCGTTACGGGAACGGCCACTGTGAATTTTCTTACCCACATCGCCCAACTTACGAGTGAGCAACAGCTCTACCTGAGAATGAACATCTTCTACGTCCTCTTCTATAACGAAAGATCCATCTTCAATGGTCTGATGAATTTCTTTCAGCACCAGCAGAAGCACCTCCAGTTCGTTAACTTGTAACAGTCCGACAGACTCAAGCATGCGGATGTGTGCCATAGAGCCAAGTACATCGTATTTAGCTAGATAGAGATCCATCTCACGATCTCTTCCTACGGTAAACTTCTCGATCCGTTGATCTGCCTGCACGTTTTTTTCCCAGATTTTTCCTGCCATAATCGTTGTATTATGTGAGCTTATTATTGAGTAATTTCTCAAACAAATCGGCCAGGACATTGATACCTTGTTCGAGTTGTTTGTTTAACATCATTTTCAACACCGAAGGAAGATTGGCATGCAGCAATATCTGCATTTGCGTTTGATTTGTAGACAATGCATCCAGTTTAATTTCAGCATTTACCTCCACCGGCAGATAGGACGTTTCAAACAGGATGGACTTGTATGGTGTTATTTCAACAATTCTGAAACCCACTTTCCCAAACTGACTTAGTTCGAGTAAACAGGAGTCGGTGTTGTATTCCACCACCCGGAATTTTCCCTGAAATTTATCTATATCGCCAAGTTTCCCCAGATTATTCAGGTCACTCAGCATGCCAAAAACCACTTCTTCTGAAGAAGAAATGGTTTTTAGATCACTTTGGTATGTTGTCATTCAATTAATAATCTTTTCTCCATTCGGCAGGATTCATCCGCCATTCTTTGAGGGTTTCAATATCGTCTTCATTAATATAGTTGATTGAGAGCGCCTCTGCCAGCACTGCATCATAATCGCACAGGGTAGTCAATTTAACTTTGGCTGCTCTGAATTTCTCCGTTGCGACAGGAAAACCATAAGAAAACACGGCCACCATTCCAAGCACTTCAGAACCATCTTTGCGGATAGCTTCCACCGCTTTGAGACTACTACCTCCAGTTGAAATAAGGTCTTCAACTACAACCACCTTTTGTTTTGGCTTCAAATCACCTTCAATCAAATTTTCCAGACCGTGATCTTTTGGTGTCGGTCGAATATAAATAAACGGCAAACCGAGCAAGTCTGCAACTAATGCTCCCTGTGCAATAGCACCGGTAGCTACGCCTGCAATAACTTCAGCATCCGGATAGTTCTCCTGAATCAGTCGGGCAATTTGCAATTTGATATAAGTTCTGATTTGCGGGTATGACAATGTCTTGCGGTTATCGCAATAAATCGGAGATTTCCATCCCGAAGCCCATGTAAAGGGATTATGCGGTTGTAACTTAACAGCTTTTATTCTTAGGAGTTTATCGGCTACTTGTTTTTCAATGAGTTTCATTTTGTCGTAAGTTGTGATGATTTGATATAAAATAAACGGGATATAAGCGTATTATTGTGTGCAAAATTAACCAAACTATTTTACACACGAAAGATAAATATTTTTTTTATTGTATTTTTTATTTTTGCCCTGATTCATAAAACCGGAGGCAAAAAGGCGTCTTCGATATGCTCTATCTTGAAATCATCTCCGTCGGGCATTACTGATATCACATCGAATCTTGTTTCACCAGGCCAGTTATAACGTTTGATATAGCTGCCTGCTGCATTCACAAGATTCCTAATCTTGCGTAAATCGATGGTTTCCTCAGGAGCCAGAAACGTATCGGTGGAACGGGTCCTGACTTCAACAATCACCAACCAGTCATCTTTTTCCGCGATGATATCAATCTCTAATTTCCCAGCACGGTAATTGGTGGTACGAATTTTGTACCCTTTTGCGACCAAATATTCCTGAGCTCGTTTTTCGCCGATTGAACCAAGTTCATTGTGTTTAGCCATAGTTAAAGTGTTTATTGATTAGTGATACAAAAGTAGGGAATTTCCCTGAAAAATATGAAAGTTAAAACATTTAATATTACTTTTGTACTACTTTTTTCAACACGATGGGGAATAAAAAACAAGAACCTTCATTGAGTCGTAACAAATTGCGGAAACACAAACATTTGTTTATGCTCAATGATGCGGAAAATAAGGCGCTCAACAGGTATATCAATCAGTACAATGTATCCAATAAATCAAAATTTATACGGGAAACATTGATGCAGGCAATTCTTCGCAGATTCGAAGAAGATGCCCCGACTTTGTTTGATTAATGAAAAAATGCATTTTATTGTCAGAAGATGAATTTGAAATTTATTTTTGCTCCTTTCCTATTAGCTTTGATTCCGCTTTCAGTATTTTCTGCTACAGGAACCAATCAGGATAGCCTTGTTGTAACAACTATTGAACAATTAGTGGATGTTACTTTTCAGGAGAAAGTGTTGCACTCCGACACGACCAGAAATTCCATACCGGATATCGCAACACCTAACAACAAACAGACAAAGAAAGATCTTACCTCTCACGACAACACAACAGAAAAACCCTACGAACCCCTTGACATTCAACAAATCCTTTTGAAAGCTGAGCAAAACCGTCCGTTATTGAATCGTGTGTTTATTAAAAAGAGATTTCTGGAGACAAATCCCTTTTTCATTGATTTGTTATTTCATGGTTATTCAACTATGCCTCCACATTTGGATTCCTGGTCACCAACTGCATCCTTTTCAAAAGATGCAATTGCCGGGTTGAAATTGACAAATCTGATTCAGGCACAAGCTCCTGAACAAGCCATTCAAGAACTCAGGGAGACAACGATAAGAAGATTTGCGGCGTACAATCCTCATTTAATAGCTTATAAAATTCACGATTTACCAGATGTTACCGACTTTATCAATTTTGAACTAAATGCCAAACCAATAGATGAAACAGTTTTGTTGGATCGAAATATATTCAAGTATGACCACCAGAAATTGTACATTGAAAAGATAAAACGCAACCCATGGACAACTAAATCAAATGCTTTATTACAGTTTTCACAAAACTATATCTCTAAAAACTGGTATCAGGGTGGGAGTGACAATATTTCTATATTGGGTCTGTTAAACGGAACTTTTAATTACGATGATAAAAAAAATATCCAATGGGATAATTTCGCGGAATGGCGTATGGGTTTTAACTCAGTTGATGGCGATACACTGCGACTATTAAATACCAATGATGATATTTTAAGAGCTACAAGTAAATTAGGGATTAAAGCTGGTGGAAACTGGTTTTACAGTGGGTCAGTGGACTTTTCAACTCATTTCTTTCATAGCTATAAAGCGATTAACTCCAATGTTATGAAAGCAAAATTTTTAACCCCGGTGAGATTTAATGTGAATGTCGGGTTAGATTATAAATATAAAAAATTGTTCTCACTCATGTTTTCTCCCATAAGTTACAAATTTATATATGCGAATGACACATTACTCGTCGATCAAAAATCGTTCGGTATACCCAAAGGGGAAAACATCCTGAGTCAGGTCGGTAGTTCTTTCAGAGCTCAATTATCCTATAGTCCTGTTCGCGAGTTACAAATTGACTCCAAACTCTCTTTTTATACCAATTACGAGAAATTTGAGATAGATTGGGAAATAGTGGGTAATTTCAAGTTTAACAGGTTTCTTTCGACCCGTCTTTCTCTCAACCCAAGATACGACAACACTGTACTAACCGACGAAAGGGCTATGATTCAATTCAAACAGCTACTGACCTTCGGACTGTCCTACAAGCTGCTTTAGGTTACTACGAGAACCGGCTATGCCAGGCTTCAAATACAGCAACTTGCTCCTGACCGTGACGGCTCAACATCAAGCGGATTTTCTCCGGATCGTGTTTACTGTTTAGTGCCGTTTTCGAGAAAAACTTATCGGCATAACAAATAATCTGCTCTTCGATGGTTACCGGTAACATATCTCTATGGGGCAAAGGCAAATCATGCTCCTGTATTTTATCTAATGAAATTCCGGTTCCAGTATGTCGCTCACAAACAAACGCATGACGATTTAATCCTTCTTTTCGCAACAAGTCTGCTCCCAGATAACCATGTTCGATATACTGATGATTGCCATGACAAAAAATCCGGGGAGCATCACACAAGAAGATTCCGATGTCGTGCAACATGGCTGCTTCAGCAATGAACTCTGTATCAGCCTCCAATTCCGGATGTTTCTTTGCCACTTCAAGCGCTAAATCCCTGACTTGTTCGCTGTGAGTCACCAGCACACGATATAATTCGGTGCCCGGCGTATAGTATTTCTGGATAAGAAGATAGGGGTTCATACTGATGATGTTTGGTGCAAAGATAGTTATTTTAGTGGTTAGTGGTTAATGCTAAGTGGTTAGTTTTAGCAGATAATTAACCACTATCAACTTACAACTAACCACTAAAATAACTATCTTTGTATCTCAATTTTTCTATCATGAAGTACGTTGATGTTGTTGTACCACTGCCGGTTTCAGGCACATTTACATACGCTGTTCCCACTGAGTGGACCGACAGCGTGCGGATTGGCATGCGGGTCGTGGTACAGTTCGGAGCCAGAAAATTATATACCGGCATCATCACAGTCGTGCATACCCAGGAGCCGACTTTGTATAAACCCAAAGAAATATTAAGTTTGCTCGATACCGAGCCCGTACTGCGCAGGCCACAATACAAATTCTGGGAATGGATCAGCGGGTATTATATGTCAACCATCGGAGAAGTCTATCAGGCTGCTGTACCTTCCGGACTAAAGCTGGAAAGCGAAACGGAAGTCTGTATCAATCCGGATTTCGAGGCTGACGAGGTTTTGTCCGCAAAAGAACAGCAGGTACTGGATGCCTTGTCTGATGCCAAACCACATTCCATTGCTGAATTAAACAAGTTTTGTTCGGTTACCGACATCATGCCTGTAATTAAAAAGCTGTTGGACAAAGGTGCCGTGGAAGTCAATGAGTTTGTTTCAGAGAAGTTCAAGGCTAAAACGGAAGCATGTATCCGCCTTTCATCAATATTTTCAGAGGATGAAAAACTAAAAAGTCTCTTTGATAATTTATCAAGAGCGCCCAAACAGCTGGCCTTGCTGATGAGATATATAGAACTTTCGAAATGTTTGAAAGCAAAAGACACTGAGATTGTCTTCAAGAAAACACTTCTTGAAAAGACAGGAATCAGTGTAGCCGTACTGAACAGCATGGTTGAAAAAGGTATCTTTGAAATTTATCAGCAGGAAACCGGACGATTAGGAGTCGACGCACTTGAAACGGCACAGGTTTATTCCCTGAATGATTTTCAGCAAAAAGCTTTATCAGCAATTGAATATCAATTCATTGAGAAGCCTGTTGTGCTGCTGCACGGTGTAACTTCCAGCGGGAAAACCGAAATTTATACTCACCTGATTAACAAAACGTTGGCCGAAGGCAAACAGGTGCTGTATCTGGTTCCGGAAATCGCCCTGACTGCCCAACTAACTTCCCGACTAAAACGTGTATTTGGTAATAAACTTGGCATTTATCATTCTAAGTTTTCAGATGCGGAACGGGTTGAAATCTGGAATAATGTATTACAGAATAAATCTTATGAAGTTATTCTTGGCGTGCGCTCCTCGATATTTTTACCGTTTCGCCACCTTGGCCTGGTGATTGTAGACGAAGAACATGAACCGAGCTTCAAGCAATATGATCCGGCACCCAGATATCATGCCAGGAATGCTGCCATTGTTTTGGCTAACATGCATGGTGCTAAGACCTTACTGGGAACAGCCACTCCATCCATCGAAAGTTATTTCAACGCCCAAACTGGGAAATATGGTTTCGTGGAACTAAAGGAACGACACGAAGAAATGCAACTACCCGAAATTCAGGTAGTAGACATGAAAGAAGCTTACCGTAAAAAACAATTTGAAGGTCATTTTTCAGATGTGCTGTTGGAAAAAATTGCATCCGCACTACAAAACAAAGAACAGGTTATTCTGTTTCAAAACAGAAGAGGCTATGCTCCCTTTGTGGAGTGTAAAGCCTGTGCATACATCCCGAAATGCAAAAACTGTGATGTAAGTCTCACTTTACATGCTTCTGTGAACACGCTGAATTGTCACTACTGCGGTTATACTGAAAGGCTTCCCGATATTTGTCCCGTTTGCAAAACACCCGGACTTCAAACCCGTGGTTTTGGCACCGAGAAAATCGAAGAAGAAATAAAAAAGATTTTCCCTGATGCCCGTGTACAACGAATGGATTTAGACACCACCCGTTCGAAGAAAGCCTACGAACAAATCATTGCGGCGGTGGAGAATCACAAAATTGACATTTTGATTGGTACGCAGATGGTCACAAAGGGACTCGATTTTCAAAAGGTAAGTCTGGTGGGCATCCTGAACGCCGACAACCTGCTGAATTTCCCTGATTTCAGGGCGCACGAAAGAGCATTTCAGCTTATGGCTCAGGTAAGTGGCAGAGCCGGAAGAAAACACAAAAGGGGACTGGTCATTATTCAGACATCCACTCCGCAACATCCGGTTATTACACAAGTACTGCATCACGATTACCAGACTATGTACGAAGTACAATCAACCGAAAGGCAGCAGTTTAAGTATCCACCCTATTACAGGATGATTCAGATAACCCTGAAACACCGGGATGCGGCCGTTGTTAATCTGGTAGCAAAAGAGATGGCTGTCGAAATGAAGGCTGTTTTTGGCAATAGGGTATTGGGACCCGTTATCCCTGCCATCTCTCGTATTCAGAATCTGTTTATTCGCCAGATACTTTTTAAAATTGAGACGGAAGCATCTTTACAAACAGCCAAAAATTACCTGCGGGATATCATGCAACGTATGTTGTCAAAACAAGAATATAAAAGTGTCAGAATCAGTTTTGATGTAGATCCGAATTAAATGAACGAACTTTATCATCATATCAGCGAAACGGCATCAACCAATGTGTTGATGAAAGAATTATTACGCAAAAATGAACTCCGGGAAGGTTTTGTGGTACATGCCGACTTTCAGCATCAGGGTAAAGGTCAGGGTAGTAACCAGTGGGAATCAGCAAAAGGTAAGAATTTACTTTTTAGCTTGCTTTTACGCCCACATCACATCGCGATTGAAGATCAGTTTATCCTCTCGCAAATTGTATCATTAGGCATTATTGATGTATTGCGTGATTTGTATCCGGATGAAGATACTGCATTCTCCATCAAATGGCCCAACGACATCTATTGGCAGGACAAGAAGTTGGGTGGCATACTGATAGAGAACACCTTACAAGGAAGAATCATCAATGCTTCGGTGATTGGAACCGGTCTGAACATCAATCAGGATGAGTTCTATTCTGATGCTCCCAATCCTGTTTCACTGAAACAAATCACAGGAAAAGAATACCCTATTGGTTTAATTCTGGAGGCCATTACAGGCAATATCGTTCATTATTACTTTGAGCTAAGTCCGGAGGTGGTTCGCGAACAATATATGGAGAATTTGTACCGCAAAACAGGTTACCATTCATATCGTATCGATGGAAAATCCTTTTCAGCAAAAATCATAGACATTGAAAAAGATGGACGATTGATGCTGGAGGATGCGAATGGTGTTGTTACGGGGTATTATTTTAAGGAAATTGAATTTTTACCGTAGAGACGCAATGCATTGCGTCTCTACCAGATGGATGATTTATAACAATCATTTCATTTCCTCATAATCCACATATTCTCCTTCATCCTTATCGATAATTTTCTTTTTATCTTTGTTGGATTTAAACGGATTGTATCTTTCCCTTTGCTGATTATTAAAACTCTGTCCATCTGCAAACGGGTCTTTTCTGCGGCGAAACCCGAAAATAGAGCGTAGAAATCCCAGCACAAAGAGCAGGATGAAAACTCCTATAATAAACACAAAGAATATCAGTGAAAAAAGAAATCCCATGTTAAATACTTTCTGATGATTTGATCTTGAATCACCATTAGATTCAGACCTTCTCTATTTTTATTTTTACAATATAATCTTCAAAATCAAGCTCAACTGGCGTATCAACCACATCAACCAACTGAATGGAAGTCGCCAGCGTTTGCGAAGCGATGTATTGTCCATAAGACTCAACAGCCGCATTGATTTCATCTAACCTTTCTATCTCGATGTTAATTTTGTCTGTAATTTCCAGTCCGCCGGACTTACGCAGGTTCTGAATACGGTTTACCAGTTCACGGGCAATACCTTCGCGCAACAAATCATCGGTAACCGTAATATCGAGTGCAACGGTCAAACGACCTTCATTGGCCACCAACCAACCCGGCATGTCTTCGGTGATGATTTCGACATCTTCCGTAAGAATCTCGACCTCTTCGTTTCCTATCTTCAGCAGATATTTCCCGTCGCGTTCAATTTCGCTGATTTGTGATTTACTAAAGGATGTCATCGCAATCGCAATATCTTTCATCAATTTACCGTATTTCTTACCCAGCGTTTTGAAATTAGGTTTCACCTTTTTCACTAAGTTAACCATATCGGCATCTGCCGGTATAACTTCCAACTCTTTGATGTTTACCTCCGCTTTAATCAGTTCCGCGATATAACGAATCTGTTCGTAAGTTTGTTCGTCCGGTGCCGGCACCACGGCCTTTGTAAGCGGTTGACGAACTTTCTTCTCCGCTTTCCGGCGCAACGCTAATATCATCGAAGAAATTTGCTGTGCCTGTTGCATGCAGTTTTCCAGATGTTTATCGATAGCACTTTCCTGACATTCTGGGAAGCGTGAAAGGTGTACAGACTCTGTTTTATCTTTCCCTGTGACTTTATTGAGGTCTAAAAACAATTGATCCGCATAGAATGGAGCGATTGGCGCCATCAGTTTAGCCACGGTTTCCAGACAAGTATACAATGTCTGATAAGCCGAAAGTTTATCCTGGTTGTATTCCCCACCCCAGTAACGTTTCCGGTTGAGACGCACATACCAGTTACTCAGGTTTTCGCCTACAAAATCAGAAATCGCACGACCGGCTTTTGTAGGTTCATAACTTTCGTAATACTCCGTAACATCTTTCACCAGCGTATTCAGCAGGGAGATAATCCAGCGGTCAATCTCGGGACGTTTTTCCAACGCGATTTCTGCTTCAGTAAAACTGAAATTATCCACATTGGCATACAGCGCAAAGAAAGAATAAGTATTGTATAATGTTCCGAAGAATTTTCTCCTGACTTCTTCAATTCCCTCTACATCAAACTTTAAGTTATCCCAGGGCGATGCATTGGTCATCATGTACCAACGCAACGGATCGGATCCATATTTCTCGATGGTCGTGAACGGGTCAACAGCATTCCCCAACCGTTTCGACATCTTATTGCCGTTTTTGTCAAGTACTAATCCGTTCGAAATAACACTTTTGAACGCGACTGAACCACGTACCATCGTGCTAATGGCATGCAGGGTAAAGAACCATCCACGGGTTTGGTCAACGCCTTCCGAAATAAAATCAGCAGGGAAGAACGATCCTGATTCAACCAGGTCCTTGTTTTCAAAAGGATAATGCAATTGTGCATAAGGCATTGCACCCGAATCGAACCACACATCAATCAAGTCTAGTTCCCTTTTCATCGGTTTGCCCGAAGCAGATACCAGCACGATATTATCTACGAACGGTCTGTGTAAATCGATGTTTTCTACCGCATAATTTTCAGCCGAATAAACACCCGGTTTAAAGTTCTTATAAGGATTTTCAGTCATAAAACCAGCTTTGATTGACTGCTCAATTTCCTGTATCAATTCTGCTGTAGAACCGATGCAAATTTCTTCTGTCCCATCTTCTGTCCTCCAGATCGGAAGTGGCGTACCCCAATAGCGACTGCGACTCAGGTTCCAGTCCTGCAGGTTTTCGAGCCACTTGCCAAAGCGACCTGTTCCTGTCGATTGCGGTTTCCAGTTGATGGTATTATTAAACGTGATCATCTCATCGCGACATGCCGTTGTTTTGATAAACCAACTATCAAGTGGGTAATAAAGTACCGGTTTATCCGTACGCCAGCAATGCGGATAATTGTGGACATGTTTCTCGATTTTGAATGCCAATCCCTGTTGTTTCAGCATCACACAAAGGTCGATGTCCAGAGTAGTTTCACTATCTTTCAACGCTTCATCATAGGCGTTTTTTACAAAACTACCGGCAAATTCTTTATACAATTCAACATTAACGTTTTGAGTTACGAACTGCGCATCCAAATCATCTAATCTGAAAAACTTACCAGTCCTGTCAACCATCGGCTGACGATTGCCATCCTTATCAATCAGCAATAAAGCCGGAACACCGTGTTGCTTTGCCACCCGGTCGTCGTCGGCACCAAAGGTCGGTGCAATGTGCACGATACCCGTACCATCTTCCGTTGTCACAAAATCACCTGTAATTACTTTGAACGCACCATTTCCCGGATTCACCCATGGAATTAGCTGTTCATACTGAACCCCCATCAAATCAGCGCCTTTACATTCCTCTACAATATCATAAGGAATATTCTTATCCCCGGGCACATAATCGGCCAGTTTCAGTTCCGCGTTTTTCGGGTTGAAATGTGCTGCCACCAGATCCTTTGCTAAAATCAGCGACACCGGAGCATGTGTATAAGGATTAAAAGAATTAACCAACACGTAGCTGATGTTCGGACCCACGCACAAAGCCGTATTCGATGGCAAAGTCCAGGGCGTGGTTGTCCATGCTAAGAAATAACAATCATTTTCAACGGTAACATTAAAAGGCAAGGCTGCCTTATCAATCACCTTAAACTGCGCCACACAGGTTGTATCCTTCACATCACGGTAGCATCCGGGCTGATTCAGCTCGTGCGTACTCAAACCGGTACCTGCAGCAGGAGAATAGGGCTGAATGGTATAACCCTTGTATAGCAGTCCTTTGTTATAGAGCTGCTTAAGCAACCACCACAAAGTTTCTATATAACGGTTATCGTAAGTAATATACGGATCATCCATATCGACCCAGTAACCCATTTTCTCAGTCAGATCTTCCCATTCTTTGGTATATTTCATCACATCACGCCGACAGGCAGCGTTGTATTCCTCCACCGTAAAGGTTTTCCCGATATCCTCTTTGGTGATACCCAATGCTTTCTCAACGCCCAGTTCAACCGGCAAGCCATGCGTATCCCAACCCGCTTTTCTTTTAACCTGAAAACCCTGCATGGTTTTATAGCGGCAGAAGATGTCTTTTATCGCACGCGCCATCACGTGGTGAATCCCCGGCATCCCGTTGGCTGAAGGTGGACCTTCATAAAACACGAACGACGGCTTACCCTCCCGCAAGGCAACACTCTTATGAAACACGTCCTGCTCTTTCCAGAAAGAGAGCATTCTCTTATTGATTTCCGATAAGTTTAACTGAGAATATTCGTTGAATTTCATCTTGTTATATCATACAAATTTTTGAAGATGCAAATTTACAAAAAATATTCAAACAAAGGGGTAATAGTGAGTAGTGAAATATGAATGGTTAGATATTGGTAGCTTCTTGTTAATTTCTTAACAATTAACTACATTTGACGATGTAAACAGAATATACTTTAATTATAAGAAATCAACATGAAAATTGAACACATTGCAATATGGGTAAATGATTTAGAGGGTATGCGCAGCTTTTACCAGACCTATTTCAACATGCAATGCAGCAAAAAATATCAGAACTCCGCCAAAGGATTTTCTTCTTACTTTCTCTCATTTGATTCTGGTGCACGGCTTGAAATCATGAAAAAGAAAGACATCATCAACGAAACAAAAAACAAGGGGATAACAAACGGGTTAACACACCTTGCAATATCTGTGGGTAGTAAAGAAGCTGTAGATACTTGCACAGACTGTTTACGGCACGATGGTTTCACCATATACGGCGAACCAAGAACAACCGGCGACGGGTATTACGAGAGTATTATACTTGATCCCGAAGGCAATCATATTGAAATAACTGAATAAAATCAATCAAACACCATGAACACCACCCAACTCCTTACCAACCCCGATCAATTACCATCCAACAAATTGTTCGAAAAAATTCTAAATAAACAACTTTTGCAAACCTATCTGCAAATTGAGAACATTATATCAGTATTGGGTTTGAACGCGGAGTGGCGCTACTACCACGATGGGAAAGCGTGGCTATGCAAAATAACCGACAAAAAGAAAACAATAGCCTGGCTTTCTCTTTGGAATGATTGTATTAAAACCAGTTTTTACTTTACTGAGAAAACGCGTGAAGGAGTCTTGTTGCTGGATATAAACAATGACATTAAAACTTCTTTTGCTGAGGCAAAAACAATCGGGAAGTTAATTCCGTTAATATTAATCCTTGAACAACCCAATCAGGCTGATGACTTTAAGAAAATTGCAGAATACAAAATGACTTTAAAATAGAAACCTTGTGGCCGAAATAAAACCAAACAGAACGATACTGATGTAGTAACTTTTATCAACATCTTCGCTGATCCCGAACAAAAAAGGAGCGACATTCACACTGCCGCTCCCTGATAACAAATAAACTCTTTAAGGTTGAAATATCATGGCTATTTCTTCTCCAGCTTTCTTCTTTCAACTCCTTTCTTTGAGATAATCTTTGCAATGTAAATTCCTTTAGGTAAGGATTTCACGCAAATATCCTCATCGCTTGATACTTCTTCTTTTGTCATTAGAATTTTACAGTGGATATTACTAATAATCAACTTTGCGGTGCCAACAATACCACTGACGCGAAAGAAATCAGCCGTAGGGTTCGGAAACAGACTGATTTTTGTATTTTGAGTGGTTTGAAAGTTTGAGATTTCCATAACATCCAATAATATTTTTCGATTTTGAATTGCTGACAATACAAGTTATCATCAGGCCTACAAAATTATGATATAAATAAAAGATTATGCTTGGTGTAAACCCTGATTTTATATGCGTGTAAACCCTGATTCGTCACGTCAGAAACTGCATTGAAGAAATAGATTTAGAGGCTGATGTCATGAATTGAAGTTAAAACGCAAACTTGAATGATTTATAGGGAAACCATATTATTCTTTATGGCATAAAGCACCAGATTGATGGTGTTTTTCGTATTCGTCTTTTTTAGCAATGCTGAGCGATGTGACTCAACCGTTTTGATACTGAGAAATAACTTTGAGGCTATT
The DNA here is from genome assembly GCA_034928085.1 of Paludibacter sp. GTDB lineage: Bacteria > Bacteroidota > Bacteroidia > Bacteroidales > Paludibacteraceae > Paludibacter. Next base: position 19,145 of record JAYFPG010000019.1, read on the forward strand.
TCACTTACCGTTAATCCCTCACAAAAATACTGCAAGACCTCCTCTTCACGTGAAGTTAATTTTTCATGATGCCGGTTGGCTTTGTTAAGTATCACTTCTCCGTTGTTGTCCATATTGAGGATGATCTGACGCAATACATCGTTGGAAAAATAACATTCTCCCCTGACAATTGTATTAATTGCTTTTTCAAACTCCTGTTTACCTGCGGTTTTCAGGACAAATCCGGATACTCCTGCATTTGTCATTTCAAAATAATTTGCCTTATCATTCAACATGGTAAGCACTAAGATCCTGAGTTCCGGACGTAACTGCAATGCTTTACGCGTAGCCTCCAAACCACCCATCACGGGCATCTCAATGTCCATAATTACCAAATCAGGCTGGAGTGTTTCAAGCATTTCCAGCAATATCTGTCCGTTTTCCGCTTCGGCTATGACTTTACCCAAACCTTCATTTTCAATCAGTAGTTTTATTCCTTCCCGAAATAAAGCATGATCATCAACAACAATTATATTATTCATTACGACTATATTTTAACATCTTCGGTTTTATTTCCTACCGGAATTTGTATCATTACCTGCATTCCTTCCCCTGGTCTGGCTATTACTTCTATATCACCCTTCATAATCAGAACCCGTTGCTGGATATTCATCAATCCGAGTCCCTTTTTTTCTTTTCTGATTTTCTCCCAATCAAAACCTGTCCCATTATCAGCATATGTAAATGAGATTATCTTCTCTGACTGATCATAATCAAATGTGATATCTACCTTGTAAGCATTGGCATATGTGAGTGTATTTTTAATCAATTCGGTTGTGATTCTGTAGAGCATGAGTTCCTGAAAACTACCAAAACGCTCATTTGAATTCGCCACAAAATTAATATTGATTTTTCCAGTCAGGTTAATTTGTTGCACAAAATCATTTAATGCACCGATATAGCCGACTTCTGACAGAAACTGAGAGCTTAATCCACGCGCCATCTCACGTGCTGTCTGAATTGCCATTTCAATGCTGTGACTCCCCTTCTCCACAATTATCTTTTTCTTATCTGCATCATCAGTATCAGCGAGCCATTGAAAATATAATTTAATAGTAGAAAGCAACGGTCCCATTCCGTCGTGCAGCTCAGCCGAAAACCGGTTTCGCTCCCGTTCTTCCACATCAACTGTTACATTCAGCATTTGAATCGTTCTTTCTCTGATACGCGCTTCCAACTCGTCATTCAAGTCAACCAATGCCTGTTGAGCCCTTTTTTTCTCCTCAATATCATTTTTCAACTGCTCCTCCATCTGTTTCCGGCAGGTAATGTCGATATGTGTACCATACATCAACAAAGGTTTTCCGTCTGCAGTCCACGTTTTCACTCTGCCGACCTGATGAAACCACACCCAATGACCCTTTTTATGTCGCATTCTCACTTCCACAGAATGAAAGGGTAATTCTCCCGAAAAATGTTTTTGCAGCATTTCATCGGCATATGGAATATCGTCGGGATGTGTGATAGTCCTCCATCCTTTCTTTCCCAGCAAAGCAAGTCCAATTTTTATTTCTGTACTGGTATACCCCAGATTCCTTGCCCAGATACTGTTGAATTTTACTTTACCTGTTTGCACATTCCACTCAAGGGTGCCGATGTTTGCTCCTTCCAATACATCTTCGAGTTGAAGTTTTGTTTTGCTTAATGCTTCTTCGGCCTTCTTCCTTCCCGATTGCTCGTTTTCGGCCAGTTTTACAATCTGCGCTTCTAACTTCGACTGATAATCAAGCAACTCATGCAACAAATTCAACACCTCGTCATCGATCGCACTCAGAGATTCGCCCGATTCTTTGAAGCGAATAAAATCTTCCGTTTTCCTGCGAATATCGGAATATATATAATTGATCGGGTATTTCATATAATATATTAAATCAATAGCTCTTGTGTCTCAGAAATTATTCAGGGAGCTTTTAAACCGGATATGCAAAGATAATATTTTATTCCGAAAGCTATTGGAATAGAAATACACAACTTAAAACTGACAAAATATGCTTGTAACTTCAGCATAAAAGCTTTACTTTTGGAGTAAGAAAAAACAACTGCAACGTATTCACAACTAAGGAGAAATGATTAGAATATCTGAGAATCAGTACAACGGGATCATTGTCGACCATGATAGCCTTCCGGGAGAGAGAACTGCATTAATAACAGCAATAGAACGATTATTAGCATCCAAACATGATAAAAATCTGGTATGGATTAAAATCCCGATTGAGAAAGCTGCTCTTATTCCTGAATTTACGCTACTTGGCTTTGAGTTTCACCATTGCGATGAACGCAATCTTATGCTTGTCAAAAAAATAAACCCCGAAGCATTTGTCCCGGCAACAAAAAACTACATCGTGGGTGTTGGTGCAATCGTATTCCACAAGCATAAACTTTTGGTTATCAAAGATCGTTTCTCAACAGGCTATAAACTTCCCGGCGGGCATATTGAAAAAAACGAATCAATTAAAGATGCGCTTGCAAGAGAAGTATTCGAAGAGACAGGCATCAACATTCGTTTTGAATCTATCGTGAACATCGGGCATTTCCGCAACGGACAGTTCGGGGAATCAAATCTCTATCTCGTATGCACCGCACAAGCCTTATCTTACGAAATAAAAATACATGACGAATCGGAAATCCTTGACGCGAGGTGGATAAGTCCGGTAACATTTCTTGAATCTGAAGAGGTGAATGCCTACAATAAAAGTGTGGTGGAAGCTGCAATCAACAACAAAGAATTGAAACTAACTGAGCAACAGGTTAAATTGAGAGCAACAAACGGGGAAATTTTTTTCTGATTTTAAATCATAAATTAATGAAATTAATAAAAATACACATACCTTTGCATAAAACAACCTATTAACTTTTCAAACAACGTTCAATCTTAAATTTAACTATATTGCGATGGCCGAAAAGCATATGAGTTGGCATTTTTAATCCATTTAAACTTTTAATAAATTTATTGTATTATGAAAAAAACTAATTTATTTCTGTCATTAAGTGTAGTCCTGCTGTCTACAATCGCCTGTGATTCTGAATTGGACTTAGACAAAGATTTGAAATTCTCAAAATTACCTGTTGAGCAACAAAAACAAAAGATTGAGGAAAATGGAATTCAACTCGTTAACGCGATGGAGGGTCTGTTTGAAACAGAGGCTATGGAAGCTATGACAAACATGATTTCCTTGAATAAATCTGACGGATACTATGATGCACCGATGCAAAGATTAATCTCTGATTTGAGAAGAGGCAATAAAAATGCAATCAGCAACTTCGACAAACAAATGAGGGTCAGTTACGTAGAAAGCGAGATTTGGGGTGAATACAGTTACAACTTTGAAACCGGAAAAATGGACAAGACCAGTAATCTGGAAAACAAACTCATCATGCACTTCCCTGCCGATTCAGTTACTACAACGAACAACGCGGAAATAACCGTGAATTACAAAGAGTCTTCTGTTATGGTTCCAGAATCAGAGGATTATTTCCCTTCAGAGATTACTTTCACCATGAAAGTGAATTCAAATGTGGTGATGAGTGCAAGCTTTAACGGATCATATTACAGTGATGGTTCACCTGAACAGGTGACACAAACACTCAACATTGACAGCTACAGCTGGAGAGCAGAAGTAAAGAACACCAAGAAGAAGGCATCTGAGTCTTACGAATTCATGAAAGGTAAAACAATAATAATCAAATCAGTAGCTGAATTAAACGGGAGACTTACTGAAGAAGAAATGGAAATAGCTTTTGATAATAACGTTCCTGAGGATGCAATAGAAAACTTCGCTATTTTCTTTCAGGCTATGGACATCGCAATAAAAGGGGGAACTTCAGATTTCAAAAAACTTGCTACTGACATTCGAAATCTCAACGAAAATTCAAATCTATCAAATCAAGAATACAACAATGAAATGCTTAGAATTCTCAACAAACATCTTACTTGTATTGCTTTCTTTGTTGAAGACGACAGAAAATTTGCTGATGTAGAATTGTATCTTGAGGAAAGAATCGTTGAAGATTACTACTATAATTATGAAACTGGTAAATATGAAACTGAAACATATACCGTATATGCTTTAACTCCTCGTTTTGTTTTAAGTGATGGGTCGAAGGTAAGTGTCGAAGAATTTGTTCAGACTGGTTTTGATGATTTGATTAGCCTGATAGAAGAGATGTATACAACAACAGAAACTTATGAACCGAATATTGTTCCTGTTGAAACTTACTAAACAGCAAATTAACACAATAGCAAAAGAGATTCTTTTGCTATTGTATTATTACCCTTTTACTCCTGACCGCTGCCCCACACCAAATTCCAAAGCCCGGCTCAGTAATATTCGAATAAAGTGGTTTGACTTCAGTGACAGCAATATTTCCTGAAACCAGAGAGAACATGTTCAGGTCTTTAAAAAACAGTGTTGACACACTGTCAATGGCTGAAATTTTGATATCCACTGTATCGCCCACCACAAAAAACTTTCCTTCAGCAAACGACGAGTCTGTTTTGGCAGGATAAGGACTTATCTGAAATGTTTGAATCCCAATTAAATTCAATCCATCATTAAAAAGAACGGGTGTTTTAATAAATCGTGTATCTTTTCTTTTCTTAGTTTGAATACGATACGAGTTTTTCGCATTATCATTTAGATTGATTTTTACGGCCAACAGCCGCAGTGAGTCAACATCTGTTTGACCCATATCAACTGATTCAACCTGAAAACCTGCAGGAATAGTGGTACTGGAATACAGGGTATAGCCGCCATACTCCACTTTCAATTCATAAGTCTTACCTTCTTCTCCAACTATTTCAGTACCTTTATAAACATATGGCGGGAAATAGCTTTTATCCCATTTTGACGTTAGTATCTCAGTTTTATCACCGTCACTAACTGTCACTTTTGCATATCGGATTACATAGTCAAGAATGGTAGTGGTATCTACTGACTTCGACAGTGGCACATTTAAAGAAAGATAAACCAACGGATACCTCCCGGATTCAATAACACCTTCAACGATAATTTTTTGTGTATATCCCTTTATCGTATAATCCAGGTCAGGATTACAACTTGCAAATAACCCGATATAAATGATACAGATTAAATAAATGTGTTTTTGCACCTGTTTTGATTTAAAGCATTATAAATAAATTAGAAACGAAATGTCCACGACAACGATGGAAGTATCGGGGTCAGATAATGCATCATTATTTTATAATCGAAGTTCCCTTCTTCTGCAACAGTACTGTAATACACCATAAATGGATTAGCCCTGTTATACACATTATATAATGAGAAATTCAATTCTGAGTGCAATTTATTCCAAACCGGCAATTTATAAACAAGCGACAAATCCAGTCGGTGGTAATCTGGCATCACAAATGAATTATGTTTACTATATTCAAGAACTACATTTCCATCCACAATATACCAGCTTCTCGGCAGGTTCAGACGACTTCCAGTTGCATATACATATGTAGCACTCAGCGTTAGTTTGTCATTAACTTGATAAATACCAATTAGCGACATATCATGCCGGCGGTCACTGGTAGCAAGATAAGGCATACCGTTATTTATATCATCAAATTGTCTGAAATTCCATCCCAGCGTATAATTAAACCAACCGGTAAAATTTCCGAAATTCTTTCGAAGCATAAATTCAGAGCCATATGCATAACCTCTTCCCCTGAAAAGCCATCTTTCAACATTATCTTCAGTCATTAAATCATTTAGTTTTCCTCCGTATTCAAGCAGATTTGAAAATATTTTATAATAGACTTCCACGCTAAATTCCCATTTATTATCGTTCAGGCTTCTGAAATAACCACCCGAGAAATGCCACAATGAAGCGGGTTTAATATGTTCTGATGCCGACACGAAAATCTCTACAGGCAACCCCAGATTTATCAACTGTACCCTGTTCGAAAACTGAAAATGTTTGGTTGCAGAAACTTTCAGAGATGATGCCTCATTTAACATCAAACGGCTAAAAAATCTGGGTTCTACTGCTGTATATAACTTTTCAGTAGACATCAGGTCTTTTATTCTCATTGAAGTATTATATAATCTGTCCGGATGTTTAAGATGAACACCCGTTCTTATGCCTGCATTTATCAATAACGGACCTTTTTCCCATTCATCACGAAAATAAAATGCGATATTGGTAAACTGATTATATTTAAGATTGAAATTAAGGGTATCATTCGTTTCCTTGTTGAAAGCAAAAGGGAGCAAGTTGGTTACAATCAAATCAAAACCCGTTTTAATGTTATGATTATTGGCAATCAAAATAAAATCAGACTTATGATTATAGGTAGTTCTGTCTGAATTGACATTATAGGGAGCATTAAGCCAGTTTAGATTTGTAGACATATTAAAATTTGACACATTGAGACTATGAATCATACTGAACACTGGTGTAAAAACATGACTAAGTTGTACTCCTCCTACACGATTCCCCCAACTTGAGGTATTGTCTTCAATAGCAAATTTACTGTTATTTGAAATTTCCAACATGTCATTTCCGGCATAGAAATGACCTAACAGTCTGGTGGCAGGACTTAATTTGCAATTAAAGCCAAGATTTGTATCGTAAAATTCAAAATTATTTTGAGCCAGCTTGGGATCAAGGCCAAAACGCACCAACATAGGTATCACAGCAGCATCCAAATAACTCATTCTTAGTGCAGCATAAACAGCAATATCCTTATCTATGGATGTTTTAACAGATATCCGGGATGCCAATATCCCCAAATTACCTGCTATTTCTGTTTTATCCTGAGTTTGCACATTATTTCTTATATCAATAACAGACGAGAGCCGCCCTCCATATTCAGCCGGTATTCCTGATTTATAATACTTCATTTGATCAATCAGATCAGGATTGAAGATAGAGAAAAGTCCCAATATATGTGTTGGACTCTCGACGAAACTCCCATTCAACAGAATGATATTCTGATCATTATCACCTCCCCTGACATTCATGTTTGCACTCGCCTCACCAGCCTGTGAAACTCCCCCTATGTATTGAAGCGCTTTAAAAGGGTCTGAATCCCCCATGAGATTAGGAATTTTTTTAAGTTCAGTTACATCTAACGCAATCCCTGATAAAGCCGATTTGATTTTCGACAATGAATAACTCGAACGCACATCAATTTCTTTGATTTGCTGTACTTTCAAGACAATAGAATTTGAATCAGTAGTGTCTTTCAAAATATTGTATGTTTGCTGAGCGTAAGTAATCGATGCTAAAAACATGGAGGCTAAAGCAAACAATATATTTCTCATATATTAATATGTTTGCTGCAAATTTAATAAAAACAATCATAATCTTCAACAAAATTAAGAAAACATCATTTATGTCGAAAAAAGCTGTTTGCACAAATTACTTATGTGTGATTTTTCTATGATTTAGCGACTACAAAACATAAAATATTAACATATCCTTAATAAAATTCAAAATTATTTTGCAATACTATACAAACTTAACTTTTTTTGCTTAAATTTGTTTCCGCATTTATCTCTGTCAGTTTAAAGAGTGAAACTTGTTGTGTTTTCGATTATATATTTCTGTTGTTGACTGTTGACTAAATCGAAACCAAATCCCATTAACCTGACATAAAAAACATACATTGTACCTTTTGAAAAACAAAAACTAAAGTATGAAACACATCAGTTCATTCATTATTTTTATCGCATGTTTCTTTTTAAGCAACCAAACCAATGCGCAGTCAACCAAAGTCGCTAAAAACACAACAATGGAACGGTTAGACAGCATTGTCTATCTCGAAACATTTAATGACGTGATTTACAATGGCAATAAAGAAGTGTGGGAATACGATAAAAATGGCAGCAGAGGTTATTGGAACTGGTATATTTGGAACACTGAAACACAAACTTGGAGGGGAGTACAGCGAGCGGATTCAACCTTTAATGCAAACGGACAACTTGCTACGATTATTTCCGATAAGTGGGACAACACAACCGGCACCTGGGACATCAACAAGAAAGAAGAATGGAGTTATGACACAGAAGGGAATGTCATCCTGATCAATATTGAAACGTGGGATAAAACAACAGCAACCTGGCAACCAAGCCGTAAGTCAGAAAACACTTATAGTTCCACACCCAACATTAGTCGTATATATATATCAGTTACCTATATTTTCGATGCTAATTCCGGAGAATGGACAATCAGTCATCGTAACGAGCTTAATTACGATGCAAACGGAAAAATGACGCTTTACAATGCATCCTTCTACGATACGGTTTCGGGAAGCTGGAAATATACAAACAGTAGCTTCAAATACGAAAATGCATATAATGCACAGGGCAAACAGACATTGTATAGCTACTACAAGTGGGATGAATCGCTAAATCAATGGAAGGGTCAGGGCAATTTGATTGAAATTGTTTATGATGAAGTGGGAAATAAAGTTCTGGAGGTCAACAAAGAATGGGACGAAACATCACATCAGTGGATTAATTCTACTAAAACGGAATCTGTTATTACCGGCAATAACCTGTTACTTCAAAAAACTGATTATATTTGGGAAACATCCACCAATGCTTGGATCAATCAGAACAAAACAGCAAACATCTACAATGAATCAAATATACTGACTGGAACAATCTTATCGGATTGGGACACCATCACAGCGAGCTGGAAGATGATCTCTCAACAGGAAGTAAGCTATGACACAAAGGGAAACATATCTCAACAACAGACATTAAAAGAAGACACGCTTACACATCAATGGTATGTTGACAGTAAAATTGTATATGCATATGATGTGAATAACAAAGAAACTTCAAAAGATTGCTACCGGTTAAATGATGCAGGTGTACTGGTCGTTGTTAAGAAAACGACAACAGACTATGATAATTACGGCAATACATACCTGGTATCAACATACGAACAGGATTCTGAAAGCGGTGAACTAATCAAAAGCAACGAACAGCAATATACTTATAATGCTGTGGGAAACAAACTAATTGAAGAATCAACATCCATGTATTTTGATGGTATTCCTTATGTGCAAAAAACAAACTACTATTATTCTACACATTCCACCGAGACCGGTTTCGAAAACATTACGGGAGGCTATGTGATTTACCCTAATCCCTTTAACAACCAGTTGACAATCGATTTGAATGACAACTTCACGCAGGTTAGTTTTGAACTTTTCAGCGTGCAAGGCCAAAAGGTACTGTCAACAGGCTTACTCCATTCAATGACCATTGATATTGAAGGCCTGCCCAACGGAGTATACTTTTACAAAATACGGCTCGACAACCAGCTTCTGAAAGGCAAGTTGTTAAAGCAATAACCCCTTATCGGCCAATAAAAATAAAACCAATTACATAACAGTTTAACTTAAAAAAATATTCAGTCACATGAAAAAGAGCTCATTTATAGTTATCCTTTCCATTTTAACCCTGACGTTATTCAACGGTTGTAAGGAAGACAATTTAGAAGATTTAACCATCACGATTTCCACTATCAACAGCAAACCTAATTCCTTTGAAAAGGACGGAAAAATTGTTGGTATTGACGCCGACATTGCTGCTCAGGCCATGAAAAGTGCTGGGATCAAATTTGAGATGAGCATGTCTGATTCCTGGGAAACCGCCTTTAATACGACTTTAAACGGGTCAAAAAAAGCACTGTTAACTACTACATACACACCCGAACGCAAGGATCAGTTCAAATGGGCCGGCCCAACCAGTCAGGGTATGTACGGAATTTTCGAAAACGGCGACTCCGGATACACCTTTCCAATGCCTTTAGACGAATGCAAAAAAATCCAGGCAATAGCCGTAATTAAAGACTGGACAGAAACAACCATGCTTGAAAATCTCGGATTTGAAAACCTGGTTCATTACGACACTTTCGAGGAAGCCATCGCTGCATTTATGGCAAAAGAACAAAAATTCATCGCCTGTGATTTTTTTCAGTTAGTATCATCACTTCCTTCCGGCTATTATATGGAAAACGTAATGGCAATTACCCGATACCATACTGCATATTATTACATAGCCTTTTCAAAGGATGTAAGTGACGCGGCTGTTGAGAAAATCCAAAATGCCATCGAATCTTTGATTAAAGACCAGACTACAGGTGCTATTTTACAACAATACTTTCCTACCATGCCTACTGATTATATTCCTGGCACCATACAACTCTATTGCGAAGCCAGTCCTCCCTTCAGCTTTATGACCGGAGTAGATGTCAACCGGAAAGTGGAAGGCTCAGGAACCGATATCGTCAATGCGATTCAGACCAGAACCGGTCATGTGAATAAAATCAACATGAGTATCTGGACAGATGCCTATGCAGTTGTACAATACCTTCCCAACAGCGCTTTATTTAACACCACCCGGACTCCCGAACGCGAAAACCTGTTTCAATGGGTAGGCCCGATCTCAACAAGCAAAGCCTATTTTTACACCCTCACATCTTCCGGCTTAACAATTCAAGACCTGGAACAAGCAAAAGGCCTTCAGTCGATTGCTACACCTAAGGGTTGGTTTACACACGATTTCTTGATAAAAAATAACTTCCAAAACATTGTAGCTACCTCGAACACATCTGCTGAAGCATTTGAACAATTAGTAAAAGGTGAGGTGCAGGCCCTCATGATGACCGAGCTGGATTTAAACTGGCTGGCTGAAATGAACGAAATCCCGACAGGTAACCTGACTAAACATTTCGAAGTATTGAATTACAAGGACTATATCGCATTTTCACTCAGTACGCCGGCAAAAACCGTTCAGCAATGGCAAAATCATCTTGACGCCATGAAAACCGATGGAACTTTCAAAACTCTTTGGGACAAATGGTTCCTGGGAGTTCCCATGCCCTGACCAAACAATCAACAATATTAGCCCTAAATTTGAAGGTAATGTCAGAGATTAGTTATAATCCGCCAATAATAAAAGTTACCGGCCGAATTGACGCGGTGACCAGCACAGACTTTGAAATAGCAGTAACTCACATACTGACTGCTACAAAATTTCTGGTATTTGATATGGCAGATTGTAACTTTCTCTCGAGTACCGGCATTCGTATTTTGGTAAAAACACATAAAAAATTGCTTGCAGAGCAGGGGAAACTGATTATTGCCTGTATTCAGCCGGAAGTGTACCAGATAATTGAGATGGTTGGACTTCACACTATCTTTGAGTTAGCAGATACGCCCGAACTGGCTGCTGAGGCTATAAAGCAATTGCAATCGGATTCTTCGGAACCCATCCTCTTTACACACGACAACAAGTCCTTTCAGTGGCTGGAAACTGATAAAGCAAAAAAATCGTTGCTCATTTGGAACCCGAATGAAATTATTGGTTGCAATGAACTTGGCTTTGCAATTGGCTATGGCGCTTCTGCCGAAATAGATGAGGTTGAAAATTTACCCCCCGGCTTGTTCGTAAACACCGGAGTTTGTGCAGGATTTATGCCCGATGATGCAACCATTGCTGCCGATTTCAGGGTGGCATCAGATGCTTCCAATATTGCTTTATTTTCGCTTGGAGCTATTTCCTTCGGTGAACTACCATCAGGCATAATAACATCATCGAAACAGGAACTGTTGATGAATGAATTGTTGGTAGCCTGCAAACACATCAAGAAACTTCAACAGAATGATGAAATTTCACTGATTGTAGTATTGAATCATGACCCTGAACACCCCTCCATTAGTATCGTATTGGATGCTGACAGCAGAAACAACATGAGGGAGCCTTGGCAACAAATTCCTCTTTTTCATCAGCAAGTTATAGTCCGTGCCTGTGCTGACAAACCGATTGGATTAACATTTAAACTCGAAAAGCTACCACAATCCAAAACAAACTTACTGTCGGAATTTGTAACAGACACGCTTACAATTGACAATATAACAGGCGTGGAACCTCTTTCGATAATTGAAAAGATGAAGCAACCTATCGCTTGGTTGTTTTTCAAAGAGGGAATTATAAGTGCGGACAAACAAGGCCTGCAAATTGAGACAAACAATCAGTTTACACTCAAACCATACCAGCGTTTCCTGATTCGAAAACTCTACCCCAAGCTTTCCCGTGTAATTGTTGAGCCCCTGCATGGAGGTTACTCGGCACAAACATTTCAGATAACTTCCTTCGACATGCAGGGAAGAAAACTGCGTCCCACCGTACTCAAGGTGGCAAACCGCGCCATGATAACAAGAGAGTCAAAACATTGCCAGCAGTACGCACAACCCTACATATTCAACAATAGCGCTGCAGTTCTTGGGACTGAATTCCAGGGTGATAAAGGTGCGTTGGTCTATAATTTTGTAGGCATTGGAGGTGAAGATTCCCGATTAAAATGGCTGACTCACTATTTTCATCAGGAAAACATTGAGGTGCTCGAAAACTTATTCGATAAGATATTTTTGCAGATACTCAAACCTTGGTATGGTCAACCCATACACACCACACTTTATCCTTTCAAAGACCACGATCCAACGCTGACTTTCTTTCCGCATATTTATCAAACCGTATCAAGCCTCTTCTCTATTAATGCTGACGATCAATATATAGAAATCGAAGAAATGGAACACCGAATGCTCAATCCATATTGGTTTCTGAAACACGAATTTCCAAAAAGAAGAGAAAATGGTTATGCATATTACGAAAGTATCTGTCATGGTGACTTAAACATGCAAAATATCCTGCTGGATGAAAGTATGAATGTGTATCTTATTGATTTTTCAGAAACAAAACCGCGTTCTGTTATTTCTGACTTTGCACGCCTTGAAGCCATTTTCCTGGTCGACAACGCCCCTGTGGACAATCGGGAAGATTTGCATGCATACCTAAACTACATCATGGGGTTTTATATGGCAGAAAGTTTGCTACAAATTCCTGCATACACTTATTCGGGTCGACACCAAGAGCAAGTACAAAAACAAGTAGCCTTAACCCTGAAGATGAGAAAATATGCGCTCGAAAGCGTACAGGGCAATCCCGACATCCTGCCCTACTATATGGCCTTGCTTGAATGGGTAGTTCCAGTTGTATGCTACTACTCGCTACCCGAACTGCACAAGCGATTGTCGATGTGTGTAAGTGCATTACTATGCGAAAACGTACAGAAGTTACTTACTGAGACAAGTAAACAGTAAGCCATCTGGCGCATCCGTGATATTATTGGTATAAGTCGGAATGTTGGGTAATCCCCCCAGAATAAACACAAAAAATAAAATCCCCGGACTATCAAAGTGATAATCAGGGGATTAGCTTTTAACTATGTTGTCCCACCAGGATTCGAACCTAGACTGACTGAACCAAAATCAGGAGTGCTACCATTACACCATGGGACAAGCAATGTGCTTTTTAAAGCGGTGCAAAGATACAACCGTTTTTCTGTTTTCGCAAGAGGAGACTGAAAATTTCAAGAATCTTTTTTTGCATGTTCAATTCAGGTATATTCTAACTCCAAATGTCAACATATTTTTAGAATATCGACAAAAATGCCTGACTATACTTGTATTTTCAATAAAATTTACTATTTTTGAACGTCTTACACATTTATTAACGATAAAAACATTTTTTATGAAAGCACTTGTTTATTTTTTTGCAGTGATTATGTCTGCCAGCGTACTTCTTAGCGGTTGTGAAGAAATTGAAAAAGGAATACTCGATGACCTCGCAGAAGGTAAAATGGTAGTAATTTTCGACGATGGCAAAGAAGAGCTTCTCGATTGCACTTATGGCCAGTACGGAGAATCTACTGAAGGTTTTAATGGTGAAGTATTTATCAATGGATTTATGCAGACCACAGACGCTGAAAAACACTTATCCATTATGTATGGAAGTTACTCAAATGAAACAGCATTAACCGCAAAAGCTTATTCAACCGCAAACGAAGAAGACATGATTATGGTTCATGGTTCTTACGGAAACATTGACACCGATGCCAATGTAACCATTGTATTTATTACCGTTGCTGAAGACGGAATTAAAGGCACATTTACTGGTAAGTTAAAAACAGAAGACGGAATTAAAAACATTTCCGGTGCATTTTGGGCCATTAAGCAACAAGAACAACCTCATTAAGTAATGTACTCACTAAAAAACTCCCCTTCTTCAAGGGGAGTTTTTTGTTACTCTGCTATCAGCAAAAAGTAGTTCTTTTTTCCTTTCTGAGCCAATAGATATTTATCGTTCAGTAAAACAGATTCCGTTATGAGCAAGTCCTGACTTTCAAGCTTTTCTTTATTTAAACTAACTCCACCTGATTGAACGAGTTTACGCATTTCTCCTTTCGAAGGAAAAACAGCTGCATGATCTGTCAGCAGGTCAATTGCTTTTACTCCATCAACAAACAAAGATTTTGAGACCTTAAACTGAGGTACGCCTTCAAACACAGAAAGCAAAGTGTCTTCATCTAACTTTTTCAACGCTTCCGAGGTAGCATTCCCGAAAAGAATTCCTGAAGCCTCCACCGCAGCGTCATAATCTTCACGTGAATGTACCATGACGGTTACTTCTTCTGCCAGTTTCTTCTGCAAAATACGCTGATGCGGCGCGAGAGCATGTTCCGCTACCAACACTTCAATTTCTTCTTTATTGATGGACGTGAATATCTTGATGTATTTTTCGGCATCGGCATCGCTCACATTCAACCAAAACTGATAAAATTTGTAGGGTGAAGTATACTTGCGGTCAAGCCATACATTTCCGCTTTCTGTTTTTCCGAATTTACCGCCATCAGCTTTGGTGATAAGCGGACAAACCAACGCAAAGGCTTCTCCATCCGTTTTTCTGCGAATCAGTTCAGTTCCGGTTGTGATATTTCCCCATTGGTCTGAGCCTCCCATCTGGAGTTTACAGTTTTTATTTTGATTCAACCAAAGGAAATCATAACCTTGTAACAATTGATATGAAAACTCGGTAAACGACATGCCCACGCTCGATTCGGCACTCAAACGCTTTTTTACAGAATCTTTAGCCATCATGTAATTTACAGTGATGTGTTTACCTATGTCGCGGATGAAGTCCAAAAAGGAATATCCTTTCATCCAGTCGTAGTTATTTACCAATTCTGCTGCATTAGGAGCATCACTTTCGAAATCAAGAAATTTCGCCAGTTGTTTTTTGATGGATTCCTGATTGTGACGTAAAGCTGCTTCATCCAACAGGTTTCGTTCGGC
Organism: Paludibacter sp.; assembly: GCA_034928085.1. Lineage (GTDB taxonomy): Bacteria > Bacteroidota > Bacteroidia > Bacteroidales > Paludibacteraceae > Paludibacter. The sequence continues at coordinate 34,344 of JAYFPG010000019.1, forward strand.
CGATTTCCCTGAAGGATCACCAATCATACCGGTTGCCCCACCTACCAAAGCAATGGGTTTGTGACCAGCACGTTGAAAATGACGCAACATCATCACACTCACTAAGTGACCTATATGTAAAGAATCAGCTGTTGGATCAATTCCCACGTACGCCGCGGTCATTTCTTTTGCTAATTGCTCTTCTGTTCCCGGCATCATGGTGTGTATCATACCACGCCAGGAGAGTTCTTCTATAAAGTTCATTCTTATATTTTATTTTTTTAAGCTCGCAAAATTAGTAAAATTTCTATCACCATTAAACTCCAGATACTGAAGACTGGAGACTGGAGACCGGTGACTATTAAAAAGACTGCATATCCACCAACTTCTTATAATAGCCATCCATAGCAATCAGTTCGTCATGCTTACCCCGTTCTACGATGCGCCCCTCATGCAACACACATATCTCGTCGGCTTTTTTTATCGTTGAAAGCCGGTGTGCAACCACCAATGTCGTACGGTTCTTCATCAGACTCTCCAACGCTTTCTGTACCATCTTTTCTGATTCCGTATCCAGAGCTGAAGTGGCTTCATCTAAAATCAAAATAGGTGGATTCTTAAGAATTGCCCGGGCAATGCTGATGCGTTGTCGCTGACCGCCTGAAAGTTTACTGCCACGGTCGCCAATAGTTGACTCATAGCCATTTTCCGTCGCCATGATGAAATCGTGCGCATTGGCAATCCTGGCTGCTTCTATCACCTGATCCAGGGTAGCCTCTTCTACTCCGAATGCTATATTATTAAAGAAGGTATCGTTGAACAATATAGCTTCCTGGTTAACATTGCCGATGAGTTTACGAATATCATGTGATTTGATTTTTTTGATATTCACACCATCCAACAGAATTTCTCCTTTCTTCACTTCGTAGAAACGTGGAAAAAGATCAATAAGGGTAGTTTTACCCGAACCTGACTGTCCGACCAAAGCTACAGTTTTGCCCTTCGGAACGGTTAAATTGATGTCTTTCAACACCCATTCCGATTGATATCTGAAACTCAGGTCTTTAAACTCAATTTTATCGTAAAAACCAGTTATTTCTATTGGCTTCTTCGGCTCTGGAATATTATTTTCTGTGTTCAGTATCTTGTCAATTCGCTCCAATGCAGCCGTACCTTTGCGAATTCCATAAAAAGCCCTCGATAAGTCTTTGGCCGGATTGATGATGCTATAGAATATCACCAGATAATAAATAAACTCGGCCGGGCCGATAGAACTCTTCTCGCCTACTATCAGAACCCCTCCAAACCAAAGTAATATGGCAATTACCACGGTACCCACAAACTCACTTAATGGTGCAGCCAGGTTATACCGGGCATGCAGATTAAAAAAAGACCTGCGCATGCGTTCATTCAAAGCACCAAAACGGGATTCGATTTTCGATTCAGCGTTAAAAGCCTTTACCACCCGTAATCCTCCTATTGTTTCATCCATCTGCGAAAGCATTTCTCCTTGCTGTACCTGTACCTCATTGGATTTTCTTTTCAGATTTTTACCGATAATGCCGATCAGCCATCCGCTGACGGGCAACAACAACATCACGAAAATGGTCAGCTCCCAACTCATCAACAACATAACTGCTAAGTAAATCACAATCATGACCGGACTTTTAAAAATCATATCGACCGCGTTCAGGATAGAAACTTCTACTTCATTTACATCAGCAGACATACGCGACATGATATCACCTTTTCTTTCTTCAGTAAAATAGCCGATGGGTAATGAAACAATTTTCTTATATAATTTATTTCGAATGTCTCTGACAACACCCGTACGCAATGGAATTGTCATACGTACCCCCAGATAAGCCGTGCCGGTTTTGAAAGCAGTCATAACAATCAAAAACAAGCCTATCAGCAGTAATGTTAACTCAACACCAGAATTCAGAATAGCTTCATTCAGATAAAATGAAAAATTATTCTTGGTCACATCAACCAAATGCAGAAAAGAATCATCCCACGACCAGGACATGTAAACCACATCCGTTTTTTTTATGCCGAAAAGAATCTGCAACACAGGAATCAGCGCGGCAAAAGAGAAAAGGCTGAAGACAGTCGTCAGAAAATTAAAAAAGAGGCTCCAGAACACATACTTTTTGTATGGAGGCAGGAATCTTTTGAATATGGAAATGATGTTGAACATTTACTATGTTATTATTTATCAGTTATTCGTTATTTGTTATTCGTTCTCCGCTTTCCGTTTTCCGCTTTCCGTTCTCCATTCCGTCATTGCGAGGAGGCGAAGCCGACGTGGCAACCTATTCGCTATTCGCTCCCTAAACTCCCGTATAGTTTCTCGGTGTAATTCTTTTCAGCTCTTCCTTTACAGTTTCAGCCACATCAAGTGTATCAACAAATGCCTTAATCGACTGTTCTGTGATACTTTCATTGGTGCGGGTCAACGCTTTCAAGGCTTCATACGGTTCCGGATAACCCTCTCTGCGGAGGATGGTTTGAATACCTTCAGCAACAACTGCCCAGGTATTATCGAGATCTCTGTAAATAGCAATTTCGTTCAGCAACAACTTATCCAACCCTTTCAGGATACTTTGAGAAGCAATGAGACTGTGCGAAAAAGGAACACCCACATTTCTAAGCACAGTGCTGTCGGTGAGATCCCTTTGTAACCGCGATACCGGCAATTTATTTGCTAAAAATTCGAAAATAGCATTGGCCATCCCCAGATTACCTTCCGCATTCTCAAAATCTATCGGATTTACTTTATGCGGCATTGCCGACGAACCAACTTCGCCTGCTTTTATCTTTTGCTTGAAATATTCCATGGAAACATAGGTCCAGATATCCCGACAGAAGTCAATCAGAATGGTGTTGATTCGCTTCATGCCATCGAACTGGGCAGCCATGTGGTCGTAATTGGAAATCTGGGTAGTCCACTGTTCCCTGTTTAGCCCAAGTTTATCAGACACAAAAGCATTTCCGAACTTTTTCCAGTCTATCGTAGGATATGCAACGGTATGAGCATTGAAATTGCCCGTTGCGCCTCCGAACTTAGCTGAATCAGGAATAGCTTTTAACAACGATAGTTGCTGATTCAAACGGTGAACATACACCATAATTTCTTTCCCGAGTCTCGTAGGAGAGGCAGGCTGACCATGCGTTTTAGCCAGCATCGACACATCGCGCCATTCATCAGCCATGTGCTCCATGTGACGAATAAGCTTTTCCATTTCCGGATAATAAATCTGTTGCATGGCATCGCGAATCGACATCGGGATAGCTGTATTGTTGATATCCTGAGAAGTCAACCCAAAATGAATAAACTCCTTAAACAATTGCAATCCCAGCAAATCAAACTTTTCCTTGATAAAATACTCGACTGCTTTCACATCGTGATTGGTCACTTTCTCAATATCTTTAATTCTCTGCGCATCAGCTTCGGTAAATTCCTGATAGACCGCCCTGAGTTTGGGAAAAATCTCTGCAGGAACCGATTCAAGTTGTGTTAGCGGAATCTCGCACAAGGCTATAAAGTATTCAATTTCAACCAGGACACGATACTTGATTAACGCATATTCCGAAAAATATGGAGTATAAGGATTGGTTTTAGAACGGTAACGACCATCAACAGGAGAAATTGCAGTAAGTATCGAAAGATTCATAATGAGAAAGTTAGTTAATATTATATCCACTTACAAAAGAGGCACAAAGTTAATCAATTCTGTCGGATATTAAAAGAAATTGGCTTTGCTTTGCCATATAAAAGCTTTTATTTACCTTTGTTCTTAACAAAAAAACACACACGTGAAATACATCAAGATTCATAAAGAAGGCCGTTTAATCTTATTGGTGCTGGTTTTCATCCTTTTTGCAGTAAACATGTTAGTATATCTGCGCTTCCCGAATGTATTGCTGGCGATAACCACCATTATATCCGGAGGCATCATGGTTTTTTTTACCTATTTCTTCCGCAACCCTACCCGGGTCGTTGAGATTGACGATCCCAGCCTGATTGTAGCCCCTGCTGACGGTACTGTTGTGGTTGTAGAACCAACTGAAGAGCATGAATACTTCGGAGACAAAAGAATACAAGTTTCGATTTTCATGTCGGTTTTCGACGTACACGCTAACTGGTATCCGGTTGCGGGAACAGTTCTTTCGACAAAACACCACAAAGGCCGACACATGGCGGCTTATCTGCCTAAGTCGAGTCACGAAAACGAACGCTCCACCATCATCATCGAAACACCTTCGAAGACTCAGATATTGGTAAGACAGATTGCCGGTGCGCTGGCTCGAAGGATTGTTACTTATGCACACGGCGGGAAAGCCTGTCATTTAAATGAACATTTGGGATTTATTAAGTTCGGATCAAGGGTGGATATGTTCTTACCTTTAGATGCGGAAATATTTGTTACGGTCGGTGAAGAAACAACCGGCAACGAAACCATCATTGCAAGACTAAACGAATAGATGACCATAGAAGAAGCACAACAACAGGTTGACAACTGGATAAAGACAATTGGGGTGCGGTACTTTAACGAACTCACCAATATGACCATCCTCACGGAAGAGGTTGGTGAGTTGGCACGTATCATGGCGCGAACTTACGGAGAACAATCTTTCAAGGAATCCGACAAAAATTATAAGCTCGCAGATGAAATGGCTGATGTACTCTGGGTATTAATCTGCCTGGCAAACCAAACCGGCGTAAACCTGACAGAAGCGCTTGAAGAAAACTTACGTAAAAAGACGGAGCGAGATTTGAACAGACATCAGCATTTAGCGGAAAACGGAGAGCGAATAGCGAATAGTGAATAGCGGTAAACGGAGAGCGGAGACTGTAGACTGTAGACAATAAAAACAAAGAAATATGAACAAATACGAAGAACTTTTCAAAAAATACAACTGTGAACTGAATGATGCACAGGTTGTGAAAGAAGTTGACAGCATACTTGAGAAACACATGGCTGAAAACATGCGTTCCGAGGTTTACAAACAATGTCTTAACCTGATTGATTTAACTTCTCTGAACAGTACTGACACAGATGAGCAAATCTTCAACATGGTGCAAAAAGTAAATCAATTCGAAGAGTCGTTCCCTGACATTCCGAACGTTGGCGCCATTTGTGTGTATCCCAGTTTTGTTGCTACAGTCAAAGAAAATCTAACCGAGAACATTGGTATTGCTTCTACTGCCGGTGGTTTCCCGGCATCACAAACTTTCATCGAAGTAAAAATCGCTGAAACTTCAATGGCTGTAATGGAAGGAGCAACTGAAATTGATGTGGTTATTTCAATTGGAAAATTTTTATCAGGTGATTATGATACAGTTCACGAAGAATTAACAGAGATAAAATCAGCCTGCCGTGACGCTCATTTGAAAGTAATTATCGAAACCGGCGCTTTAGAAACTGCTACCAACATCAAAAAAGCATCTGTTTTATCCATGTCAGCAGGAGCAGATTTCATTAAAACATCCACCGGTAAGATTCCGGTTGCCGCCACACCATTTGCTACTTACATTATGTGCCAGGCAATAAAAGAATGGCACGAACAAACCGGCGAAAAAATCAGCTATAAACCAGCAGGTGGCATCGTGACCACTGAAGACGCTGTAAAACACTATACCCTTGTAAAAGAAATTTTGGGAGAGGAATGGTTGAACAACAAGATGTTCAGATTGGGAGCCAGCAGGTTAGCCAACAACTTACTGACATCAATTTTGGGAAAAGAGACGAAATACTTTTAATCACTATTTAGTCCGTGTCACCGCAAATTCCACGCACTTAATCAATCCTTCTTTATATTGATTATCTTCAAAGTCATTGAGTTCTTCAATGGCTTTGTTTTTATATTCTTCCATGCGAACCTTGGCATACTCAACTCCTCCGCTTTTTATCGCGAAATCTGTAATATACGAAATATTCTCGTGGGTAAAATCTTTTAAATTAATCCAGGTGATGATTTTATCTCTTTCCTCTTTGTCTGCATTTTTCAATGCATAAATCAAAGGTAATGTTACTTTTCCATCCCGGATGTCGTTGCCGGTCGGCTTTCCTATATTGACATCTTTATAATAATCAAAAATATCGTCTTTAATCTGAAAACAATACCCGAGATATTCGCCGAATTTCATGAGATGGTCTATGCTTTTTTTATCTGCATTCGCCGATAAGGCACCAACCTGCATGCAAACCGAAAATAAATAAGCTGTTTTTTTCTGAATAATACGGAAATATTCTGTCTCAGAAATCTTGGACTGCTGAGTACTACTCAATTGCAAAAGCTCTCCATCAGACAACTGCAAGCCTATAAAAGCAACTGCATTGAGAATATCGACATTGGCTGTTTTAGCAACCTGCATCAATGCTCCTGAAAGCATGTAATCTCCGGATAAAACTGCAACCTTATTTCCCCAACGGGCATTAACCGACTGGCTACCACGACGTTCAAACGTATCATCAATCACATCATCATGTACCAGACTGGCGGTATGCAATAGTTCTAAAGCGATGGAACCATGGATCGTTGAAAGACTAGCTTCTCCAACCATTTTGGCAGCCAAAATGACCAGCATCGGGCGGAGTTTTTTCCCGGCACGCTGAAAAATATAACCGTTGACACTCTCGAGAATGGGATTGTCTGTTTCCAAACTCGTAACCAGTGTTTTGTCAAACAATTCCAGTTCCGGTCTGATAATATTTTTTACTGACTCAATAAGATTCATTGAAGCATTTCTTCCTCACAAGCTGCAAAAGTAAACAAATTTGTTATAAGTGCACGCTATCGGGTTTAAAAATGAATTAAATTTAATTACTTTTACAGTCCAAACAAATTTGAATTCAGATTGTTCTGAATCAATGTATAAATAATATTAAAGATGAAGAAACTCTTCTTAATAGACGCATACGCAATCATCTACAGAGCATATTACGCCTTTATCAGGGCTCCCAGAATTAATTCCAAAGGACTAAATACTTCAGCCATTTTCGGCTTTGTAAATATTCTCGAGGATGTACTCAAAAGAGAAGAACCCTCGCACATAGCCGTGGCATTCGACCCTCCGGGACCTACATTTCGTCACGATGCCTTTGAAGCTTATAAAGCACAGCGTGAATCTACTCCGGAAGATATCAAACTTTCTGTTCCGTATATCAAAAAAATCATTCATGCATACAATATCCCTATGCTTGAAGTCCCCGGATTCGAGGCAGATGATGTTATAGGCACTATTTCTAAAAAGGCAGAAAAAGCAGGATTTGATGTTTTCATGTTAACACCTGACAAAGACTACGGACAGTTAGTCTCTGATCACATCTTCATGTACCGTCCACGACACAATGGTGGATACGAAAGCATGGGACCTGCAGAAATAAAAGCAAAATACGATCTGGACAGTCATGAACAGGTAATCGATCTGCTTGGTTTAATGGGTGATAGCTCCGACAACATTCCGGGTTGCCCGGGTGTTGGAGAGAAAACTGCCGTTAAACTGCTCAAAGAATTCGGAAGTATTGAAAACCTGCTTACGCGCACTGACGAACTAAAGGGCGCACTCAAAACGAAAGTAGAGGAGAACATCGAACAAATCAACTTTTCTAAATTCCTCGCAACCATCAAAACTGATGTTCCGGTTGAGTTTGATGAAAAAGCCTATCTGATAGAACCTGTCAACGAAACAGATCTGAAGGCCTTGTTCGATGAACTGGAATTTCGCACCATGTCTGCCAATAAATTCGGAAATGTATTTACTTCGCTGCCTCCTGACCAGCCCGTTTCCAGGATACAGTTTGCTCCGGCTAAAAGTAAACACGGACAGATGTCTCTGTTTGGTGAAGAAGAATCTCCTGAGAATGCTACAACACAAACAAAAGCAGAAAAAACCGCAGCACCTGAAGTGACACTTGCTCCTGACACAGAACATCTTACCAATGGACTTCAATCCATCCTCAACACACCCCACGACTATCTGCTGGTCGACACTAAGGCCAAGCGTGCCAACCTGATTTCACAGTTGTTTATGCAAAAGGCTGTATGTTTCGACACTGAAACAACGGGCGTGGATGTATTTTCAGCAGATATGGTCGGACTTTCTTTTTGCTACGAAAAAGGGAGAGCTTATTACGTTAATTTACCGGCTGATAAAGAATCCTGCGCTGAGGTTGTCAGGGAATTCAAAGCATTCTTCCAGACTGAGCAAATCGTCAAAATCGGGCAAAATGTCAAATTTTACTTATTGATGCTTGCTAAGTATGGTATTGAACTGAAAGGTCCGGTTTTCGACACCATGATTGCCCACTACCTGCTTCAACCTGAACTTAGGCATGGGATGGATTATCTGGCCGAGATTTACCTGCGTTACCGTACTATTCATTACGAAGAGCTGGTAGGAGGCAAAGGCAAAAACCAACAGGACATACGTAGCATTGACATCGAATTACTGAAAGACTATGCCGCCGAAGATGCCGATATTACATTCCAGCTGAAAGAAATACTGGAAGAAGAAATCAGCAGAAATAAACTCGAAAAGTTATTCTACGAAATTGAAATGCCACTTATGCGGGTATTAGCTAAGATGGAATTTAATGGCGTCAGGATTGATGCCGATGCCTTGAAACAAAGCTCATTAATCCTGACAGAAGAAATGTTGCGTCTGGAAAAAGAGATCCATCAGCTTGCTGGGACTGAATTTAATGTATCCTCTCCCGCACAGGTCGGAGAAATTCTATTTGATCAGTTAAAACTCGATGAGAAAGCCAAAAAAACAAAGACCGGTCAGTATTCCACATCTGAAGATATACTCGAAAAAATAAGATTCAAACATCCTATCGTGGGAATGATACTCGATTACAGGGGATTAAAAAAGCTGCTCAGCACCTATATCGATGCATTGCCGGAGATGATTAATCCGCGTACAGGAAAAGTACACACCTCATTCAATCAGACGGTTACTTCTACCGGAAGATTAAGTTCCACCAATCCGAACCTGCAAAACATCCCTATCCGTGATTCGCAGGGCAAGGAAATCCGCAAAGCATTCATTCCCGATGATGAAGCTGTTTTTCTGAGTGCTGACTATTCTCAGATTGAACTTCGCATTATGGCACATCTGAGCGGTGATGAAAACATGATTGAAGCTTTCCGTAGCGGGCATGACATCCACACGGCAACTGCGGCTAAAATCTACAAAATTCCAATTGAAAAGGTGGATTCCGACATGCGGCGAAAAGCTAAAACAGCCAATTTCGGCATCATTTATGGTATCTCCACCTTCGGATTGGCTGAAAGACTTAACATTTCAAGGGCTGAAGCGAAAGAACTCATAGTAGGCTATTTTCATACCTATCCCGCTGTCAAAACCTATATGGAACAAGCCATTCAGGAAGCCAAAGCCAACGGGTATGTTGAAACAATTTTCGGTAGGAAAAGATTCCTCAACGACATCAACTCCCAAAACAGCGTAGTAAGAGGCTATGCTGAACGAAACGCTATCAATGCGCCTATCCAGGGCTCTGCCGCCGACATCATCAAAATTGCCATGATTCGGATTCAGGAGCGACTTAACCGCGAAAATCTGCAAACACAGATGATCATGCAGGTACACGATGAGTTAAATTTTTCAGTTCCAACATCAGAACTTGAAACCGTAAAAAATCTGGTAACTGAAGAGATGGAGCATGCAGTTGAACTCCGGGTAAAGCTTATTGCAGACTGTGGAGTTGGCAGCAATTGGCTGGAAGCACATTAAAATCAGGCAATCCACTCCCTATTTATCATTAAAGTTTGTTAATCTGGTTGTTAATTCTCGATTAAACATAGCATATTATTGTTATTTTTATACTACAAAACTTGTAGGATGAAAAATTTTATCTATTTTTGAAACGAAATTAAGGAACGATATGAAGATTAATACGAAAATTCGGTACGGATTAAGAGCTATGATTTCAATTGCTTGCTGTGACGAACCTAAAGGCTTATTACAGAAGGACATCGCTGAAAATCAGAAATTATCCAATAAGTACCTTGATGCCATTATATCTGCCTTAAAATCAAAAGAATTAATCACCACTTTCAAAGGCAAGGGTAGCGGGTACAAACTGACACGTCCAGCCAATCTGATTACGATGTATGACATATACACTGCCTTTGAACCAATAACCATCGTTGAATGTCTCGACAATCCGGACTTCTGTGAGTTTGAATGCTGCTGTGCTGCCAACAAGTACTGGTCAGAAATGAAATCTGAATTTATTGAAATACTAAAAAGCAAAACATTAGAAGAAATTGCAATTAAAGAACGACCTTGTATAGAAGCTTTACAAAACTAAGTTAAAACTGCCTGATTTATTTTTTTATTTCATCATACTACTTATTCTATAGGATTTATCAGATATTGATTCATAAAAACAATCCAAATTATAAATCTCTAAAAACAAAAAAAATGAACACTTCAAAATTAAAAAACGTATTCCTTTTCAGCATGCTACTGCTGCTATCAGGAACATTAACTGGGCAGGTATTAAAAATCGTGCCCAAAAACTCGGTCATTACCATCAACGGCACATCAAATCTGCATGACTGGAAAAGTAAAGCAGAGCAAATTAACGGAGAGTTGGTTTTATCCGGAGATAATCAGGTAAAATCTTTCAGGCTCGACATCCCTGTTAAATCAATAAAAAGTGGAGAAAAACTGATGGATTCAAAAACATACGAAACTTTTGACGCCAACAAACATCCGAACATTGCCTTTAGGCTGACTGATGTCACCAATCTTCAAATTAATGGTTCAAATGTAAACGTAGTTTTTAATGGAAACCTGACTATGGCGGGTACCACCAGAAAAGTTACCATCAAAGCAAACGGAAAAAACATTAAATCAGGGACTTATGTGTTTAACGGCCAAATTCCACTTAAAATGACTGATTTTCTGATGAAGCCTCCAACTGCACTGCTTGGCACCTTAAAAGTAGGCGACGGCATCAGACTGGAATTCGACATTACACTGATAGAGCAATCACAAGCATCAATAGACTAATAAAAAAAGAAAACTAAAAACAAAAAAACAAACACATGAAAAGAAACATGATTTTTCTGGTTTCTCTGCTACTAATTAGTGGGGCAACATTTGCTCAAATCCGTTCATACGGTAAAGATGGACTCAATGAATTTGAAACTCCGAAGGCTGAGAAAGAGTCATTTGACAAGGTAAAACTCAAAATCGGAGGTAATTTCAATCAATCGCTTCAGGCTCTTAGTCATAGTAACACAGCCGACATTCAGCAAAATCCAAATGCAAAACTTGTTGACATTGTTCCAGGATTCAACACCGCATCTGCTAATTTGAATTTCGATGTAAACTTAGCTGAAGGTGTGTATATGAATATGGCTTTATATCTTTCTTCACGCCATCATAACGAGACTTGGGTGAAGGGTGGATTTATCCGTTTCGACAAGTTACCATTTCTGAAAATTGACTGGCTTGATAACATCATGCGCTATACCACTATTAAGGTAGGTCATATGGAAATCAATTACGGCGATGCTCACTTCCGCAGATCAGACAACGGCAATGCCATGTATAACCCGTTTGTTGAAAATTATATTCTCGATGCTTTCACCACAGAAATTGGTGGAGAAATTAATGTATCTCATAACGGTTTTCTGGGGGTAGCTAGTGTCACAAATGGTATGATTAAGGGAAACATCCAGGGTTTCGACCCGGTACCTGGAGCAACCAATGGGAAAGCCAAACCTGCATTTATTGGTAAACTTGGTTATGACAAACAAATCAACGATGACCTGAGGGTTCGTCTGACAGGTTCTGTATATCATACTGAAGGTTCATTATCTAATACTCTTTATGGTGGTGACAGAGCAGGTTCACATTATTATGGTGTGATGGATAACGCATTGACAACATCTACCTTTACATCCGGACGTCTGAATCCGGGCTTTGGAGATAAAGTCACCTCAATGATGGGTAACCTGTTTGTGAAATATGGCGGACTGGAATCATTTACCACTATTGAATCGGCTAATGGACGCGGAAGAACTGAAACTACAGGGGAACGAAATGCTAATCAATTTGCAACAGATTTGATTTATCGTTTCGGTTCAGCAGAAGATTTCTGGATTGGCGCAAGGTATAATGTGGCTTCAGCCCTACTTGGAGGCTATACTGATGATGTTACGATTGACAGATTAGCTGTAAGTGCCGGTTGGTTTGTCACAAAAAACATCATGGCTAAATTAGAGTACGTCACACAAAACTACGATGGATTTGTCAACACAGACATCCGCAATGGAGGAAAATTCAGCGGACTGGCTTTACAGGCTGTTGTAGGATTCTAAAAAAAGAGATACCGTACATGACAAAAAGCCCGCTACCAATTTGATAGCGGGCTTTTTATATTTATTATGAAACATTTATGCCAACTTATTGATATAAACCGCCAATTTTGATTTCAGATTTGACGCTTTATTTTTGTGGATGATGTTGCGTTTGGCCAGTTTATCCAACATAGCGCTTACTTTAGGCAACATTTCGGTAGCAACTGATTTCTCAGTAGTAGCACGCAACTTACGCACAGCATTACGGGCAGTCTTTGCATAATAACGATTATGCAATTTGCGTTTTTGTATCTGACGTATTCTTTTGATTGATGATTGATGATTTGCCATCTCAACTTACTTTTAAATTCATTAACATTGTAGCCCATAGGGGAATCGAACCCCTCTTTCCAGAATGAAAATCTGGCGTCCTAACCGATAGACGAATGGGCCTTGAACTTTTTAAACTACAACTGACCTCTCAATTGCGGGTGCAAATATACGTCAGTTTTTTGATTCTACAAAACCTTTTGAAAAATATTTTTGAATATTCCCTAAGTCGCTGTTTTTCAAAACACACCTGTTTTATTGACTAATCGAGCATCCCAAAAAAGATATATTTACCATAATTATCTTATTTTTGCATGAAAATCTCATTCACCCATGCTTACAAAAACACCCGGGTTGGTACTGCGAATGCTTAAATACTCAGACAAGTCAACTATAGTCACGGTTTATACCCGGGATTACGGACGGGTTTCCTATATCGTATACGGACTAAGCGGTAAAAAGTCAGGGGTCAGGGCTGCCTGTTTCCTACCACTTTCCTTGATTGAAGTCACAGCATCCTATCATCCCGGAAAAGAATTCCAACAACTCAGGGAGGTCAGGGTACTAAACAGTTTGACCAATATTTACAACCATCCGCTTAAAAATGCGCTTACACATTTTACAGCCGAATTGTTATATAAAACACTTAAACAACCCGAGCCTGAAGTACACCTCTACGATTTTCTCGAGCAATCAGTCCTTTTTCTCGAGCAAACTGAGACAGAGATTGCTAATTTTCATCTGGTTTTCATGATGAAGCTTTCCGGCTATCTCGGATTTGAACCGAGTCGGGAAGAAAAAAACGCCCGGTATTTTGATCTGCTAAACGGGATATTTCTCACAAACAAACCCTTGCACAGTCATTTTTTGTCGGCTGAAATGTCGACTCTTTTAAACTCGTTACTACAACTCTCCTTTGAATCCGGAAACACTTTAGTCTTATCGCGCGAAAAAAGGAATGAGCTGCTGAATGGATTGATTGAGTATTACAAACTTCATGTTCCCGAGTTTCATGGGCTTAATTCAGTTTCGGTACTGCATGAAATGTTCAATTGAAATTAATCTCCGTTCCTGACATTGTCACCTGCAATGTAAGCTCTCGTCCCATAATCAATGGATAATTCTCATCTTCATGTCCGGCAGGAAAACCAAAACAAACAGGGCATCCAGCACCAGCAGTTGCATCAAGTATTATCTCTTTGACAGATTTCTGCATCAGTGGATCTTCCGTGCAATTGGTAAAATGCCCCACAATAAGTCCCGAGATTTCATTAAAAACACCACCAATTCTCAGGTTTTGCATCATACGGTCGATATGATACGGTTCTTCCGCAATTTCTTCCAGAAACAATACTGCTCCTTTATATTCGGGCTCAAATCGTGTTCCGCGCAATCCCATCAAAACAGACAAATTTCCTCCTACAAGCTTTCCTTTTGCATTACCAATGCGGTTAAATTTATCTGAAGCAATATGATACTCCGGAAATTCTCCAATTAGTATTTTTCTGAGATATTGTAAAGAGGCCGAATCATCAGGTAATTCAGACAAGTGTTTTGCCATCACAGCGTGAAGCGAAGGTATATTCAGGCATGATAAAGCAGCATGAATAACCGTGATATCACTGAAACCAATCAGCCATTTCGGATGTTTAATCAAGGGTGAGAAATCAATTCTGTCGATGATTGGCGCTAATCCATACCCTCCCCGGCTACACAAAATGGCTGTCAGACCCTGATCGTTTATCGCGTCCTGCAAGTCATTGATGCGCTGCTCTTCCGTTCCGGCAAAGCGACCATAAACTTCCCGGGCAAAGTGACCTTCGCTAACTTCGAAACCCCAGCTTTTCAACCTGTCGGTTGCTCCATCAATCAAATCAGGATTAATGGCCCCTGAAGGAGAGATTATCCTGATTCTGCATATATTTTCTTTAATCTCAGGCATTACAACGTTATTCAAATCATCAACCTTTATAGAACACCCACTTCATCATCTCCTTCCAGGTAATTTTCTTACCATACATCAGAATACCGGTTCTGTATATCTTTCCTGCTACCCAGGTACTCCCGATGAAAGAAAGTATCAAAACACCCAATGACAATGCCAATTGCCATGTCGGCACGCCAAAAGGCAAGCGGACCATCATCACTATCGGCGAAGTAAAAGGAATCATAGAGCACCAGAAGGCAAGCGGACCATCAGGGTTCTCGGCACTATATATGGCGGCATAAATGGCAAAAACGATGGGTAATGTTAAGGGTAGCGAGAACTGCTGCGTATCTGTTTCATTATCCACAGCTGAGCCAACCGCAGCAAAAAGCGAAGCATACAACAAATACCCCCCAAGAAAGAACAGCACAAATAAAATACCCGTTTGAACAAAATCAAAATTTTGCAGGGCAATAAGTAATTCAGAAAACACCCCATCCTGATCATCAAAGGGCAAATTTACGGCTGAAACTCCCATTGTCTGAGCCTGCTGATAAGCTTCAATGTCGAGGGTAGTTCCAAAGGCGCTGGTCAGGGCTGAGACCAGCACCACCGACAGAATCACCCACAGAGCAAACTGCGTAAGTCCAACCATGGCGATACCAATAATCTTTCCCATCATCAGCTGAAAAGGCTTTACAGATGAGATAATGACTTCCACGATGCGACTGGTTTTCTCCTGCACCACACCCGACATGACCTGTGCACCATAGACAACAATGAAAATATAAATTACAAAAGCAGAAATCATCCCAATGATGACAGCCAGCTCAGCAGACCCCATTTTCTCTTCCCCATCTTTACCCCACCTTACCGTTTTCACATCTATGCTGACTTTCGTTTTCTCGACCAGCTCTTTAAAATCAGGGATATTCAGTTCAGCAAGTTTTCTTTCTTCAATATAGTCCTTTAACAAACCCGAGACATAAGACTTCAATTCAACCCCAACCTGTTCTTCTGAAAACAAGGTAGCTGCTTTGGGATTCAACGATAAATCCTGCGGAATAAAAAGTAGTGCATCATAAGACTCCTTATCCTTTGATGTACGAAAACTTTCAATTGACTGATCAATAAATTCGAACTTAAAATTTTCGTTATCAGCAAATACATTTTGATAAAGTCCCGTCTGATCTATTACAACAATCTTCTTCTCTGTATTATCCTTGATTTGTGCCAACAGGAGGGGCACCATAATCATACCGGCAATCAGCACCGGTGTCAGGAAAGTCAATATAATAAAGGATGGTTTCATCACCCTTGTTGTATATTCTCTTTTGATAATTAATGCAATCTTACTCATGACTGTTTCGGTTTAGTTGTTACTGTCTCAATAAAAATATCATTCATGGTCGGCAGCACTTCTTCGAATGAAAACAATTCTGACTGAGTCATTAAACTACCCAGCAACACATTGTTTGATTCGCCTGCCCTTGATTTAAGCACATATTCGAATCCATGATGCGTTTCCTTCTCACTCAGGACGTCAAAGCTATTGGCATGCAGGTTCGATTTTGTCACCACCCGATAAGTACCGGTAGCATGCGCAGCCCTGATTTCAGCCACATTCCCCTGTAATACAATTTTAGATTTATCAATCAGTGAAATATTATCACATAATTCTTCCACGGATGACATATTATGCGTAGAAAAAATAATCGTCGCGCCTCCGTCTTTCAGAGCCAGGATTTCTCTTTTAAGCAAGTCCGCATTTACCGGATCAAATCCGCTGAAAGGTTCATCAAAAATCAGCAATTTGGGCTTATGCAGAATGGTTGTGATGAATTGCACCTTTTGAGCCATTCCCTTCGAAAGCTCTTCGATTTTTTTATTCCACCATGATTGAATCTCAAACTTCTCAAACCAGTATTTCAGCGCCTTCAATGCCTCCTGCTTAGTCATACCTTTTAACTGCGCCAGATACAAGGCCTGCTCTCCCACTTTCATTTTTTTGTATAACCCCCGTTCTTCGGGCAGATAACCTATATGCCGAACATCTTCAGCAGTAAGTCTTTTTCCGTTCAGAAACACTTCCCCACTATCCGGCGCTGTTATACAATTGATGATTCGAATCAAGGTGGTCTTTCCTGCACCGTTAGGACCCAGCAAACCATACACTGAATTTTCCGGGATATCCAGACTCACTCCATCCAACGCGCGGTGCCCGGAGAATTGTTTCACTACATTTTTAACTTCTAATAATTTCATATTATTTTATTATCAGTCCCCGGGTTAAAACCCGGGGCTATTGATTATCAAATCTTTCCTTCGTCACAAAAACTATAATAACAACCGCCGGCAATGATAAGATGATCGAGGAAACGTATTCCTATGGCTTCACAACCTGCACTGACACGTTGGGTTACCTTTTCGTCTTCACGACTGGGAAACTTCTGTCCCGAAGGATGATTATGCGCTACAGCAAGACAGGCAGCCTTTTTATCTAATGCCAGTTTCAACAACATAGGTATATCCACAACAGTCTGACTACTACCTCCCTGCGTCAGTTTTTTAACCTCAATCACTTTGTTTGCCCCATCCAGCAGAGCAACCCAAAACTCTTCATAATCCAAGTCTATTACACTGGCTTCAAACAAATGAAACAAATCAATACTGGAGCCAATTTTCTTTTTATCTATTGTTTCTTTCGTTTTACGTCTTTTACCCAATTCCAATGCCGCAACAATTGTAACGGCTTTAGCCTCACCAATTCCTTTGAATTTACTGCACAGCTCAGATATTGTAAGTCTTGCCAGTTCATTAATATTATAATGACAGGCAGCCATTATCCTTTTAGCCAGTTCAACCGCCGATTCATTTTTACTTCCGGAACCAATCAAAATAGCCAATAATTCAGCATCTGACAAGGCCATCGTTCCTTTCTTAAGCATTTTTTCACGCGGACGGTCCTCTTCAGACCATTCGCGGATGGTAAAATGTTTTTCCTCTTCAAACATAGCAAACAACAAATAGTATTTCATTTCCGTAAGTGACCGTAAAATTAAATAAAAATGTGCTATATGGATACGCAAATGATAAATATTTATTAGAAAAATCTGTATATTAGCACGCAAAAAATACAAAATCATGCTTATAATAGGAATAGCCGGCGGTACAGGCTCCGGGAAAACAACAGTTGTAAAAAAAATCATCGAACGTCTTCCAGAGAATGAGGTAGTTATATTACCTCAGGATTCATATTACCGTGACAGTAGCCACAAGCCTCTTGAGGAACGGTTAGAAATAAATTTCGATCATCCTGACTCAATAGAATGGCCTTTACTGGTCAAGCATTTAAAAGAACTAAAAGAAGGAAAAAGTATCGAACAGCCTATTTATTCTTATCTGACTTGCACAAGGGCAGAAGAAACCATTCCTATAAAACCATGCAGGGTCGTGATTGTAGAAGGAATTCTTATTCTGAGCAGCCCCGAAGTCAGAAAAATGCTGGATTTAAAAGTTTTTGTAGATGCAGATGCCGACGACAGGCTGATTCGTGTTATCAATCGCGACATCGTGGAAAGGGGCAGATCGGTCAACAAGGTGATGGAAAGATACGAAAAAACCGTCAAGCCCATGCACCTGCAATTTATTGAGCCCACGAAACGATTTGCAAATATCATTGTTCCTCAGGGAGGAAACAACCATGTGGCAATTGATATTTTAACGAAGTTTATTTTGGATTTTCTGAAAAGTCGCAAAGTGACTGTCTCCAGTCACCAGTCTTCAGTCTCCGGTTAAAACGCTAACAAATATTAATGACAAATTTTGTTTCTCCACTATTCATTATGAAAAAAACGACCGGCATATATTACGCCGGTCGTTTTTGCTTTTATAATAATCAATTAAAATCTCCTATTTGATTTTCGCAGCCTCTTTTTTTGCTTTTCTTTTGAAAAATTCATAAGAAACCGGAGCAGCAATAAAGATAGATGAGTAAGTACCAATTACAATACCGAATAACATAGCGAAAATAAATCCACGGATGGTTTCACCACCAAACATGAAGATAATCAGCAACACGAGAATTGTACTCATAGACGTACTAAATGTACGACTCAACATGGCATTGATTGCATCGTTAATAACTGATTTCCGGTCACGTTTCGGATATAACCCGATGAACTCGCGAATACGGTCAAAGATAATCACCGTGTCGTTCACAGAATAACCAACTACCGTCAGAATTGCCGCGATAAATGCCTGGTCTATCTCCATCGAGAAAGGCATGATGCTGTACAATAAAGAGAACACACCCAATGTAATAACTGTATCATGTACCAAACCAATAATCGCCCCAAGTGAATAACTAATATTCCGGAAACGAATCAGGATATACAAACCGATGGCAATAATCGCGATTAACACAGCCCAAACAGCAGCCCGTTTGATGTCATCAGCGATAGTTGGACCCACCTTTTGAGAACTTTGAATGTTATCAGTTCTAAATTCATCCAGACTGGCGTCATTTTTTAGCAACGGTTTTAATCCATTATACAGACGAAGTTCAATTTCGTCATCAATGGTATCCGAATTATCATCAATTTTGTATTTGGTAGAAATACGCACCTGATTATCGGACCCAATGGTGATAACCTGAACCGAAGTTCCTTCAAAAGCATCAGCAAGCATATCACGTACATCCTGTGTTTTAACAGGTTCTTCAAAGCGAACCACATAATTACGTCCACCGCTGAAATCGATACCTAAACTGAACCCTCTTGTTGCAAAAGATACGATGCTGATGAGAATTAAAGCCGAAGAAATTATGTAGGCAATTTTTCGACCACCGAGGAAATTCAATTTCGCGTTTTGGAACCAACCCTGAGTTGTTTTAGTCGTAAATGGCAGTTCTTTTGCTTTTTTACTATTTGCATAGGTATCCAACATCAAACGGGTAAGGAATACGGCTGAAATGAATGATGTAATGATACCAATGATAAGTGTATTGGCAAAACCTTTAATTGGCCCTGTTCCAAATACGGAAAGCACAATCCCTGTAATAAGAGTCGTTACGTTCGCGTCGATAATAGCAGAAATAGCTCCTTTAAAACCATCGTCGATGGCACGTTTCATAGTCTTGCCGGCACGAAGTTCTTCGCGGATACGCTCATAAATTAGCACGTTCGCATCAACCGCCATACCAAGCGTTAACACAATACCGGCAATACCGGGAAGGGTAAGTACTGCAGAGAAAGAAGCCAGAATACCAAATAAGAAAAAGACGTTTGCAAATAACGCAAGATCAGCAATCAAACCTGGTATAAATCCGTAGTAGAAAATCATGTAAAGCAGCACGAGCACAAAAGCAATAATAAAGGAAATCAAACCACTGTTAATGGCATCTTGTCCCAACGAAGGACCAACGATATCTTCCTGAACAATGCGTGCGGGAGCCGGCATTTTACCTGATTTCAATGTGTTAGCAAGGTCTTTCGCTTCTTCTACTGTAAAGTTACCGGTAATTTGAGATTGTCCACCCGTAATTTCAGTATTAACAGTCGGGAATGAATAAATATATCCATCCAACGCGATAGCAATAGATTTACCAATATTTTCCTTGGTCATGCGTGCCCATATTTTCGCACCTTCACTGTTCATACTCATGGAAACATTGGCATAAGCAGATGTCTGAGTGAAATCTGCACGGGCATCTGTTACCGCATCTCCGCTTAGTGGAGCACGGTTATCACGATTGGTTTTAATTGCTATCAACTGATAGATATCTCCTCTTTCGTTAATTGCCTTAACTGACCATCTCAGGCCAAGATTTGCCGGCATTAATTCTTTCACACCACGTGAAGCAAAATAGCTATTAATGCGGGCAGTATCTTTGTAATGTGCAAAACCCACAACCGGACCTCTGCTAAACTGACCGGTTTCAATTCCTGGGATTTGCAATACAGCTAACAAAGGATGATCTTTCTTGAATTGCTCCTGAAGCTTAAGTGAATCAACACCAGCTTCCTTGTCTTTCTTTAATGCAGCAATCAAACTGTCCTGTTCAGATTGAGGGGTTTCCTGTGCAATCTCGGTTTCTTCCTTTACAACAGGAGCTTTAACAGAGTCAACAGAAGTTTGTTGAGCAGCTGCTAATACACGATCAGCTTCCATAAGGTTATTAGCAATCTCAGTCAGCTCAAATGTTTCCCAGAATTCCAGGTTTGCAGATCCCTGTAACAACTTACGAACACGTTCCGGCTCTTTAACACCCGGGAGTTCGATAAGAATACGTCCCACGTTGTTGTTGTCGCGCTGGATATTTGGCTGCACAACACCAAAGCGGTCGATACGGGAACGCAACACATTGAATGAATTGCTGATAGCTCCGTCAATTTCACTTCTCAACACTGAAACCACTTCATTATTTGTTGAACGCAATGAAATTTTATCTTTCAATTCCATTGTGCTAAAGACAGATGCCAACTGACCTTGCGGATTGATTTCTTCAAATGCTTTTACAAAAAGATCAAGATAATCGATCTGACTATTTGTTTTCTGGCGTTCAGAGGCTGTTTGGAGGGCCTGAACAAATTCGGGACTGTTGTTGTAACCCGACAAAGCACGTAAAATGTCAGCAACAGAAACTTCCAGGGTCACATTCATACCACCTTTCAGGTCGAGACCGAGGTTAATTTCCTTCTCACGACATTCTTTCAACGTATAGCCAAAGTAAACTTTTTCACCCGAAAGAGAATCAAGATACTGATACTCTTTCATCTTATCACCCACAGCATACTCTTTGGCTTTTCTATTATAGGTACCAGTTACAACTGAAAATGAAAGGTAAAACAAACTTACTAAGGCAAGCAAAATTGCTAAAACTCTTACAATACCTTTGTTTTGCATGGAACTTCTTTTATTTAATAAAACAATAATAATTTTTTAACGAGCCGCAAATATAATATTTTTTTTTGACACAAACGATTATGTTCGTTAATATATATTGTAGAGACAGGGCATGCCCTGTCTCTACTCAAACCCCAGACATAAAAAATAAAACAAAAAATAATTTGCAAGTTCAGAAAAAAACACTATCTTTGCAGTCCAAAACATCGCGGAGTGGAGCAGTGGTAGCTCGTTGGGCTCATAACCCAAAGGTCGTTCGTTCGAATCGGGCCTCCGCAACACAAAAAAAAGCTGTCTTAACCGGACAGCTTTTTTGCGTTTCAGGATTGTTGTGAATTACAAAAAAAATGGATCAATCGGGATCAATCGGAAAAATGTATAAATGCATGTAAAACGTAGAGACGCAAAAAAACGTAGAGACGCAATGCATTGCGTCTCTACAACAAAAATTATTTGACAAAATGTCAAAATTTTGACAATCTAAATATTAACCCTGAAACGCTGATTTCCGTTTTTAAGGAAATCTACAATCTGTTGGGCAGCGGCAATACCAGCATTGATATTAGCTTCTGCTGTTTGTGCTCCCATCTTTTTAGGCGTTGAGAAGTACCTGCAAGCCAGTTTTTCCTGCATCTCTGCATGGTTACCGGGTGTAATATCAGTCAGGTACTTAAAATCAGATCTCTCCTGCATGAATTCAAGAATTTCAGCTTCATGAATCACTTCCTTACGGGCAGTATTAATCAACACAGCACCCTTCGGTAATAAACTCAACAGCTCTTTATTAATAGACTGTTTAGTCTCTGGTGTTGCCGGGATATGCAGGGAAACAACATCTGAAATTTCATACAATTCTTTTACAGAGCTAACCGGAGTCACTTCATCGGCAGCAATTTGTTCGTCGCTGCAAAACGCATCATAAGCAAACAATTCCATGCCGAAACCCTTGGCTATACGGGCTACATTACGCCCCACATTGCCATAAGCATGAATACCCAATTTTTTCCCTTTGAGTTCTGTTCCTGATGTTCCGTTATAGAAATTACGAACTGCGTATACCAATAATCCGAACACCAATTCAGCTACCGCATTGGCATTTTGTCCAGGCGTATTCATCACGCAAACACCAGCTGCTGTTGCTGCTTCCAAGTCTACATTATCGTAACCGGCTCCTGCCCTTACAACGATTTTGAGATTTTTTGCAGCTGCTATCACCTCAGCATCAATGATATCACTACGGATAATAATAGCGTTTGCATCAACAACTGCATCGAGCAATTGCTGTTTTTCAGTGTACTTTTCAAGTAAAGCCAGTTCAAACCCAGCCGCTTCAATTTCTTTTCTGATACCATCCACCGCAATTTTGGCAAATGGTTTATCGGTAGCGATTAATACTCTCATGACAATTTTATTTTTTCAAATTCCTGCATACAGTCTACCAATGCCTGAACACTCTCCAATGGAAGCGCATTATAGGTTGAAGCCCTGAATCCACCTACTGAGCGGTGACCTTTGATACCCACCATGCCGCGTTCAGTTGCAAATTTCTGGAATTCAGCTTCCAGATCAGCATATTCAGGATTCATCACGAAACAGATATTCATACGTGAACGATCTTCTTTAGCAGCCGTTCCAACAAATAATTTGTTACGGTCAATTTCATTGTACAACAGGTCTGCTTTTTCGATATTGCGTTTTTCCATTGCTTTAACACCACCATTGGCCTTGATCCAGCGAAGTGTTTCCATAGCACTATAGATAGGCAACACCGGAGGTGTATTAAACATAGAACCATTTTCAATGTGAATTTTGTAATTCAGCATGGATGGAATGTGACGCGACACCTTTCCAAGCACCTCATCTTTTATAATAGCAAACGCCAAACCGGCAGGCGCGAGGTTTTTCTGTGCCCCGCCATAAATAATGGCATACTTCGACACATCAACCGGACGTGAGAAAATATCAGAAGACATGTCGGCCACCAAAGGTACCGGACTATCAATATCTTTCAACAACTCAGTTCCGAAAATTGTATTATTCGTTGTGATGTGAAAATAATCCGCATCAGCAGGAATCACATAATCTTTCGGCACATAATTGAAATTTGCCACTTTCGAAGAGGCTACTTCAACTACTTCACCAAAACCCTTTGCTTCTTTCAAAGCCTTACTTGCCCAGGTACCTGTATTCAGGTAGGCTGCTTTGCGTTCCATTAGATTGAAAGGAACCATGCAAAATTGGAGGCTCGCGCCTCCTCCGAGGAATAATACCGAATAACCTTCAGGAATTGACAGAATCTCTTTGAAAAGAGCTACTGCTTCATCCACAACCGGCTGAAAATCTTTTGCACGATGGGAAATTTCCAAAACAGACAAACCAGAACCGTTAAAATCCAACACTGCCTGAGCTGTTTTTTCAATCACTTCACGCGGCAAAACTGAGGGTCCCGCGTTAAAATTATGCTTCTTCATACAATTAATTAAATATGTGTGTGTTTAATAGAGTTGGCCTTTTTTATTCGCAGGTTAATTAGACAGATAAAGGCAGTAAAATTGTTTGTCTTCAAGAGAGAAATCAACCTGACAAATAACACTTTTTTTCTTTAATGTTTTTTGATGCGCAAAGGTAGTATTTTTTTTGTTTTCGACATATACAAAATTTTAATTTTATTCAAATTATCTCGCTAAAAAAGAAATTTATAAGCCGGAAAAGCGCATTTATATTAATTTTATATGTTTTTTGATACTTATTCATTTTAACTGATTTTTATCTATTTTTACAGCGATATAAACAGCAAGATTCTTTTAATTTACCTTAAAATTTTGTAGTATGATAATCGGACTTCCCAAAGAAATAAAAAATAACGAAAACCGCGTCGCGCTGACCCCATCGGGAGTACACACCTTAGTTTCAAACGGACATCGCGTTTATGTCGAAACCCATGCGGGGGTAAACAGCGGGTTTACCGACGAGGCTTATCTGAATGCCGGCGCTATCATTCGCAAATCTGCCATCGAGATTTTCGCTGAAGCTGAAATGATTGTCAAAGTCAAAGAACCCATTCCGCAGGAATATGATTTAATAAGACCCAAGCAACTCGTTTTTACGTATTTTCATTTTGCCTCCAACGAAGAATTAACCAAAGCCATGATGAAAAGCGGTGCGGTTTGCTTAGCTTATGAGACAGTGGAAGTAAACCATACGCTGCCTTTACTGATACCCATGTCGGAAGTTGCCGGACGCATGTCAATTCAACAAGGAGCCAAATACTTAGAAAAACCACAGGGCGGAAAAGGGATCTTGCTGGGTGGTGTACCGGGTGTAAATCCCGCTCACGTATTGATATTAGGTGGCGGGGTTGTCGGCACACATGCAGCCTACATGGCAGCCGGACTGGGGGCACATGTAACCATCGCAGACATCTCACTGCCAAGATTAAGACAGTTAAGCGAAATCATGCCGGCCAATGTCGACACCATGATGTCATCACATTATAATATCGAAGAGATTCTTCCGCGCACCGATTTGGTTATCGGCGCTGTGCTTATCCCGGGCGCTAAAGCACCATCGCTCATCTCACGCGAAATGCTAAAATTGCTTCCTCAGGGTGCTGTATTAGTCGATGTTGCCATCGATCAGGGTGGATGTTTTGAAACTTCCAGACCTACAACCCATGCCAACCCGGTGTATGAAGTGGATGGTATCCTGCATTATTGTGTTGCCAACATTCCGGGAGCAGTACCATGTACCTCTACTTTGGCATTGACAAATGCCACCTTGCCTTATGTGCTTATTTTAGCTGATAAGGGATGGGAAAAGGCTTGCGAAGAGCACATAGATTTACGCAAGGGGCTCAATATCGTGGAAGGGGAAGTGGTATGCAAAGCAGTGGCGGAGACCTTCGGAATATAGCTAATAAGCTACACACTACTCATCATGAGTTCTTCGCTATTAGCTATTCGCTAGAAAATACTAGCTTTTTGCCAGAATAATCTTCTTAATTTCATTCAGCTTATTCAGCGCCTCTATAGGCGTCAATTCATTAATATTTAACCCTTTGATTTCATCACGAATTTGCTGAAGCACAGGGTCATCCAACTGAAAAAAACTAAGCTGATAACCCTCTCGCTGGGTGGCAATTTCGGCAACGGGTTTGGCAACACCATTTTGGCGATTATCTGTTTCCAGTTGTTTCAGGATTTGCTCCGAGCGTTTCACGATGCTTTGCGGCATGCCGGCCATTTTAGCGACATGAATACCGAAGCTATGCTCGCTGCCTCCACGTGCCAGTTTACGGAGGAAAATGATTTTCTTATCTACTTCTTTGACCGAAACATTGTAGTTTTTTATCCGGTTGAATGATTTTTCCATTTCATTCAACTCGTGATAATGTGTAGCAAAAAGGGTTTTGGCTTTGAATGAAGGATGCTCGTGGATATACTCGACAATTGCCCAGGCAATGGAGATGCCGTCGTAGGTCGAAGTACCGCGCCCAAGTTCGTCGAACAAAATCAGACTTCGGTCCGACAGATTATTCAGGATGCTGGCAGCTTCGTTCATCTCCACCATAAAAGTTGATTCACCCTGCGAGATATTATCGCTCGCTCCTACCCTTGTAAAAATCTTATCCACAACGCCGATTTTGGCGCTTTCTACCGGCACGAAACAACCTATCTGCGCCATGAGCGTGATAATCGCAGTTTGGCGCAATAAAGCTGATTTACCGGACATGTTCGGACCTGTAACGATGATGATTTGCTGGGACTGATTATCAAGATACACATCATTGGCGATGTAGGATTCCCCCAGTGGCAGTTGCTTCTCAATAACAGGATGCCTTCCTTGTTTAATTTCCAGCACATCCGTATCGTTTACTTCCGGACGGACATATTTATTCTCATCCGAGACCCGGGCAAAAGACAACAGGCAGTCGAGCTGGGCAATTAAATTGGCATCCAATTGAATAGCAGGAATATAATCAACCAACCCAAGCACCAGTTCGTTGAAAAGTCTGGTTTCAATGCTTAGAATTTTCTCTTCTGCACCCAGAATTTTCTCTTCATAATCTTTTAATTCCTGGGTGATGTATCGCTCGGCATTCACCAGGGTTTGCTTGCGTATCCATGTCTCAGGCACTTTATCTTTGTGGGTATTTCTTACTTCAATATAATACCCGAACACATTGTTGAAACTAATTTTCAGACTGGGAATGCCGGTGTACGCACTTTCCCGTTCCTGAATTTTCTGTAGATATTCCTTTCCTGAAAAAGCTAAATCACGCAATTCGTCCAAATCGGCATCAATTCCATATCTGATGACATTTCCCCGATTGATGAGGGTTGGCGGGTCGGGTTGAACTTCTTTTTCGATTTTATCTGAAATAACCTGGCAAGCATTCAACTGATCGGCAATTTTATTGAGGGCCTGATTATCTGCATTTGCACAAGCCTCCTTCACAGGTTCAATGGCTTTCAGCGCCACCTTCAACTGCACCACCTCACGCGGACTAATCCGTCCTACCGCCACTTTCGAAATGATTCTTTCCAAATCACCTACCAACGCAATGTTCTGCTCTAATAATTCCTTCAATTCAGGATGTTTAAAGAGATATTCCACCACACCGAGTCTTTCGTTAATTGGCTTTACGTCCTTCAGTGGAAATGCAATCCAGCGTTTCAGCAACCTGGCGCCCATAGGCGAAATGGTCTTATCGAGTACCTGTACCAGCGTTTTAGCACCTTCGTGCATTGAACCGTACAATTCGAGATTTCGTACGGTAAACCGGTCGAGCCACACGTAACGATCCTCTTCGATACGCGATAATTGCGTGATGTGTCCGGTTTGTTGATGATGAGTCAGGTCGAGATAATGCAAAATAGCACCGGCAGCGACTACCGCAAAAGGTAAATTCTCAACACCAAACCCTTTCAGATTACGGGTTTCGAATTGCTTCAAAAGTCTTTCCTGTGCCGAATCTGGCGTGTAGGCCCAGTCTTCGAGACCATAAACAAAAAATTTGTTGCCGAAGTTTTCCTCGAAATCACGTTTTTTATTGCGATCGTAAAGCACCTCTTTCGGACTGAAACTATTGAGTAGTTTATCGACATACTCCACATTTCCTTCCGCTACCAAAAACTCACCCGTTGAAATATCCAGAAAAGCGACACCAACGTTCTTCTTATCAAAATAAACCGATGCCAGGAAATTATTTTCTTTGTGGTTCAGGGTGGTGTCGCTGTAAGAAACACCAGGAGTAACCAATTCGGTAACCCCGCGTTTCACCAACTTCTTTGTCAGCTTTGGATCTTCAAGCTGATCACAAATCGCCACCCGCATGCCGGCACGGACGAGTTTTGGCAAATAAGTATCCAACGCATGATGTGGAAAACCAGCTAATTCCACACTTTTTGCAGCCCCATTGGCACGACGGGTCAGGGTAATACCCAACACTTCGGATGCACGAATAGCATCTTTGGAGAAAGTTTCGTAAAAGTCGCCACAACGAAACAACAAAATTGCATCCGGGTGCTTCGACTTGATTTCGAAGTACTGTTTCATCAGGGGGGTTTCTGCTATTCCGTCTTTCATATAAAATATTTTTTTAAACCACAAAAGGCACAAAAGAATAACTAAGTAATCACAGAAGAGATACTATCTCAAACAATATTATATGGATAGAAAATCTTTTGTGCCTTTTGTGGTTTATAATAATTGTTTTAAATTAAATTAATCGTTTCAGTCATTCTCGACCAATCATATTTCTTTTTCTCTTCCCGGATATTGACTTTAAACTCTTCAGCTCTTTTGTTGGTAAAAAAATCTACCAGAGCATCTGCAATTTTCTCCGGCTTCACATCCACCACATACCCGACTTTATTGTGCGGTACAATTTCCGCTAATCCACCTACATCCGTCACCAACATTGGATTTTCGTAGTGGTAGGCAATCTGACTCACACCACTCTGGGTCGCAGAACGATAAGGCTGTGCTACGATGTCTGCCACACTGAAATAATTCCTCACATCCCTATCTTCGATAAATTTTGTCCGCAACTCAATCAGGTTTTCTAATTTGTGTTTCTTGATGAGTTTCAGGTAAGGTTCGGGACTTTCATAAAACTCACCGGCCACGATCAACCGCACCGGAAATTCACGTAACCGTTTATCTGCAAAGGCTTCCAGAAGCAAGTCAAGTCCTTTATACTGACGGATAAATCCAAAAAACAAAATATAGTAATTCTGCTCATGCAGACCTAATCGCATAGCCGCCAGTGAACGATCTACTTTCTCACCGTAATGATCATAAATCGGGTGAGGAGAAAGCAATTTGGGCTTCACGTCTTTATCGAAAGAATTGATATCAGACACCACCGAACTGGCCATCGCCACGAAACCATCCATGGCCTGCACAAAATAGCGGGGAAATAAGCGATCCAACACCGTAGGTTCGTGGGGTATCATATTATGGATTAGTCCAATCATCTTGGTTTTACTATTCCTGCCATGACGGGCAATGGTTCCGAAACAAGGAGCCATGAAAGCCATCCAATAGCAAAAAATCACTTTGTCCGGAGCTTTCTTTTTAATCAATCTTCCGGTTTTGATCCAGGTTGAAGGCTTCACAGCATTGATCATGCGGGTAATTTTTAAATCATCCGGCTTAGGCTCCGATGAAAACTGCGTTTTACCGGGAAACAAAAATCCCGGATATTGCAGGGTAAACGTGATCATTTCCACTTCGTGTCCTTCCTGCAGAAACTGACGTGCAAGCCGCTCGTTATAAGCGGATAGTCCGCCCCGGTAAGGATATGCTGTTCCAATGATGATGATGTGCATGGTTGATTTATTGCTTTATGATTCTGAATCAGGTCTGCAAAATTACAAAATTATTTAAATGAGATTCGGCAAATTCAACATTTGCATTTCATTTTAATCTTTTTTTATGCAAATAATTTGATTTACCGATAAAAAATCACTTAATTTGCAGTCGGAAAAATTAAACAAAAACGATATCGTAATGAAAAGCTTCCTGAAATACTTAGGTCCGATTATTTTGCTGATTGGCACCGTTTTACTGACAGTTTATTACTTCGAAAATACAGCATCTAACACATTACTGATTGTTGCAGGTGCCTTGATGGTCAGTGGCCTGATAGCCCACGTTATCATCAATAAATACGTTGAATAATATTTAACCATATAAGTCATATAAGAAACATATAAGTTTTATTTTTTAATAGAAGATAGAATACGCTGTGTAAATCTTTTACTAAAAATTTAATAGAACTTATATGTTTCTTATATGACTTATATGGTTTATCATTAAAACAACCCGGGTTTTCGCTGCCTGGCTTCTTCCAACGTAAGCAGACTCGCCTGTGGCTTTTGCTTCTCTCTTAACTGCTTATATTCACTTGCTACTTCTGATGTAAAGGAACCGATAGTTTTTGGGTTCATTAACTGTGCAACAATGTGCGTATTTACTGAAGCATCCTTGACGTATACGACCGGACCGTTATAATTCGGCGAAATCTTAACAGCCGTATGGACTTTGGATGTTGTTGCCCCTCCTATTAACAATGGTATTTTTAATCCAGCTTTTTCCATCTCGGCTGCTACCACGCACATTTCTTCCAACGAAGGTGTTATCAGTCCGCTTAACCCCACAATATCTACCTTTTCTTCTATAGCAGTCCTGATTATCTTATCAGTTGGTGTCATCACGCCCAGGTCAATAACTTCGTAGTTGTTACATCCTAATACCACCGCAACAATATTTTTACCGATATCGTGCACATCTCCTTTTACCGTAGCAATTAAAAACTTACCAGCAGACGAACGCTGGCCCGGCACCTTCTCTGCTTCGATGTAAGGCTGCAAAACAGCTACTGCTTTCTTCATCGTACGGGCGGTTTTCACCACCTGAGGTAAAAACATTTTACCTTCTCCAAATAAATCTCCGACGATATTCATTCCACTCATCAGGGGCTTTTCAATGATCTCGAGAGCAGTATCGTACTGACTAAGAGCCTCCTGCAAGTCTTCTTCAAGATAATCGCTGATACCTCTAATCAACGCATATTCAAGTCGTCCCTGCAACTCACGGCTACGCCATTCATCTACTTTTTTGGCAGCGGAAGTTGATTCAGAAGTCGTCAGTTTATTTTTTTCAGCATAATCAACCAGGCGTTCAGTGGCATCAGGGCGACGGTTTAACACAACATCTTCTACATATTCAAGTAACTCCGCAGGAATCTCTTCATATATCTGCAACATGCCGGCATTTACAATACCCATGTCAAGTCCTTCACGGATAGCGTAATATAGGAAAACGGAGTGTATTGCTTCCCGCACTACATTGTTGCCACGAAAAGAAAACGACAAGTTGCTGATGCCTCCACTTATGCGTGCAAAAGGTAAATTTGCTTTAATCCATTTCACCGTTTCGATGAAATCAATGCCATAGTTGTTATGTTCCTCAATACCCGTCGCAATGGCCAGCACGTTTGGGTCGAAGATAATATCACTGGCAGGAAAACCAGCTTTCTCTGTCAACAAACGATAGGCACGGGCACAAATTTCTGTTCTGCGTTCAAAAGAATCGGCCTGACCTTTCTCATCAAAGGCCATTACCACCGCAGCAGCACCATACGCACGAATCTTTTTTGCCTTGCTGATGAAATCTTCCTCGCCTTCTTTGAGACTGATGGAATTAACGATGCATTTACCCTGAACGCACTTCAACCCGGCTTCAATTACCTCCCATTTTGAAGAATCAATCATGATGGGCACTTTCGAAATTTCAGGCTCTGAAGCAATATAATTGAGAAAAGTCGTCATTTCCTCACGGGATTCGAGCATGGCATCATCCATATTGATATCGATAACCTGTGCCCCGTCCTCTACCTGTTTACGAGCTATATTAAGTGCGTCTTCGTACTTTTTCTCGTTGATCAGACGCAGGAACATCCGCGAACCCGCCACATTACATCTTTCACCAATGTTAACAAAAAGAGAATCAGGTTGGATGTCCAGGTGTTCTAATCCCGACAAATGCAGAGTTCCCTGGTCGGTACCCTTACTGACCGGAATATGTAATTTCGCAATATTGAGAATTTGCTGATAGGCAGCAATGTGTTCGGGAGTCGTACCACAGCAACCACCAATGATGTTGACTAATCCTTCTTCGAAGTACTCCCGGATCTGTTCAGCCATTTTCTCCGGACTTTCATCATACTCACCAAACTGATTCGGCAAACCGGCGTTTGGATACGCGCTAACATAGCAATTGCTATATTGAGCGATTTCCTTGAGATATGGTTT
Organism: Paludibacter sp.; assembly: GCA_034928085.1. GTDB lineage: Bacteria > Bacteroidota > Bacteroidia > Bacteroidales > Paludibacteraceae > Paludibacter. The sequence goes on from JAYFPG010000019.1 coordinate 66,156, forward strand.
TAAATCTTTGGCACCGAAAGAACAGTTCAAGCCTACCGACAACACATCAGCATGGCCAACAGAAGCCAGAAAAGCCCGGATGGTTTGTCCGGACAAAGTTCTGCCACTCGCATCAGCCACCGTGACAGAAATCATCAGTTCCACCTTTTTGTCCAATGCTTCCATCGCCAGATTGGCCGCATAAATTGCCGCCTTTGCATTCAGTGTGTCAAAAATGGTTTCAATCAAGATGGCATCAACACCACCTTCAATCAGGGCCAGCATCTGCTCTTTGTAAGCTTCTACCAAACGGTCGAAAGTTACTGCACGGTAAGCAGGATTGTTTACATCGGGCGACATAGACGCCGTTTTGTTGGTAGGCCCTACCGCACCTGCAACAAATCTCGGCTTGTCCGGTGTTTGTTTGGTATAAAAATCAGCTGCTTTACAGGCCAGACGCGCTGCCTCAAGGTTCAACTCCCTAACATGCGCTTGCATACCGTAATCCTCCATCGAGATTTGCTGGGCATTGAAAGTATTGGTTTCAATGATATCGGCACCCGCTTCCAGGTATTTACTATGAATTTCGTAAATAATTTCGGGCTGCGTGAGTACCAGCAAATCATTGTTTCCTTTCTGTGGCACAGCAACACCTGCAAACCGCTGTCCGCGATAATCCGCTTCCGACAGTTTGTAACGCTGTATCATGGTGCCCATGGCGCCATCAAGGACGAGAATGCGATTTTGTAACTGATTTTTCATATTGTATTTTTTAACCACAAAAACCTAATCGTCGAATAAAACCATTTATTTTCGAATTAAATCCTATGGTTATCATTTATTCCTCGGTTTAAAATCCCGACCATCATTAACCCCCGGGTTAAAAACCAACAATCATTATTCCCCGGGTTAAAACCCGGGGCTATTGATATTTCGCCCCTACGGGGCTTATCGGAACCATTGACGGTTAGCTATTCGTTATTCGCTCTCCGTTTTCAGTTTTCCGCTTTTCCGCTGCTTTAAAATTTCAACAACCCTTTCCCCGTCATTTCAGCTGGTTTGGGGATATCGAGGATTTGGCAGATGGTTGGTGACACATCAGCCAGGATACCATTTTCAACTGATGCACCGGGACGATTGGTGACATACACGATAGGCACCGGATTCAGCGAGTGCGCAGTGTTTGGTGAGCCATCTTCATTTTCAGCATTATCCGCATTACCGTGGTCGGCGATGATAATTACCTCGTAATCGTTTGCTTTCGCGGCTTCCACAACCTGACCCATACAATCATCAACGGCCTGCACAGCTTTCACGATAGCCTCACGCACACCGGTATGTCCCACCATGTCGCCATTAGCAAAGTTAAGCACGATGAAATCAAATTTGTTTTTATTGAGCTCAGCCACCAGTGCATCTTTGATTCCATAAGCACTCATTTCCGGCATCAAGTCATACGTTGCCACTTTGGGTGAAGAAATAAGGATACGTTCTTCGCCTTCGAATTCCGCTTCGCGACCTCCGGAGAAAAAGAAAGTAACGTGAGCAAACTTCTCTGTTTCAGCAATACGCAATTGTTTCAAACCGAGAGAAGATACATATTCACCCATGGTATTCTGTACATTATCTTTATCGAACAATACTTTCAAGCCTTTGAAAGTAGAGTCATAAGGAGTCATGCAATAATATTCCAACGGGATGGTATGCATATCGTATTCATGCATATCTTCCTGAGTCAACACGATGGTGAGCTCTTTGGCACGGTCATTCCGATAGTTGAAGAAAATCACCACGTCACCTGCTTCAATTGTCGCCAAAGGTTTTCCATTATCATCGGTCACCACAATCGGCTTCACGAACTCGTCCGTCACACCAGCATCATAAGAAGCCTGCATAGCTGCCACCGGATCGGTTGTCGGGGCACCTATACCCTTTACAAGCAAATCATAAGCTTCTTTCACGCGTTCCCATCTTTTATCGCGATCCATGGCGTAGTAACGACCAATCACCGAAGCGATTTTGCCTGCAGAATATTGCGTATGTGCTTCTAATTGTTCGAGATAACCTTTTCCACTTTTGGGGTCGGTATCGCGACCATCCATGAAGCAATGCACATAAGCATCTTCGATTCCATAAGATTTGGCGATATCCAGCAATTTATTCAAATGATCCTGAGAAGAATGCACACCGCCATCGGAAACGAGACCGAGAAAGTGCATTTTTTTGTTGTTCTCTTTGGCGTATGTATAAGCATTGATAATTTCGGGATTCTGCATGATGCTGTTGTCGCGGCAGGCGATGTTAATTTTCACCAAATCCTGGTAAACAACCCTTCCGGCACCAATATTCAGGTGACCTACTTCCGAGTTACCCATCTGACCATCAGGCAATCCCACATGTTCGCCCGACGCCAATAAATAAGAATTCGGATAGGTGGCGATTAATTTATCCCAGTTAGGTGTTGGAGTCGAAGCAATCACATCTGCCTTCGACCCGTTGCCGATTCCCCATCCATCGAGAATCATCAATAAAGCTTTTTTATTCATATTGTTTTGATTTATATTATTTTACCTTCAACTAATACCTTTGTTGTTTCTGACTGCAAAAGTACGGTTTTTTATTGAACCACAAAAGGCACAAAAGGAAGACTAAGGAGTCACAAAAAAAAAAATCATTGCGATACAATTCTTCAGCAGTTTAACATAATAAAACAATTATATGAAGATAAAGTTTACTCATTTAAATCAAAATATGATCCTATTCTATGTCTATTAGAATAAATATGATAATTCTTTTGTGATTCCTTAGTCTTCCTTTTGTGCCTTTTGTGGTTCAATAAAAATCTGTAAATTTGCAGTCATTAAAATTGTACAATATTTATGGCAAAAGAATTCAGGTATCAGGAACCCTTCCCGATGGGAAAAGACAACTCGGAGTATTATTTATTAACCAAAGATTTTGTCAGCACGGCAAATTTCGAGGGACACGAGATTTTAAAAGTGGCCCCGGAAGCACTGACTTTGTTGGCCCGCACAGCCATGCGCGATTGTTCCTTCTTGCTGCGTCCCGAACATCAGCAACAGGTGGCCAATATCCTGGCTGATCCCGAAGCAAGTGAAAACGACAAATTTGTGGCGGTGACTATGCTCCGGAATGCGGAAATTGCAGCCAAAGGCGTATTGCCTTTCTGTCAGGATACGGGAACCGCAACTGTTTATGCTAAAAAAGGGAACAATGTATATACCGATGGTTCCGATGAAGAGGCTTTGTCCAAAGGGATTTACGAAACCTACCGGGATGAAAATCTGCGTTATTCACAGAATGCTGCATTAAATATGTACGATGAAGTGAACACCGGCACTAACCTGCCTGCCCAAATCGACCTGATGGCTGGCCATGGCAACGAATACAAATTCTTATTTATCGCCAAGGGAGGTGGTTCTGCCAACAAATCCTATCTTTTTCAGGAAACAAAAGCCCTGCTGAATCCGGCTTCGTTGGAGAAATTCCTGACCGAAAAGATGAAAACACTGGGAACGGCTGCTTGTCCGCCTTACCACTTAGCCTTTGTTATCGGTGGCACCTCTGCTGATGCATGTATGAAAACCGTAAAATTAGCATCAACTAAATATTACGATGAATTACCTACCACCGGCAACGAACTCGGACAAGCCTTCCGTGATGTGGAGATGGAATCAAAAATACTGAAAGCTGCCCAGGAATTTGGTATGGGAGCACAATTCGGAGGCAAATACTTCGCGCATGATGTGCGCGTAATTCGCCTTTCCCGTCACGGTGCTTCCTGCTTCGTGGGCATGGCAGTATCCTGCTCGGCCGACAGAAACATCAAAGGGAAAATTAACAAGGACGGTATATGGCTTGAGAAGTTGGAAGACAATCCGGCAAAATATATACCTGAAGAATTCCGTCAGGCTGGCGAAGGCAATGCCGTGAAGATTGATCTGAACCGCCCGATGAAAGAAATTCTTGAAACCCTGAAACAGTATCCGGTTTCAACCCGCTTGTCTTTATCAGGCACCATCGTTGTGGGTCGCGACATTGCCCATGCCAAGCTCAAAGAATTGCTCGACGAAGGCAAAGAATTACCGCAATACGTAAAAGATCATCCGATTTACTATGCCGGCCCGGCTAAAACCCCCAAAGGCATGGCTTCCGGTTCGTTCGGCCCCACAACTGCCGGTCGTATGGACTCGTATGTTGATTTATTCCAGTCGAAAGGCGGCAGCATGATTATGATTGCCAAAGGTAACCGCAGCGAACAGGTAACAGAGGCCTGCAAGAAATACGGCGGCTTCTATTTGGGTTCTATCGGCGGACCTGCAGCCATCCTGGCAGAACAAAGCATCAAAAAAGTGGAATGTCTGGCTTATCCCGAACTGGGTATGGAAGCCATCTGGAAAATAGAGGTAGTGGACTTCCCTGCATTTATTCTGGTTGATGACAAAGGGAATGATTTCTTCAAGCAGATTAAAATGGCAACACTATAGCAACAAACCTGAAAGTCCCCCTGAGATAAACTTTCTCAGGGGGACTTTTTGTAATATCCTCCCTGAGTTTCAGAAAAAGCTCCCTGAGTTTGCTCCATATTCCAACGATGTACCAAACACACATCGGGCATGCAATGATTTTACATCGGCGATGCAGAGATCATACATCGGCGATGCAGAGATCATACATCGGGCATGTAAGACTATTACATCGGTTATGTAACTGTTGTACATCGGCGATGTATATTTATTTAATCGATGATGTAACATGTAAAAATCCAACTCGCATCATCTTGGCTTAATTGCAAAATAAACCTGCTGATTGGTTGCTTTCGTAAATTTTATTTCCTTTGGATTAATCTTAGCTGCGGTTGACAAAGCAAAAGCCGAGGAAATGGCTGAAACAAAATCATCCAACCCTTCCACATCATTGTAGAACTGCAAACCTTTTGCATCTCCGGTTCCTTTGTATGAAACAGTCAGCATATCTTTATTACCCGCAGTCACATTCAAATCAAGCAAACCCTCGGTAGTTGTCGTTCCGACAGTATAACTGAACGCAAGCACAAAGGAACCTCGAATAGTATTATATTTCAGCGAGAAAGATGCACTATCTGCACCATACAAGGTTTGAACCGATTGAAGAATTGCCTTATAACTTTGATCTAGAGTTGAACTCAAACCAGCCGGAAAAATATCCCATACAGTTTCGGCATCATCTCTAATGAAGATTGCCAAATCATTGACTCCTGTCAAAGTATGTTCCGGAGACTCAACACTTACCAGTCCGCTTTTTGCATCATTAAGTCTGAAACTGTTAAATTTCACTTCTTCGATTTCGATTTCCTCATAGAGTCTGATGCCATCCTGAGTTACAATAAACGGGACACCAAAAGCAACCGCATTTGCACCGGTACGCTTTACTGAGAAGACACCAGAATAACCCAATGAAAACGTATAATTTGTCCTATCAACTTTCATTGTTAAAGCGGGAGCCTTTTCAGAAAACAACAAGGTTTTAAATTCACTACGTTCATCTGCAAACTGTTTCCACTGAACATCCGCTGATAATTTACGCAACATAATTTCAGCTCCGTATTTTTTACCCTTCATCCAAACCGTATCGGGATGTGCTTTTACAATCACGAACTCGTAGTCACCTTCCAGTCCGTATCCGTCCGGATTTTCGGGATTGGAGAAGACATGGAGTATTTTGCTGAATGTATTGAATGTCAGCACCGGGCCATTATCCCCAATAATATCGAACAAACAACTGTCCTGCTCGTAAGCACCATTGGTTGTCAATTCACTTCTTCCAGCCAACATGGCACTCCCAGATTTATTGAATTTGACCAACAGGGTGTAACCCGGGCTCATCTGATTCGCGAAGTAATCCATCTCCCAACCATTTTCGGCATTTGTCAGTATGTTTTGATAGTCGCTGATGGCTTTGTTCAGTCTTTCCGCCGGTGAGGCTGAAAAAATATCCGCTTCTTCGTTTTTACATGCAGGTATTAGTCCCAGCAAAACAAAAACAACGATATTTACAATGTATGTAGATGTTTTCATATTAATTCAGTACTTCATTAATATTCAATTGTCTTCTGATGATTTCAGCACGTAAAGAATCAATCTCAATCTCCCAGGATTCTTTCAGCCATTTCTTAGCCATTTCCAACTTTTGGAGGATAATCGCCCGCCCGTTGATACCATCATCGGGAATGGTATCACCATACATATCAATTCCCGGCTGTGAGGCCAACGCTAAAATATCGCTCCATTGCGTATCGCTTTTTACTAAGTAATTGGCAATAATTTCCACAAAATCTTCGCGATTCTGACTGCCCGCGTAGGGAGACACAAAACCCAGAGTAGCTGCTTCGGAATCGGTTTTATACTGCCAGCCTAGGGGATTGTATTTGCCTTGGGAAATCATACCGAACTCAACCGGATATAATCTTTTCTGATGCAGGATATGCGCGAACTCGTGGTGCATGGTCTTAAAATAGTATTCATTGAGCAAATCCACATCGGTCGGATCCAATTCATTGCAACGAAACAACGTTACTTTCAACCCGCCTTCAGCAGTCCCGAGTAACATCGTGCCCGAAATGGGGTTATAGGCAGGCGAACCAATCAGGTGGATGATACGCGGACCGTTTTCCTTTAAGAACTCGGGACTCACGACTGTTCCATACACATCGAACCACAGATACTTGACCAATCTGGCCATTTGTTGGGCTTTGTTAAAAGAGGTCGGCACTAAGTTATAATCCATATCCGAACCCACATCTTCCATCCGGTAGCGAAAATCCACGTTATATGGTTTAAGGTAGGCTTGTCTAAGCCAACTGTCAAATTCATAGCTGGCTGAACCTTCGACTAAATGATTCTCCACATCAAAAATGCTCGGACCAAACTCCTCTTCCTGTGAGCAGGAAAGTAAGAGGAGAAGAGAAAGGAGAATGGATATTGTTAATTTGTTCATGTTTTTTAATTTATGTCGCCAGTCACCGGTCTCCAGACTCCAGTCGTCGCTCCGTCATTGCGAGGAGGCAAAGCCGACGTGGCAACCTATTCGCTATTCGTTATTCACTAATTTAAAGTTTCCCGACGAAACGGGGGTTATTTTCCGGGGATTGGGTTCGAGTCCGGCACTGATAACCTCTTGCGGCAATTGAATTGCCCTGCGGAGATCATTATAGACCAGCTTGTCAGTTCCTTTTCCGGCAATATTGTGTTCTATTTCAATTCCATACCGTTTGATGTCGAACCAGCGGTATCCATCGAACATGGTTTCAATGCGTCTGAAATGCAACACACAATGAATCAGAGGACGCTGGGCGGCTGTAACCACGAAAGACGGACTCATTTTATCATTGTTTAGTGTTTTCACAAAAAGGCTATTCGATGGTACATAAAAATTCCGGATGATTGTTTCAGTAAGGACATTAGGTGCCAGGTGAGAACTGTTCCAAACCTGCAAATCAGTAACAGCTTCGGTAAATCTGTTCAGGTAAATGAGTGCTTCTGCACGGCACAACAAGGTTTCTTCCACGGTGAATTCAGCACGCACCACATGGGCGTACCCAATCCCGGCCACCTTATCGGTGTATTCAAACATCTCGAAAGATTTAGGAAAAAACACCCCGTAATCCTGCTGTCCACTAATATATAGTTTTCCATTAAAACAAGGCAACATACCTGACCAAGTTGGACCTGAACCATAAGTTGATCCTGCCATTGCAGCATGATTATGACCATAGCGTGTTCCGAAAATCCGGCTAAATACAGAACTCGTCGGCACAATCAACAGGTTGCACGCTTTTTCTGTATTGATATAATCATAAGAAATTGCATCAATATTATCGTAGCTCACCGTCCAGTCACGCATCAGCGTAGAAGGATTAGCAGTCAAAACCACATCAGCATAATCAACCACCTTCTGATAGTCTCTTTTGTAAAGATAAAATCTTGCTGCAAAGGCAGCAGCTGCTTTCTTATTGAAATGGTACTTGGGCACCGTGTAATGCATGTCGGTAACCAGTGCTATTCCTTCTTCCAGATCCTGCTGAATCTTCGTGTAAACAGACTGCACCGATTCCCGGATGTATGTCGTATTGACGGAGGTTTCCGGTTCAGTCACATAAGGAATACCAACATCCGACTTACTGGCTGTTTCATCTTTATAAGCCTGACTAAAAATATTCACCAGGATGAAGTGACTATAAGCACGGCACAACAAGGCCTCACCTTTTTGAGAATCAATATCTGCATCCGGATCTTTCAGTTTTAATTCTTCAATGGCTTTCAGCGCATGATTGGCGGCACTGATAGCGGCATAACATCTTTCCCATACATAGGAGGGACTATCTTCCTGGGTAGAAGAAGTTACCTCGCTCCAACTGAATATCTCATCGTGCATCCGTTCGAATGGAGCAAGGTTAACCGGCAGGATTGAATTGTTGTCTACAAAATTATCCGAACTTAATTCTGCCATTACCGAATAATTGGCACTCGGATAAGCTGAAACCAGTACTTGTGAGATTTTTTTCTCCGTGTCAATCTGCGTTCTGTTATCCGGCAGGGTATCCAAAAAACCCTCGCAGGAAGTAAAAAGCAATGTAACAAGTACGACAATGTGCCAATTTAACAATGTACCAATGTGCCAATATCTTAATCTATTTGAATCTGCACGATTTATTGGCAAATTGGCAAATTGGTAAATTGGTAAATTTTTATAATTTTTTTTCATTTTTCTTTCCTCCTATTATTAAATTCCAAACCTAACGGACAAAGTAAACTGGCGCGGCATCGGGGTAGCTACCCCTCCACTGTTAAAGAACTCCGGATCCTGACCATTCAGTTTTTTATCAGCATACAATAAGAACAGGTTTGTTGCCTGTAGTTTCAGTTGTGCATTGTTGATCTTAAGTGGCTCCGTCCATTTTCCGGGCAGATCATAGGCCAGCGAAACTTCTTTCAGCCTGACAAATCCGCCATCGGCGATACGTTGGTCTGAATAGTTATACGCGTTGTAAGCATAACTCAAACTTGGGTACTTTTGAGACTGCCTGGTGCTGGCTATCACCGGAATAGAAGTATAATCTTCGTCACCGGGCAGTACCCACCGGTTTTTAAACTCGCGAGGCAACGAACTCAAGTCAGAATAACGGGCAGCAAAGACCGGGTTCAGCCTTACTTTATTTCCAAACGAATAGGTTATAAAAACATTCAATTTTAGTCCGTTCCAGCTGAAGTTATTACCCAAACTACCCGTGATGGTCGGATCCGATGGTCCTTCGTACTTCAGGAATCCCAGTTTTTCAAATTCCTGAAAATTGAGATCCGTGAGCGTTAGCTCTCCATCCTGATTGATGAAAGTAGGTAAACCCTCTTCGTTCAAACCCGCGAAAGGAATAGAAAACAAAGACCTTACCGGAAAACCTTTCAAAGCGTAACCAGCTCCCGACACCAACTGTATCACATTCGAACGGGAATCGAGTTCCGTGATCCGGTTTATCGCATTTGAGAAAATGAAATCAGTATTCCAACTGAAGTCTTTGTTGTTTATATTCTTTGTCGACAACGTAAATTCAATTCCACGTGACTCCATCGAAGCAACATTCGCATACTGAGCAATCTTACCACTCGATCCCTGCGTATAAATCAAACCAATCAGGTCAAAATTACTCCGGGTATATAAATCAGCCTCCACATTGATGCGATTCTTAAGAAAACCAAGGCTTGTCCCGATATTGAACTCATGCTTCTTCTCATAGGTGAGCTCGCTGTTTTCATTATCCTCTATAAAGATGCCCGATTCGGCCACTCCCGCGGTTGGCCGCCAGGGTGTATAACTTTTATATACCGCCAGCGAATTGGTCACGAACGCTGGCCCACGGTCGGCTGTAAGCGAATAGGACGCTTTCAAGGAGCCAAACGACAACACAGAACCCAGTGTAGCATCGAACCAGTCTTCTTCATGTGCATTCCAGGCTCCCGACACGTTCCAGGTTGGCAACCAGCGGGCAGCTTGTGATTTCCCGAGTTTATTTGAGCCCTCGTAACGACCTGTACCATTTATCGTATATTTCCCCAAATAAGAATAGGTAACCGAACCAAAGAAGGCCACATCACGGGTATAGGTCGAAGTATTGGTATAATAATCCGCGTTTTCTTCCTTACCCTGTTTAAAAACCTTCGGGTCGTAAAATGGAATACCTCCGTTCTCATACTGATATCCCCAGCCCCGGAACCAGATGCGCTGACGATCAACCGATCCGGTTTCCATACCTCCGAATAAATTCATAATATGCGTATCTTCAAAGGAAGTATTATAAGTCGCCGAAGCCCTGAAATCAACACCCTTCATGGTATAGGCGGTACGATTGTAAATGCCCCCTTCAGGCAAAATGGAAACCGGCACTAAATACGGGTCTTCCGGATCTGTGTACAACAGGGGATTTCGTTCCGCAATGGTCGCATCTTCCGGAAAAATCCCGGCACGATAAGCTTCTGCCTGATTCGAATGATCTTTGATGTGATGTTCCTGTGAAGAAGACTGATATTTAATTGCAGCCAACAAGTTGGCTTCGAGTCCGCGCACTACTTTCCAACTCAGTTCCGTCTGAAACTTCAAATCAGCCACATTCAGGTCGATGTAGTTGTTATCCAACTCATGAAAGATATTGAAATCCGCGTAGTTACGGGTATAAAACTCTTTCGGGTCAAGCGTTCTGGAAGAATTTAACGCGAAACTATACGGGTTGATATCAAAATCACGCTTCACCTCACCGCTTACCACATCAACATCCTGACTAAGGGTTCCCGGCGCTTTTTGTTCGCGGTACGAACCGGTTGTCAGCAAAGTCAGTGACAATTTATCCGAGATATTATACAATCCGTTAATATTGGCTGTATAACGCTCAACTGAGGAAGCTTTCGTCCAGCCCGGATCATCAAACACGGAAAGCGAAACATAAAATCTCGCTTTATCCGTACCGGATGAGATACTCACCGCGTGGTTTTGTGTCAGGTTGTTATTAAAAAGCAAGCTGAACCAATCCGTGTTACGAAATTCCGCTTCACGCAGATAGCCGTTTTTGGCAACTGTGGTGTTTTCCAGTCCGTAACTGCCATTCTGATATTGGTTGATGAGCTGATACATCTTTCCATACACCCCGCTGTTAGCAGCACCCGCAAGTGATGTAAACTCCAGCCATCCTTTCCGTTCCATTTCCTGGTAGATGCCCATTTGCTGTTGCGAATTGGAAATATTAAAATCGGTATAGGACGGAATCAAACGGGAAGTAAACTCACCCGTATAATTCACGCGGCTGACACCGGCCTTTCCTTTTTTAGTGGTGATAACCACCACACCTGCCATCGCCCTGGCTCCATAAATGGAAGTGGCCGAACCATCCTTCAGAATCTGAAAACTTTCAATGTCATCCGCGTTAATTCCCGCGATGGCCGAAGAAATCAGCGTTTCAGCATTACCCGACGACAAAGCATCGCTCGACACGTCAATGGCATCTTCCATCACCACGCCATCAACCACCCACAAGGGTTTGGAATTACCATAGATAGAGGTAGCCCCGCGCACCCGTATTTTAGGTGCTGTACCGAAGGTTCCGGATACATTTTGCACCGACACACCAGCAGAGCGGCCTTCGAGCGCACGACTCACATCCGTGATACCATCAATTTTTGTTGTCGCTGCATCTAATTGGTCGGTTGCCCCGGTAAATAGGCGCTTATCCACTTTCAGCATCCCCGTCACCACCACTTCTTCGAGCTCTTTTGAGTCGGGCGACAAGACAATCCTCATGGAAGCACGAGCAGGAAGTTCTTTCGTTTCCATGCCCACGTACGACACAATGATAACCGCGTCGGAACCCGGCGCTTTAAGAGAAAAATTCCCATCCAGGTCTGTGACCGTACCAAGCTGTTGACTACCTTTTACAACAACAGTTGCTCCAATCACCCCCTCACCTGTGTCATCCACCACCCTGCCTTTAATTATCAGCTCCTGAGAAAAAAGTTGCAGACTGAGGAACAACAAAAACAGCATTATAATTTTATCTTTTGTCATATCTAATTTTCAAAGCTAATGTATTCATTTTTAATCAGGACGACAAAAATACATAAATTTATCAAAGTTATACACTTTGCCCTGTTGAAATGATATAAATAATCAATTATTTCCTTTATATTTGTCGGTTCAAACATAATTAAAATGAAAAAAAGACTTTTATCCAGTTATTTGTACCTTATTTTATTAAGTACAATCATCCTGTCTTCCTGTGAGACAGAAGGCGTATCGCGAATTTCCTTCGATAACAACTCATTCGCTTTACGTGTCGGACAATCCGACACCTTGGTTTCTACCATCAGTTTTACCGGCGACATTGAAAAATTCCCTGTTGAATGGACGATAGATGACCCCTCGGTAATTTCAATCGTTGAAACAACGGATGATTCACATAGCAAAACCTCCGGGTTGAGTTCCGTAACAAAATCAGTTATTATTACCGCACTGAAAGCAGGGAGTACCGCTTTAACAATCAACACGGGAGGTAAAACGCACAGTTGTCAGGTTACGGTAACCCAACAATCGCTTGTATTTACGCATGGATATGCTGCAAACTGGGGTGACATTTATGGCGCAAACAACAATAACTTCACGTTAAGTTTACTTGAAAGTTCTCTTTCCTTAGATGATGAGGGTTATGTAGTGGGTGATGGTTACAGGTTATTCTTAGATTTTTATTTACCTCTTACACAGAACACACTTTCTGCCGGGACATTTAACGCTTCATCGGAAGAAGAAAACTATACATTTTACCCCGGAATTTTTGTTGAGGACAAAGACGGGGAGGAAGTGCCGGTAGGTTCGTTTATGATCCGTTACAGTAATGATAATATGGATATAGTTCCCATTGTGGATGGAACATACGAAATAACAAAAAATGGTGACAACTTCGTGATAGAAGGAGAGTTTACGCTGGAAAACAATGAAATTGTTGAAATCAGCTATGAAGGCATTGTGTATGAATCAGACCAGCGGGAAAAACCTGTTGAGATTAATCCTGCATTGACAAAAGGAGTTCTACTCTACTTTGGAGATGCTTACAATTCAAAATCAACAGAAAACACAACAGGTAACCACACGAATAATTACGCTTTGTATTTGGGGTCAGAAACAATTGATTTCAACAACAGCGAGTCGGAAGGTGATATTTTAATGATTGAGTTTAACACACCTGATTCTGTTCACAACTATATTCCTGATGGTACCTATCAAATGATGACTGAATTGACCTACCAACAACTTGTGCCGTTTTCACTTGTTTTTGCCTATCAAACAGAGAATGAAGATCAATGGGGCACCTGGTTCTATGGTGCCACTACCACCAAAGCGCTCAATGCAGGCAATATGACTGTAGCAAAATCAGGGGAAAATTACAGCATTCAATATGAATTTTATGACAGAATCGGATCAAAAGTTTGGGGTACATACAATGGTCCCTTAACTTATATTGATGGAACGCAGGAGAGTTCAGCCGCAGCTCCCCGGAAAATAAAAGGTTTTAAATCCCTGAAAAAACCAATCAACGAGAAGTTCATGCAAATAAACAAACGCATCAGCAAAACAAGAAAACAAGTTGAATTGTTAAGACGATAATCTTCCCGGTTATCTCAGTTATAACAAAAAACGAAACACCTGTCACGGCTCACACCATGACAGGTGTTTTTGTTTAATAAGCCTAATAACCTACATCTGACACAACAGTGTGTTATTACTGAACGATGTACATCGTCATGGTAGAACGATGAGCATCGTCACACCTGAACGATATACATCGTTCAATCGCAACCAGATGAGGCGTTCATTAATCACAATCCTAACAGGTAATTAATTACAGAAGTTATATGAGAAGCATAAAAAACGAGACAGTTATATAAACTGTCTCGTTGATTAGATTAAGTCAATAGAGGGACTCTACTCTGCAGGCAAGGTTAGCACCTCTGCAAATACGCCAAAACTATAATTGATTGATTTTACAACATGTTCCAGATTCATCGTAACAACATTACCGGCCACAGTACCCGTACCACTTACAAATACATCACCTAAAGCAGCATTATAGTTCCAAGCAGCCTGTTCCGGGATGGTCACTGTTCCATCACCATTAATCACAATATTAATTGGCTTACCTTTTTCGAAGCAATCAGGTAATTGATACATTGGTGTCTCATTTGCCGAAAGAACCAATTGTTCCCACGTATCTTCAAAAGAAGCAGAAGTAAATGAACCCACCCCTAATTCCACAAATGTCAATGGACGAATAACAGTAACCTTAACTGTATCTATCAATTGTCCCTCCAGGGCATAACCTTCCTGAACCGGGATAGAAATCTCCAATTTATAGGGCACATTAAATTCCAAGTTGTTTATGTCATAGGTGATTTCAATGGCAGCTTTATTACCTGCATCGTCAACTGCATTAATACTCGTTTGAGAAACAGAGAGAACTGATTCAGATCCGCCGATGTAATCTACTGTAATATTAACCGGTGATACCTTTGCATCGTTGATGTGATACAAATAAACGGCAGATTTACCGGCTTCGGTGGCATTAACTGTTTGTTCATCCGAATGAAACGACCAGTAGTCATTTTCACCTAATTCAAACAATGTCCCTTCTTCTTCCGAGCAAGCGTTGAACATCAACACCAAACTCAAAATGCTTATTAATGATAATACCTTTTTCATATTTCATTGATTGTTTTATTTTTACTAATAATATGTTATCTCGGATTCTGGTCAGCTACCGTAAACGATTCATTGCTATCAAATTCTTTCTGAGGAATCAGAGTAACAAAACGAGGATCTCCGGGAATCAATGTCCGTTTAACGGGATGATTACTTCCGTCATAGGTTCTTGTGTAACCCAGATTCAAACGACGCAAATCATAAGCACGACCGAATCCTTCACTCCATAATTCAATACGACGTTGGAACAACACTTCATCCATCAGGGTTGTGAAAGCTCCTCTTGTATCGGTATTGTATGTATTACTGTCAGTAAATGTTGCCAAACGGGCGGCATAATTTGTATCACGCTTATCCCCTAACTCGGTCAGCAATGCACGTGCTGCAGCATAATCAGGACTTGCTTTTCTTATGTTTGCTTCAGCAGCAATCAAAATGGCTTCTTCAGCACGTAAGAAAAACTCATCACCTAAATTTGTAACCTTATCAGAAAAACGGAATTTGGTTTGTACATAATCAGTATATTCACCATCATCACCAAACTCATTTTTACCTACCGACCACCAGGTATTCTTACGGGCATCAGTAGCCGGGATTTTATCCCACAAACCTTTGTCGATACACTGGAAAGCTCTGGCACCGTATCCACCTTCCGGATCCATGTGTGTAAAGAAGTAACTATATGGACCTGTCTGATCTGCAATAACCTCAAATGCCCACATAACAGAGCTTGAAGTCTTATCGTTAAAAGCACCCAAATCATCAAGCGTTGCAACGCGGGAAAGTCCTGGTTTTTTCAGTGCTTCAGTTGCATACAACAAAGCATTGTCCCAGTTTTCCTGCACTTGTGCTGCACGTGCCCACAACAGGTAGGCAGCATATTTATCAACATGCGAGATGTGCGATTGAGTTGCAGCACCATCAAAAACTTCAATTGCTTTATCAAAGTCACTATTGATCTGAACAAACACATCTGCAACAGTTCCGCGTGGTTTCCCAACGGTTTCAGCGGTTGTCGGTTCCGTGTAAATAGGAACACCCGGAGTAGTGCTGTTTACAGCATAATTACCTTTACAGAACCACTCATACAAAGCTAAATAAGCAAAGCCGCGCAATGCATACGCCTGTCCAACCACATCTTTCCCCTTGGAGCCCATGGCCACAAGGTTATCTTCATTTGCGATTACGTAATTAACCTGCGATACAATGGTATAATAGAAGTTCCATTGAGAATACTGACGACCTACAACACCAGGTTGATCTGAGTCCACGTTGAATGCATAGTCGAAGTAAAACCATCCCTGACCCTGTGTAGCCATCAAATGATCCTCGCCGTGCAAGTCTTTCACAACCGGAGTAGCAAAATAACCGGGGTTCTCAGCCGACCAACCGGGATCTGTTCCTCCCCAACCCGGTTGATGCATTGCACGATAAACACCGTTTAATGCAACCTGAGCCGCTTCGGGGGTTTCAAAAATTGTCACACTTGATACCTGATCCGTTGGAGCGGTATCTAACAGGCCTTCCTCACAAGAATTCAGTGCCACGAAGGAAAATCCTATCAATAATAAATATATTAACTTTTTCATGTTTTTGTAATCTAATTAGTTAGACATTAAAATTTTACATCAACACCAAATGACACCAATCTTTCAGGTGCATATGCATAATCTGTTCCTCCAGTGATGCTGTATTGAGGATTCATCCCTTTCAGAGATGTAAACATGTATAAATTATCAACTGTAGCATACACTCTTAATGCATGTAAACCTGCTTTCTTAGCAATAGCTGAAGGAAGAGTATAACCTAATGTTACATTCTTGATAGAGAAGTATGAAGCATCAAACAACATGTCATCTGTATAAGTAATTGATCCTCCCAACACGTATTTAGGAATATCGGTTATGTCTCCGGGTTTTCTCCAGGCACGGAGTAAATCAACGTGTTTGGCTTGTGCTGGATAGTAGAAGCTTCTCATTTGCTGATAAACTCCATCTATCATTTCTCCTCCGATTGAATAAGTAGCTGTAGCTGAGAAATCGAAAGATTTATATTTCAGGTCTGTACTGATTGATCCGAACAAGTCCGGGAACATGTCACCGGCAATGTAACGGGAGGCATTAGCCAACACAGAACTTGAAGTAACATACGGATCAACGTCATCACCTGCATTATTTACAGTAGCCCAGTAAAGAGGCACGCCGGTCAACGGATCAACGCCTGCGGACTTTGGTAAATAATACGATTGGAACGCCTCACCTTCACGGATAATACGAGTACCTGATGTAATGTCTTTTCCTTCATCAGTCAACTTGAGTACTTCGTTCTTGATTGTAGAAGCCATCAATGTAGCATTCCACTGCAGGTCTTTTGTTTTAATCAGTTGTCCAGTAAGTGTTAATTCCAACCCGGTGTTCAACATACTTCCAGAGTTTCTCGAATAACCACTAAAACCTGTAGACAATGGCATTGGGTAATTCAATAACAAATCAGAAGTTCTCCTTTGATAGTATTCGATTGATCCTTCTACTTTCTTATCCAGGACTGAAATATCTAATCCAACATTGAAGTTAGCATTCTTTTCCCAAGATACTTTCTCATTCTGAATTGAAGTAACCAAAGCTCCGGCTTCACTTGCATTAGACCATGCTAAATCGTAAAGTGCCTGCCAGGCATAATAATTACTTGTAGCATCAGAGTTTAATATCTTATCATTCCCCTGCACACCATAACTGGCACGAATCGACATATTGTCTAACCAAGAAGAATAATCTTCCATAAATGACTCATTAGAAACACGGTAGTTACCGCCCACACTCCAGAAATTACCCCAACGATAATCTTTATGGAAACGCGAAGATGCATCACGACGTAAACTGGCTGACAAGTAATACTTGTCGGCATAATCATAGTTGATACGACCAAGATACGATTCAATACGGTAGCTGTCGGTTGAACCACTTGCATTAAATACGGTTGAAGCACCGTCAGGTTGATATAATCCGCCGAATGGGAAACCTGTTTTTTCAGCTTCAACTCTATCAATCGACAAATCATAGTATTCGTGTGCAACCATGGCATCAATATGATGCAAGCCTCCAATTTCAGTATTATAACTCAACATCTGGTTGGCAGTATAACTAAACATCGTAGTGCTGGTTTTAGTAACCCGGCCTTTTGAATCTTTGGCATTTCCGAAGAACGGATTGTAATACTCCAACTGATCGAGACCATAGTAGTCTGCACCCAACGTAAATGACAATTTCAACCCTTTAGCCCAGCCTGACTGTGTATCACCTAAAATAACATGACCACGTGATGAAACGTTGTTGATTTTCTGGTTGTATAAGTCATCATACAAAGTGGCTATAGAGTTGAAATCACCCTGCTGACCAGCCGGACGACTTGCACCATAGTCAAATTGTTTCTCTCCAAATTCATCTAATTTAAATGCCCCGTTATTATTTCTATCTCTTAAATAAATTGGAAAAATCGGTCCCATCATTTGAGCAGAAGACCAAACATTACTGGTGTAACTACCGGTAGCACCAAGATAATTTGATTCAGTACGTGAGAAGTTACTATTTAAACCCAACGCAATCCAATCTAATGGTTTCGAATCAACATTGGTTCTTCCTGAATACCGCTTGAAATTTGTTGTTTCGAGCAATCCGTTGTGGTCAAGATAACCAAATGAAACAAAATAATTGGTTACATCATTACCACCTCTCATGTCGAATGTATACTCCTGACGAAGTGCATTACCGCGTGTAACTTCATCCAACCAATCATCTTCCCACAACAAGGTAGCATCGCTGCGTATTTTACCGGTAGCAGGATCTATCAGGTTGGCAACGTCATAATTGTACGGGTTATACATTTGGTTGGCACCAAAAATACGCTGTCCACCGCTTACCATTTCAACAAGTGCACCAGCACCGGCCATATCAGGAGCAACACCATTATCAATTTGTTCATTATAGAATGCAGAAAAAGCAGCTTCAATAAAATCCTGAGATTTCATTGTCTCATAACGCGGAATTGCTCTACTAGCTAATCCAAAGTTTGCCTTGAAATTCAACTCAGCCTTTCCTGATTTCCCTTTTTTAGTAGTAATCATAATAACACCGTTTGCACCACGTGCTCCGTATAATGCTCCGGCTGAAGCATCTTTCAATACAGTTACGCTTTCAATGTCATTAGAATTGATTGCAGAGATATTTCCATCGTAAGGAATACCATCAACAACATAAAGAGGTAAGTTTGAAGCATTTATGGAACCTAACCCTCTGATGTAAACGTTAGCTCCAGATCCGGGCTGTCCCGAACCTGATGTTACCTGAACACCTGTGGCCACTCCTTCTAATGCCTTTGTTACGTTTGATACCTTTCTTTTTTCAATGTTTTCACTTTTTACAGTCGCAGCTGACCCCGTAAAGGAGTATTTCTTTGCATTACCGTACGCAACTACCAGCACTTCCTCCAACTCAGCAGCATCTGAATTCAGGCGAACAACCATATTCGGAGATGCCTGAACCTCTGCTGTCTCCATACCTACATATGAAACCACAAGCGTTCTGTTTGTCCCCGGCAATGAAATTGTAAAGTTTCCATTTACATTGGTAATCGTACCCGTTGTGGTACCTTTCACCATCACAGTTGCTCCTACGATTGCCTCCCCATCTTCAGCGGAAATCACTTTCCCCGAAATGGAAGTCTGAGCAAGCACCATGCTTACGCCTGCTATGAATAAGCAGGCAAATAAGAAAGTTAGTTTTCTCATAAATTTACCATTTTTTATTTAACTTCAAGTTTATTGATACTTTTTGACTTTTTTCAACCGACAAATATAGACGATTGAAATTTAAAAAACAATAGGTCAAGCTTACAAATTGAAAAAAAATTTACAAAATATTCATCAGTTTGCGTTATTTTTATACTATAAATATGTAATTTTGGTTTATGAAACCTACATAAAACACAAGCCTAAGCACACCCAATACGCTATATATCTGAACGTTAAAACATCACAATCCAAAACAAACAAAGTGACATATTATTTTTCATTCAAAACGTAATTAAACACAAAATAAGCGTAATATTTTTTTACAATACCACGCTTATTTTTGCATCTTAGGCGTTTTTTTATGCCAAAATAACCTTAAATTTCCAGGTTTGCTATCATTTTTTCTAACTCCCCGTCAAGAGTGTGTAGCTGTTTCTTGCAAAACGCCATCAGTTCCGAGGCCTTTTTTACCCTCGATGAAATAAGATCCATGTTCACTTCATCTGTATTTTCAAGCTTTTTTAATATCGTTTCCAATTCTGAAACAGCATCAGAATAACTCATTTTATTATCGTCTTTCATTATTGTTGATTTACAATTAAAAAATCTCAGATAGAGACGCCCTAATAGGGCGTCTCTACATTAATATCATTCATCTGAAAAATGCACCAACACATGCCGGTACGAACTGAATATCTTGGATTTAGACACATATCCGATATATTTTTTTTGTTGATCTACCACCGGCAGATTCCAGGCACCGGTATCCTCAAATATCTGCATCACCTTTTCCATGGGTAATTGCTGATTTATGGTGGCAGGCGGTGAAATCATCAGTTGCTTCACCGTAAAACGACCATACAACTCAGGCCTGAACATGATATTCCTGACTTCATCCAGCAACACAATACCGAGCAATACGCCAGTTCCCTTTTCTATCACTGGAAAGATATTCCTATTCGATTTCGAGATTATCTTTACCAACTCTCCCAATGTCATCTCCGGATTTAGAATTTGTAAATCAGTCTCTATTACATTCTCTGTTCTCATTAGCGTTAACACCGCCTTGTCCTTATTATGGGTGATTAGCTCGCCTTTTTGTGCCAGACGCATGGCGTACAAACTATGTTTCTCGAAAATAATGATAGTAAGATAGGAAACGGTGGATACAATCATCAGCATCATAAACAGGTTGTAACTACCGGTAAGTTCTGCAATTAAAAAGATACCTGTTAACGGTGCGTGCATAACTCCCGACATAACTCCTGACATACCCGCCAGGGAAAAGTTCTCCAGCGAAGCCTCAAAACCCAGCATGGTAACGATAGTCGCCACAACAAAACCGGTCAAACTACCCAGAAAGAGAGACGGCGCAAAAATCCCACCAACTCCTCCGGCTCCATTGGTGGCAGCGGTAGCAAAAACTTTAAAAAAAACGATTAGTGACAGATAACTAATCAGTACCCACGGACTATCTCCCAATTGTAAAAAGAAGGTTCGGTCGAGTACCGATGCCGAATTTCCGTTAATCAACGCCTCAATGGTGTCATAACCTTCACCATATAGCGGAGGAAAGAAAAATATCAGCAAACTCAGGATGGAACCCCCAACAACAAGTTTCCAGACTGGTTTTTTTATTCTCCTGAAGAAACCTTCCGCTTTGTTCATGCCCCTGGTAAAATAGAGAGAAACCAACCCGCATACAATACCTAAAATAATAAATTGTGGTATTCTGTCTACATCAAAAGGTTGATATGAACCAAACTGGAACATAAAGGCACTTCCTGAGAAAATATAGGTAAAAGTTGTTGCTGTTACCGAAGAAATGATGATGGGAACAACCGACGCCAGGGTCATGTCCAGCATCAGCACTTCCAGCGTAAACACCAAACCCGCGATCGGGGCCTTGAAGATGCCCCCGATGGCACCTGCGGCACCACATCCGACTAAAAGCATCAGGGTCTTTTGGTCCATCTTAAAGAACTTTCCTAAATTCGATCCGATAGCTGACCCTGTAAGTACAATCGGGGCCTCGGCTCCGACCGAGCCACCAAAGCCGATGGTAAAGGAGCTGCCAACCAAAGATGACCATACATTATGTAATTTCAAGATGCTTTTCCGCTGAGAGATGGCGTACAAAATACGGGTTACCCCATGACTGATATCATCTTTAACAATGTAACGAACAAAAAGCGAGGCAATCAATATACCAATTGCGGGAAAAACAAGATACCAGTAATTCACTTCGAAACGACTGAAACTGTTCGTCAACAACTGCTGAATAAAATGGATGGTTGATTTAAGCAGGTTTGCCGCAACAGACGCGAAAAATCCGACGATAACACTTAAGATAAGCACAAACTGGCGTTGCTTAATATTGTTTTCACGCCAGGCAATCATTTTTATATACCAATTTCTCTTTCCCATGTTCAACGAATGCAAGCCACAAAGATAGAAAAACTTTTACATTCCTTTACCCTTAAAAATAATTTCAATCGTAAGAATCAGAATCTTCAGGTCATTGAACAACGACATGTTTTCAATGTAGATTATATCATAATTAAGGCGCTCTATCATCTTCTCAATTGTATCAGAATACCCGATTTTAATTGGTCCCCAGGATGTAAGACCCGGACGGATTTTATACAACAAACAATAATATGGTGCTTCCTTGATAATCTGATCGATATAATATTGGCGTTCAGGACGTGGCCCGACCAAGCTCATATCGCCCTTCAACACGTTCCAGAACTGTGGAAGCTCGTCGATTCGATACTTTCGCAATATCCTGCCAATAGGCGTAATCCGGTCATCAAATGCACTACTAAGCTGAGGAGTCCCATTTTCCGAGTTCACATACATTGTTCTGAATTTAACCATCTTAAAAGGCTCCCCATACCGTCCTATTCTTTCCTGTACAAAAAAGACAGGACCCTTGGAGTCACGTTTGATTCTGATGGCATAATAGATAAAGACCGGCAACAAAAACAACAGTGCCAGTAAAGAGGCAATAATATCAATAAGCCGTTTTACACTCACCTCCCAAGCCGCCATGTTCAACTGGGTTATACTAACCAGCGGATTAATCCCTAAAGTACTGATACGCGCACTCCCTGTCAGTATTTCATATAAACGTGGCGTGAACCGGATTTCTACGTTATACTTGTATAACTGGTTGATGATTTTAAACAGGTTTGTATCATTCGTATCACTTTCTAATGCCACAATCACCTCTCTGATGTCGTACCTATTGATAATGGATTCAATATCATAAAAACCACCTAATAACTTATCCCCGTGAATTTGTGACTTTTTGAATGCAGAAACAAAGCCTGTAAAAGTATACTGATAACCATGCTTCTCAATATCCTGCGCAATTTTCTGTGCATTATGTCCATCTCCGATGATAATGGTGTTTAATGTCCACTTCTTAGATCTGAAGTTATGCTGTACCTGCATAAAGATCAACCTCCTGAAAGTGTAGGTAATCACAAATAACTGCAGAAACAACACGAACAATGAATAATAAAAATACTCATAGGACACAATCACGTCTCCTAGTTTAAGTACAAAAAAAACGGTTATGGATATAATCAGGGAAGAAACAACGGTTGTTAAAAGCAGGTTGATTTTTGCTTTATTTTGTATATTCAGATAAAAACCGGTCAGGTAATGGATAAAAACACAATAGAAAGGAAAAGACAGTAAAGTAAAAAGATGATACCGGCTGGGTAAAAGCACCTCAAAGTTATGCATGACCTGAATGTCGTTGATTACTTTCCTGAAAACAACAAATACTAGCCAAACCAGAAGGGCTGCTAACACATCATAAAATAAGTATTTAAAAAGTAGCTTTTTAGTATTCATAACAACACAAAATGCATACTGTCCATAAAAATCAGTATTAAGCGCAACAAAGATACATAAATATATTAAAATGCGGAATCTCCATTATAATTGGAATGATAAAAGTCTGATATCACATACACTAAACTATCTTAACAATCTCTTTTGGTTGCATTAAAAAAAAATGTACTACCTTTACAACTTTAAAAAAGTAACATCAAATGACAAGCAAATGGATATTTAAAACCCTTACAAACGAACAATCCGACATACAGAACACCCTCTCAAACGAACTGAATATCAGCCCAATACTTTCAAAATTGTTAGTACAACGGGGCATTCACACATTTGAAGAAGCGCGTCGGTTTTTTCGCCCTGACTTTGCAAACCTGCACGACCCTTTTCTCATGGCGGATATGGAAAAAGCCGTGAACAGACTCACAGAAGCAATTCAGGAAAATGAAAAGATACTAATCTACGGAGATTATGACGTAGATGGCACTACCTCAGTTTCTCTGGTTTATAAATTTCTGAAGAAATTCTACAGCAATGTGGATTTTTACATCCCTGACAGGTATCTCGAAGGTTATGGCATTTCAATTCAAGGAATTGATTATGCCCTTAAGAATGATGTAAAACTTATCATCGCGCTTGATTGCGGCATCAAGGCCATAGAAAAAGTCAAATATGCCAACGAACATCATGTTGATTTTATAATTTGCGACCATCATACACCGGACACAGAACTACCTGAGGCAATCGCGGTTCTTGACCCCAAAAGACCTGACTGCAATTATCCGTACAAACACCTTTCCGGTTGTGGCGTTGGGTTTAAGTTGCTTCAAGCCTTTGCACAAAGAAACAACATTCCATTTTCAGAGTTAATCCCGCTGTTGGACTTGCTCGCGCTAAGCATCGCTTCCGACATCGTGCCAATCACTGGAGAGAATAGGATTCTTGCTTATTACGGACTTAAACAACTTAACACAAATCCGAGTATCGGCGTTAAGAGTATTTTGGAAGTTTGCGGATTATCAGAAAAAGAAATTACAATTTCTGATATTGTTTTCAAAGTCGGTCCGAGGATAAATGCTTCCGGCAGGATGAAACTGGCCTCTGAGGCTGTAGAGCTAATGGTTTCAAATGACACCAGTTTTGCGAAACTGAAAAGTGACACAATTAATGAATACAACAACGATCGCAAGGATTTAGATAAAAACATCACGGATGAAGCCATCAAACTAATTGCTTCTGACAACATCTACATTAAAAGAAAATCAATCGTCGTATATAAACCCGACTGGCATAAGGGTGTTATCGGAATCGTTGCATCCCGTCTTTCTGAGGAGTTCTACAAACCTTCAATTGTACTGACGAGCTCTAACGGACTGGCATCCGGATCCGCACGCTCTGTTCCGGGATTTGATATTTATAGTGCTATCGATGCATGCAGGGATCTACTGGAAAATTTCGGCGGACACCGCTATGCAGCGGGCTTATCGATGAAAGAAGAAAATGTACCGGTTTTCACAGAACGTTTTGAACAATATGTTTCAGCCAATATTACGGAAGAACAAACGTCTCCTCAGATTGACATTGATGCCCTGATTGATTTCAAAGACATTACACCCAAGTTCTTCAATGTGCTGAAACAATTTGGCCCATTTGGCCCGGGTAACATGAAACCAGTTTTTTCCACCAAAAAAGTAATGGACTACGGCTCCAGTCGTCTGGTAGGAAGAGAACAGGAACACCTCAAACTGGAATTGGTTGACCCAAGTTCAGAAAACGTGATGAATGGAATTGCTTTCGGAATGTACGAATTCAACGACCACCTGAAATCAATGAAACCGCTTGATATTTGTTATACTCTGGAAGAAAATAATTTTAATGGAAACACAACTATCCAACTGATGATTAAAGACATAAAGGTGTAAATGCTGTCAAAATCTAATTTACATTTAACATGAAGATATACAAACTACAGCAAATTAATCGATTAATCAGATCATCCTTTATAAGGAATACAGTAATTTGGTTAGCACATGTGACTCGTCAGCGTTATCTCATGGTTTATTTTGATCCCGTGTTGGGTTGCAATCTAAGATGCCTATCCTGTTATTTCAGCAATGAAGAAAAGAGAAAAGAATTAAAAGGAATCATTGATAAAGCTGATATAAAAAAATTAGCCCACGCAATTTTTGGTAATACTTACAAACTCCAGATTGGATGCGGCGCAGAACCAACCTTATACAAACACAATCCTGAAATTATTCGATTGGGACGAGAATATGGCGTTAAATACATCTCCATGACTACAAATGCCAATCTCCTCACCGAAGATGAAATAATTAAGCTTTTAGCAGCTGGATTAGATGAAATAACGATTTCAATACACGGGGTTACTGCTCAAACGTACGAAAATCTGATGCGTAATGCTTCATTCGAGAAATTAATCTCGACACTCAAGATTTTATCAAAAGTTAAAGCTGACTTTCCATCCTTCAAACTTCGACTAAATTTCACAATCAATCACCTCAATATCGATGAGTTATCAGACTTCTTTGACGTTTATGGAGATTTTTCTACCGACATCTTACAACTAAGAGCACTCAGAGATATTGGCGGGGAAATTAAAGAGGTAAAGACGGATGAGCTATTTTACCAAAAACTAAATACAGTAATCCTGAAACTTGAAAATGAATGCAAGTACAGGAACATCACGTTCATAAAACCTGATGATTTTGAGCGTGCAAATGAGATTAACGACCAGAAGGTGGAAGAAAATCCTGCTTATTGCTATGTTTCGCCTAAGTCATTCTGGAAAGAAGATTTCGATTGGAAAAAAGAAACTTACAGGACATACACTAAAAGAACAAAATACGGCATATCACTCTTTAAAAGTATTTTCAAACCAGAGATATTACATTAAATTGACAGTATCTGTAAAACCCCAATCAGATTTTCATTCACTGGCTTATCATCTTTAATCGCCTTTGAAAGAGGCACATGAACAATCTCATTATTCACAATGCCAATCATAATGTTACGCAAGCCATCCATCAGCGCATCAATTGCTGCAACTCCCATGCGGCTGGCAATAATACGATCGTAGGCAGTGGGGGACCCGCCCCGCTGGATATGACCGAGAATAGAGACACGTACATCGTATTCGGGATGTTCGTTACGCATACGCTCTGCTAAACCGTTTGCTCCTCCGGTTATATTACTTTCTGAAACGATTACAATACTACTGTTTTTCGATTTTCTGAAACCGTTGCTGATTAATTCTTCCAGTTGGTCAACTTTGGTTTCTCTTTCCGGAATGATGGCTGCTTCAGCTCCGGATGCAAGCGCACTGTTCAGTGCCAGAAATCCGGCGTCTCTACCCATCACTTCAATAAAAAATAATCTTTCGTGGGAACTCGCGGTGTCACGTATTTTATCTACCGCATCAATGATGGTATTGAGGGCTGTATCGTAACCAATGGTAGAATCAGTTCCGTATAAATCATTGTCAATAGTACCCGGAAGGCCTACGATAGGGATATTATATTCCTGAGAAAAAATGCGGGCGCCGGTAAATGTCCCATCTCCCCCTATCACAACCAGTGCATCAATTTCCTCGCGTACAAGGTTATCATAAGCCGCTTTGCGACCCTCCGGAGTTTTAAATTCCATGCATCTGGCTGATTTAAGTATCGTACCACCCTGTTGTATGATGTTACTCACATTTTCAGTTTGAAACTCTTTTATTTCTCCGGTTATCAAGCCTTTATAACCCCTGTAGATTGCTTTTACCCGAATGCCATTGAAAATGGCGGCACGGGTTACTGCCCTTATGGCGGCATTCATTCCGGGAGCATCTCCTCCGGAAGTAAGCATCCCGATACATTTTATCCCTAATCCCATAAAAAACTATTTTTCCAATGTGCTTAATGTTTCTGCCACCTGCTCCATAAGCCACATGGGCGTGGAGGTAGCTCCGCAGATACCGATTTTTTTCGTTAAATCGAGATTAAGCTCCAGCACTTCTGATGGCTCCGAGACAATATAAGAGTTTGGATTAATGCTTTTACAGTGTTGGAACAGCACCTTTCCGTTGGAACTCTTTTTCCCGCTGACGAAAATCACGATATCGTTTTGCTGTGCAAAGGTAGTAATATTTGGGATTCTGTTTGATACCTGCCTGCAAATTGTATCAGAATATTCAAACTTTGATTCTTCCTGTTTCTGATTTGAGATATTTTGAATCAAATGATTAAATCCTTCTAATGATTTGGTGGTCTGTGAGAATAAACGAATGTTTTTTGAAAAATCTACTTTTGACAAATCCGATTCTTTCTCGACGACTATTGCATTGCCACCCGTTTGTCCAACCAACCCGTTTACTTCCGCATGACCGTGCTGACCATAAATCACAATCTGAGTCTCATCTTCTCTGGATGTATCGAAAGCTGTCTTTACTCTTGACTGCAATTTCAGCACAACTGGACAAGAAGCATCAATCAGGGTAATGTTATTCTTTTGAGCCGTTTCATACGTTGAAGGAGGCTCACCGTGCGCACGCAGTAATACTTTTGCGTCATGGAGCTGAGCAAACTGCTCATGATTTATCGTTATCATGCCCATTTTTTCCAAACGCTCCACTTCTTTTCCGTTGTGGACAATATCGCCCAGACAGTACAACACTTCACCTTTCGCCAATTCCTCTTCTGCTTTGGCAATGGCTTTAACCACACCAAAACAAAAACCTGACTTTTTATCTATTTCTATGTTCACTTTTCTAACATTTTAAATTACCATATAAGTCATATAAGAAACATGCAAGTTTTGTTTGCGTAGTGTAAAACTACTTTCTAAAAATTATAAAAAGCTTATATGTTCCTTATATGACTTATATGGTAGTAAAGAGTTTTATCATTTTATTTTTTCATCAAATAATGATCTTAAAATTTCCTGTTGCTCCACAATACTCAGTGCTGAATTGTCAATTACAATGGCATCTTCAGCCTTTTTCAACGGACTTTCTTTTCTGTTCTGATCCCTGTCATCCCGTTCCTTCACATTGGCAAGCACCTCTTCATACGACACTGTCTCTCCTTTTGCACTCAACTCATCCATCCTGCGCCGGGCTCTGATTTCGGGTGAAGCGGTCAGAAATATTTTCAACTCTGCCTCAGGAAAAACGACAGTTCCAATATCACGACCATCCATCACAATGCCTTTTTCAACACCCATCATTTGCTGTTGTCTGACCAACTCTCTCCTGACTGCCCCTAACGTACTCACGCGACTGGCTCCGTTTGAAACTTCAAGCGTTCGGATTTCAGCTTCCACATTTTCACCATTGAGATAGATTTCAGCTTTCCCTTGTTGGCTCTTTATAAACTCAAGCTGAATACTTCCAATATTACTTTCAATGCTTTCAACATCCATACTTTCAGCATCCATCCAACCGTTGCGCATGCAATACAAAGAAACAGCACGATACATGGCACCGGTATCAACGTAGATATAACCCACTTCATGGGCTAATTGTTTAGCCATAGTACTTTTTCCGCAGGAAGAAAATCCATCAATGGCGACAATAATTCTTTTCATAAATTTTCATTAAAGTCTGAAATCATTCAGAGATGTGGAAATAGAAAACATATAAGCCGTGTTACCAACCTGAAACTGACTTGTACCAAAACCAACCTGAAAATGACTGATTTTGATTCCTCCTCCAAATGAAAAGCCGGCCATACTTTTAAAACCGTCCATTTTCAGTTCCTGATGCCGACGATGATTATACGAGGCAGCAATATAGAGATTTTTGCCTGGTAAAAATTCGACACCAATTATGGCATGTCTGAAAATATTATCAATTACCGGAATTTCGTCGGTCACATCTACCCGGTCATACTCAAGCATCGAGTTTTTATTGTTGATGTATCTTAAATCCCAGTCATGGAGATTGTGAAAGGTAAACGAGAAACGGAAAGGGGCATGTTCCAGTTTATGAGACACCCCCAATTGAATGTCAAAAGGTAATGGTTCTATGTGCTGTCCGTTTTCATCAGAATAATAGCCTTTGAATTGCGTTCCCATGTTGCGTAAAACCAGACCCGCATAAAACAACTGGCCAGGATGTTGGTAACTCAGTCCCAAGTCCACAGCAGCACCGTACGACATATAACTCCCCCCGGTCAGGCTAACGACGGAATATACCGGTTTAAGCGCTGCTCCGGCATACAATCCTTCAGTAATCATCCTGCTGTATATCAAACTCATTGAGATGTCCTTAGCGGTAAAATCCCCGATTATCTCGTTGTATTCTGTCGTTTCTTTGAATGTTCCATAATCTACATACTGAACACCAAGGGCAAACTGATTCTTACCGACCGACTTGCCATAAATAGCCGTTCCAAACCGAATATCTGCAAGATAATTCGCCATATTCAATCCAATCGTGTTGTCCGATTTGCAAGTTAACAAAGCAGGATTTAACAGCGCAAAATTGATATCATAATCGGCAACTGAAACATTCTTCCCTCCCAATGCTGCCATTCTAGATGAAACCGGCAAGTCGAGAAACTGAAACACACCATTTCCTGCTGAAACAGAAACAATACCGGCAGACCCTGCCAATAACAATAATAAAGCAACTTTTATTCTCATCCAACAATTTTTATTTCAGAACAATAGAGAAGTCACAAAAAACTTCCAAAGATACATCATTTTAAAAACTATCTCACCAATAAAATGAGTAACCAAATGATATATTAACGTATTTTCAGAGAAAAATTTTATGCAAAATCAAAAAAAAACAAGAAAACCAGTAATTTAGGATTGTTTTAACAATAAAAATAATTTTTTTCGTTCTATAATCAGAGAATTGAAAAAAATATTGTACATTTGCCGAACTGAAAAACAATCAAAAAATTGCATTGATA